>JANLSG010000319.1:0-14541 GCA_031362295.1 Chloroflexota bacterium
AGCGGCTCGCCCGCGTCCAGCGCTGCCGCCTGGCGCTCGATCTCGAACTCGATCGCCCGCTCCACGGAGCGGAACGAGTTCATGTTCTTGACCTCTACCCGCGTCCCGAACGCCTCCGTGCCCCGCGGGCGCAGTGAGACGTTCGCCTCCACGCGCATCTGGCCGCGCTCCATGTCCGCGTCCGATGCGCCGATGGTCCGCAGCAGCAGCTGGAGCTCCTCCGCGTAGCGGCGGGCCTGCTCGGCCGTGCGGATGTCCGGGTCGGTCACGATCTCCATGAGCGGCATGCCGGAGCGGTTGAAGTCGACGAGGCTCAGGCGCTCCCCCATCGGGCCCTCGCCGTGGACGAGCTTCGCCGTGTCCTCCTCGAGGTGCGCACGGGTGATGCCCGTGGTGAAGGGGCCGCCCGATGTCTCGAAGGTGAGCGTCCCCGCGGATGCGAGCGGCAGGTCGTACTGGCTGATCTGGTAGCCCTTGGGCAGATCCGGGTAGAAGTAGTTCTTGCGATCCCAGCGCGTCGCCTCCGGCGTCGAAGCACCGATCGCAGCCCCCGTCGCGAGCACGAGCTCCACCGCCCGCTTATTGATCACGGGCAGCGCGCCAGGAAGCCCCAGGCACACGGGGCAGACGTGGCTGTTCGGCCGGTCGCCGTCGTACGCCGTCGAGCATGAGCAGAACATCTTCGAGGCCGTTTTGAGCTGGCAGTGGACCTCGATGCCGATGACGGCCTCGTATCGGTCCAGCGCCTTCGAAGTGGCAATCGCGGACATGGGGCGAGTGTCGCATACCGGGGTCAATCCTCCCGCGACAATTCGTTTAGTGAACGTGATATCGCTCTCTTGACAAGGCGTGCACAATGCCCGTATGACGCGTGAGAGCGCTCTCACATTCGACGGCGCGGAGGGCCGTGGCGGTGCCCCGAACGGCACCTCCGGCAACGGTCGCAGCGCGACCCTCGACGGGGTTGCGCGCGAGGCCGGCGTCTCCCGCGCGACCGTGTCGCGGGTCGTGAATGGCTCGCCCAAGGTCAGCCCGGACGTGCGCCGCGCCGTCGAGCGCGCCGTCGCGCGACTCGGTTACGTCCCCAACCAGGCCGCCCGGTCCCTGGTAACCAGGCGCAGCGACTCGATCGGGCTCGTGATCACCGAGCCGGCCAGCCGCCTGTTCGACGATCCGTTCTTCCCGAGGCTCCTCCGCGGCATCAGCGCGGAGCTCTCCGCGCGAAACCTGCAGGTCGTCCTGCTGATGCCCGAGGACGAGGCCGCAGAGCTGCGGCTCGAGCGCTACCTTGGCGCCGGCCACGTCGACGGCGTGATCCTCGTGTCGCTCCACGGGGACGATCCCCTCCCCGGCCACCTCGAGGCGCGGGGCGTGCCGATGGTCGTCGGTGGACGTCCGCCGGCGGGTCTCTCGGCGAGCTTCGTCGACGTCGACAACCGGGAGGCTGCTCGATCCGCCGTCCGCCACCTCGCCGGGATCGGCCGCCGGAAGATCGCGACGATCGCGGGACCCCAGGACATGGGCGCCGGGATCGACCGGCTCGAGGGCTACCGCGACGGCCTCACCGAGCTGGGAATGCCGCGCGATGACCGGCTGGTCGCGACCGCTGACTTCACCTACGAGGGCGGCGCCGCGGCGATGCGCCGGCTCCTCGCCGCCGCCCCCGACCTCGACGCCGTCTTTGCCGCGTCCGACCTCATCGCCGCGGGCGCGCTGAGCGTCCTGCGAGTGGCGGGGCGCCCGGTGCCGGAGGCTGTCGCCCTGGTCGGGTTCGACGATTCGCCGCTCGCGGAGGCCATGGAGCCACCGCTCACGAGCGTGCGCCAGCCGATCGAGGAGATGGGTCGCGAGCTGGTGCGCCTGCTCGTGGAATCACTCGATCGAACACAACGCGCGACGCGCCGGGTCCTGTTGTCCACGGAGCTCGTCCCGCGCGCGTCGAGCAGGGGGTGATGCACCGATCAACCCACTGACCGCCGCACCGATCGATCCAGCGAATCCGCACTTCCGGAGGAAGCAGGCATTGCAGGAGGAGAACGTGAAGCACCACAGCATGCGAGTCTGGCTGACGCTCTTGTTCGGGCTGACGCTCGTTGCAAGCGCGTGTAGTCCGGCGGCGAGCCCGGCCGCAACCGCGGGCGCCGTCGCGACAGCAGGCCCGGTGGCAACCCCGGCCGCGACGCTGACCGTCAACATCACGCCGGAGCCCATCCCCGCCGGCCCGGGCCCGAACGGCGGCACCGTCGTGCGCTGGTTCATCGGTCTCGGCGCAGGCACGCAGCCGGCGCAGATCGGCCCGGAGCAGGCATTCGCGAAGGCGTTCAACGATTCGCAGAAGGATGTCTACCTGTCCCTCGAGATCGTGGACAACACCCAGGCCTCGAACATCCTCAAGACCGAGCTCGCCTCCGGCACCGCGCCGGACATCATCGGCCCGGTCGGCGTCGAGGGCCTCAACCTGTTCACCGATCAGCTCCTCGACCTCAAGTCGATGATCGCGTCGTCCGGCTACGTGTCGACCGGCGTGGACCAGTCACTCGTCGACTTCTTCAACTCGCTGGGCCAGAACGGCGCCACCGTGGGCCTGCCGTTCGCCGTCTATCCGTCGTTCCTCTTCTACAACAAGGACCTCTTCGACGAGGCCGGCCTGCCGTACCCGCCGACGAAGGTCGGTGACCTGTACGAGGGCAAGCCGTGGGACCTCGACGCCCTTCGCACGCTCGCGATGAAGCTGACGGTCGACTCGAACGGCAAGGACGCGTCCGACCCCGCCTTCGATGCCACCAAGACCGTCCAGTGGGGCTTCGACGCCCAGTACATGGACAACTACAACCTGCGCGCCGAGTCGGCATGGTTCGGCGTTGGGGCGCTCCTGGGTTCTGACGGCAAGGCCGTCGTGCCCGCGCCCATGGCGCAGGCCGCCAAGTGGTGGAACGCCGGCGTCTGGACGGATCACTTCATCCCGACCGCGAACCAGGTCTCGAGCGATCTGCTCGGAGCCGGTGGCGAGTTCGGGTCCGGCAACCTCGCCATCGACGAGGGCCACACCTGGTTCACGTGCTGCTCGACCCCCGCCCCCCCGAAGAAGCCGTTCAAGTTCGGCTTCGCCATCCAGCCGACGGTCGACGGCAAGATCACCTCGCCGTTGCACGCTGATACGTTCAGCATCCTGAAGACGACCAAGGTCTCCGACGCGGCCTTCAAGGCACTCGTCGCCATGGTCGCCTCACCCGAGCTGCTCACGGCGTACGGCGCGATGCCGGCCGACCAGAGCAAGCAGCAGGCATGGTTCGACTCCATCGACGCGAACTTCCCCGGCATGGGGCTCAACTGGGACGTCGCCAAGGCGATGCTCGCCTACCCCGACATCCCGAACCATCAGTCGTTCGTCCCCGATTACTCCAAGGTCCGAAGCGCCATGCAGGCCTTCGGCAGCGCCTACCGGACCACGTCCGGCCTGGACATGGATGCGGAGCTGGCGAAGCTGCAGCAGACGCTGCAGGGCATCTTCGACGCCGCGCAGTAAGCGGTCCATCGCGCGAAACTTGGCCCCCTCGAGCCACCGGCCCGAGGGGGCCTCATTCCTTCAGCCTCGATGGGGAGCAGGACATCCGGCATGGCCAAATCCTCGGCCAAATCCTCGGCAGCGGTCCAGGGTCCGATCGGCGGGACGCGCAGCGGGCGCCGGAGCATGTCGCCATCGCGCCGTGAGGCGATCTGGGGACTGATCTTCGTCGGGCCGTGGGTGCTCGGGTTCCTGGTCTTCACGATCGGGCCGGCGATTGCGTCGCTGGTCATGTCCTTCACCGACTTCAATCTCGTCCGGCCCGAGGCGATGCAGTTCGTCGGGCTGGAGAACTACGTCCGCCTGGCGGCGGACCCGCTCGTGGCTCAGGGCCTGGTGGTCACCGTCAAGTTCGCCCTCATCGCCGTCCCCACCACGATGCTTGCGAGCCTGGGCGTGGCCGTGCTCGTCAACAGCCCGAAGCTCTTCGGCCGGAACGTCTTCCGGACCCTCTTCTACATGCCCATCCAGATCCCCCTCGTCGCCAGCACGCTGGTGTGGGTCAGCTTCCTCAACACCGAGACCGGCTGGCTCAACGGGCTCCTGGCGGCGGTTGGCATCGAGGGACCTGACTGGTTCAACAGTGCGACGTGGGTCTACCCCGCGCTGACCCTCATCGGCCTGTGGGGCATCGGCAACTTCATGCTCACCAACATCGCCGGGCTCCAATCCGTGCCGACGGAACTGTACGAAGCCGCGCGCATCGACGGTGCCGGCGCATGGAAGATGTTCCGGCGCATCACGATCCCGTTGATGTCGCCGATCCTGCTCTACAACCTCGTGATCTCGCTGATCACGACCTTCCAGTACTTCACCCAGGCCTATGTCCTGACCAACGGCCGGGGTGACCCGAACAACGCCACCCTGTTCATCAACCTTGACCTGTTCCGCGAGGCGTTCGTCAACAACCACATGGGCTATGCGGCGGCGATCGGCTGGCTGTTGTTCGCCATCGTGCTCGGGCTGACGATCCTGCTCTTTGCCTTCACCCGGGGCAGGGTCTACTACGCCAGCGGCGAGTCATGAGCGCGCATCGGGCAGCCCGCATGCCGTCCTTCGGCGACGGCAGCCCGGTCTCGAGGATCCTTCGCGGCTACCTCGTGCGATCGTCGCTGACGCTGTTCGCCATCACGATCCTGGCCGCGTTCCTGCTGCCGCTCGTGTCGATGGTCACGCTCGCGTTGCAGGACGCCGGCCAGCGCACGACCGCCGGGGCGCCGGTCTACCCGGCCAGCCCGGCGACCGGGACGTACCAGGGCGAGTCGTACGAGATCTACGTCGTGCCGATCGACGGCACCGATCGCAACCTGATGCTGGTCAAGAAGGGCCGGACGGAGAGCACCTTCGTGGACCCGGCGGATCCGACCCAGACCCCGATCGTGTGGCAGGGCTCCTGGCGGACGCTCAGCCAGTCCTGGTCGTTCAATCCGAAATGGAGCAACTTCAGCACCGTCTGGGCGCAGCTGAACTTCCCCCGATTGCTCTTCAACACCGCGGCCGTGTCCCTGCTCAGCACACTGGGCGCAGTGCTGTCGTCCGCGCTCGTGGCCTACGGCTTTGCCCGGTTCCGGTTCCCGGCCAAGAACATCCTCTTCGTCATCCTGATCGCGACGATCATCCTGCCGTTCCAGGTCACCCTGATCCCGACCTACGCGGCGTTCACGAAGCTCGGCTGGAACGGCACCTGGCTCCCGCTCATCGTCCCCCACTTCTTCGCCAACGCGTTCAACGTGTTCCTGTTGCGCCAATACTTCCTGACGATCCCCCGGGAGCTCGATGAGGCCGCGATGATGGACGGGGCGAGCCCGCTCCGGATCCTTCGGTCCGTGATCCTGCCCATGTCCGTGCCGGCGCTCCTCGCCGTAACCCTCTTCCATTTCTTCTTCTCGTGGAACGACTTCTTCCTGCCGCTGCTGTACCTGTCCGGCAAGCCGGACCTGCAGACGCTGCCGATCGCCATCCAGCAGTACAACGCGCTGTACGTCTCGCAGCCGTCACTCATCCAGGCGTCCGCGCTGATGACGATGGCGGTGCCCGTGGTCGTGTTCTTCCTCGCCCAGCGCTCGTTCATGCGCGGCGTCGTGGTCACCGGGGTCGAGAAGTAGCCGTGGCCAGGCTGCCCGGCGAGCCGGCGATCCCGGCCGTCGCGTGGAGCCGCCCGATTGGCTTGCCCTGCCCGAACCCGAGCCGCGCCCGCGTCAGCCCGATGATCGATGACGGCGAGTGGGCCGGCATCCCGATGGGCGGCCTGGGCAGTGGGAGCATCGGCCCGACGTACCGGGGCGATATCGCGCGCTGGCATCTGGAGGTTGGGCGGCACGCGTTCCGGCCGGTCGCGGCGGATGGCTTCTCGCTGTTCGTGTCCGGCCCCGACGGCGCGAGTGCGCGGGTCCTGTCCACCCTCCAGCCGGACGAGCTCAACGACTGGACGCGGGACCTGCCCGTCGGCGCCGGGACCTACCACGCGCTGTTCCCGCGAGCCTGGTGGTCCTTCGAGCCGGCGGATGTCGGCGTTCGACTCGTGGGCGAGCAGCTGTCGCCCGTCATCGGTGGCAACTACGCGACGAGCGCGTTGCCGGTGGGAAGCGTCGAGTGGTGGGTCCACAACCCCGGACCGGGCCCGCTCACCGTGGGCCTCATGCTCGGCTGGCGAAACCCACTCGGAGCCCGTGTCGACGAACCGCCGCCCGCCGGGCCGTGGGCCGAGGTCGTCGACGAAGGTGCCGCCACCGGCGTCCGGTTTCACGACGGGGATACCGGCCCGATTGGTCTCCGCGGGACCTTTGCGATCGGCGTCGACGGCGGACCCGGCATCGATGTCTCGGCACGATCGCGGTTCGATGCCGTCGGGGACCGTGAGCTCTGGGCGGACTTCGCTGCCGACGGGCTGCTCGAGCGGACCGATGATCGCCGGCCCGCCGGCGACGGCGAGGCGCTCGGCGGCGCCGTGAGCGCCAGGGTGACGCTCGCGCCCGGCGAGTCGCGGTCCATGCGCTTCGCGATCGCGTGGGACCTCCCGATCGTCGAGTTCGGGAGCGGCCGGCGATGGTGGAAGCGGTACACCAGGGCGTGGGGTCGCACGGGCACGCGGGCATGGGACCTTGCCGTCGACACGCTCCGCAGCGTCGGTGCGTGGCGGGCCGCCATCGAAGCCTGGCAGGCGCCGGTCCTCGCCGACCCGGAACGCCCCGACTGGTACAAGGCGGCGCTGTTCAACGAGCTGTACTTCCTCGTCGACGGCGGCTCGTTCTGGGAGGCGGGCGAGGTCGACGGTCCCGAGCCAGAGCCGGACGACATCGGACGCTTTGCCCTGCTCGAGTGCCTCGATTACCAGTTCTACGACACGGTGGACGTGGACTTCTCTGCCTCTGCAGCCATCCTCGAGCTGTGGCCAGAACTGGAGCGGCGCGGCATTCGCGACCTGCTTGCGACCATCGACGAGGACAATCCCGCACCGGTGGTCATCCAGGCGACCGGCGCGCCCGGCGTCCGCAAGGTGGCCTTCACCGTGCCCCACGACGTCGGTGGCCCGGACGAGGATCCGTTCGTCCGCTCCAACTGGTATCACTTCCAGGATCCCAACCTGTGGCTGGACCTCGCGCCCAAGCTCGCGATGCAGGTCTGGCGCGATGTCCGCTGGCTCGATGATCCGGAGCTCGCCCACGCCGCTCGCCCGGCGGTCGAGGCCGTCCTCCACCGGCTCATCGAAGGCGACGCCAACCACGACGGCCTGCCCGATCACCGCGGCATCCCGGACCAGACGTACGACACGTGGCCGATGCACGGCGCGAGCTCGTATTGCGGCATCCTGTGGCTCGGTGCCTTGCGCGCGGCCGAGGAGCTCGCGCGGCTCGATGGCGACCCCGTCGCTGCCGACGGCTGGCGCACGGCGTTCGAGCGTGCCCAGACCAGCTTCGAGACGACGATGTGGTTGGGCGGCTACTACGCCTTCGACAGCGAGGGGCCCAGTCCGGGCACGATCATGGCCGACCAGCTGTCAGGCCAGTGGTACGCGGACCTGTCCGGCCTCGGTAACCTGCTCGACCCCGAGCGAGTCGGACGGGCGCTCGCCACGATCGTGCAGCGGAACGTGATGGGCTTCCACGGCGGGACGATGGGCGCCGTCAACGGCATCCTCGTCGACGGCAGCGTGGATCGGTCCAGCGAGCAGTCGGAGGAGGTCTGGGTCGGGACGACCTACTCCATCGCTGCCTTGCTCATGGGTCGGGGCATGGTCGAGGAGGCGTGGCAGACCGCCAGCGGGGCGGCGCGCGTCACCTATGAGCGCGGCCTCTGGTTCCGGACGCCGGAGGCGTATGACGAGCACGGCAACTTCCGCGCGAGCGTGTACCTGCGGCCGCTGGCGATCTGGTCGATCGAGGAGGCCATTCGTCGCCTGCGAGGGGCCGCCGTCAGCCCGGGATGAGCCTCGGATCGCCGTGGCGGACGGCCCTCGCCGCGGAACGCACCTGACCCGGCGAGCGCGTCGCGAGGTCGTCCACCGTCCACCACTCGAACCGGAGCTGGTCGCGGTCGAGCTCCACGATCGAGTAGCCGTGGCTGTCGAGGTCCAGGTAGTGCAGGTGCGGCATGCCTGCGAGCAGCGCCGCCTCGATCTCCAGTGACTCCGTGCGCGCCCCCCAGCCCATCTTGTCGTCCAGGTTCTGCGAGCTGAGCCTCGTGTTCACGAACTCCACCGCGACCGGCGGCATGTGCGGATCCTCGGCGAGCTCCGCGGCGAGCCCGACGTGCACGTCGCCGCTCAGGACGACCACGTTCGGGACCTCCAGCTCGCCGATGAACCGAAGCACCTCGCGCCGCTCCTGCGGGTAGCCGTCCCACTGGTCGTAGTCCGGGCCGGTGGCGTCGAGGTCGATGAGCTTGATCTTGACCAGCGCCTTCCGGGCCACCTCCGGCAGCGCGTCGTTCCACGTCCGCGCCATGACCGACGGGTTGCCGAGCAGCCGCCAGCGGGCGGGGGAGGCGGCGAGCCCGTCGAAGAGCCACGCCTTCTGGTCCTCGCCGAGCGCGCTGCGGCCCTCGCGGGAGAGTGCCGGTGGCGGGGCGGGCTCGTCGCGCATCGTGCGCGTGTCGAGCAGAAACAGCTCCGCCAACGTGCCGAGGGGGATAGAGCGATAGACGCGCTCCGGCTTCGCGGGGTCCGGCCGGCGGACCGGGAGCCATTCCTCGCGGGCGCGGAACGCGGCGGCCCTGCGGTCCGCCCAGGGGCCGTCACGCTCCGGCTTGTGCTCGGTCGCGCCGTCGCGCCAGGCGCCGTCCGCGAACTCGTGGTCGTCCACCGTCGCGATGAACGGGTGCGCGGCGCTCGCCGCCTGCACGTCGGGATCGCGGCGGTACTGCGCGTACCGGGTCCGGTAGTCATCCAGCGTCCGGCACTCGTGCAGCGGCTCGAACGGCCGCCCGATGTCCTTGCTGGGTGTCTGGCTCGCCGGCGGGGTCTGCGACGCCTCGTAGATCCAGTCCCCGAGATGGAGGACGAAGGCGAGGTCGTCGCGCTCCGCGAGCCGCCCATACGCGTTGAAGTGGCCCGCGTTGAACTTGGCGCAAGAGACCTGCGCGAAGCGCGTGAACGCCAGGTCCCCCTCCGGAAGCGTCCGAGTTCGACCACGGGGCGACAGCTCGCCATCGACCTCGAAGTCGTACAGGTAGGAGGTGTTTGGGCGGAGGCCGCCGACGTCGATCCGGACGGTCCAGTCGGCGTCGGTGCGCGCGAGCGTCTGGCCGTGACCCGCCGGCCGGTCGCCGTCCGCCTCGAACATCCGCCAGCGGACGCCGACGGGCTCCGCGCCGGGCGTACCGCTCACCCGCGTCCAGATGACGACGCGCCGCGGCGTCGGGTCGCCGCTCGCGACGCCGTGGAGGAACGCCGTCACAGCGCCGAAACGGGCGTCTCGTGGATCGTGCGCGCCGCGCTAAGACCGGATTCGAGGGCTCCCTGGATCCAGGCGTGGTACAGCGAGCAGTGCTCGCCGGCGAAGTGGATCCGGCCCTCCGGCCGCACGATGTCGGCCTGGAGCTGGGTCTGCTGGCCCGCCTGGAACAGCGCGAACGCCCCGTTCGCGAAGCGATCGTCGTACCACGCATGCGAGGCGCCAACCTCGTACACGTCCCTGATGCGCGGGTGGATCTTCGCGACGTCGTCCAGCGCCTCCTCCAGGCGGGTCTCCTCGTCCATCGCGCCCCAGCGAGCGGCGTCCTGGTCCCACGTGTAGCTCGCGAGCAGGATCCCCCGGGGGGTGGTTGGGTCCGGCGTCGGGTAGTTCATGCGGCGGATGGGCAAGTCCGTGACGGTCGCGCCGCCGTAAATCCCATCGTCGGTCTCCCAGATCCGCTCGCTGACCTGGAACAGCACCTTTGTCGAAGCCGAATAGTTGAGCTGGCGGATGGCGCGCTGCTTCTCACGGGAGAAGGGCGTCATGATCTCGACCTGGCGCAGGACCGAGAACGGAATCGTCACGATCGCGTAGTCGCCGGTGACCGAATAGCGCCCGGCCTCGGTCTTGAAATGGACGGTAACCGAGTTGGTGTCCTGGTCGATCGCGTGGACCTCGGCGCCGAAGCGGATCCGATCGGACAGCTCGCGGTAGAACGCGTTCGGCAGGTTGTCCGACCCGCCGACGAGCTCCTGCATGTCCACGTATGCCTTGCCGAAGTCCTCGCGGAACTCTTCCGTCACGGCGCTGTTGATGCCAGACTCCACGAAGTTCATGACGCCGTACATCTCGATCGCGCCCTCGGAGAAGCCCTTGAGCTCGAGGAACTCGCGCAGGGTGTAGCTGTCGTACTCGCGGACGATGTGCTCCCAGCCTGAGACGGGATCGGCCTCGAGCATCGCCACGAGGTCCTTCGTCGCCTCCTCCCACAGGGCCGACGCAGAGCGGCCACGCTCGCGCTCGGCGACGGTGAAGCCGAGCTCGTCGGGCACGAGACCCGCCTGCTCCGCGGTCATCCGCCTGCCGCCGACGTGGACCAGGCCCTTGGGATTGCCCATCATGAACGGCCGGAGCTGCAGTCCGAAGTGCTCGCAATAGCCGAGGGTCAGGTCGTGGACGCGCGGAATACGCATGGCTCCGGCTTCCGCGTACAGGCCCGGCGCGAACTTGCGTAGGGTGTACACGCGCCCACCGACGCGGTTCTGGGCCTCGAGGAGCAGTGGGTCGTGGCCCGCCCTCGCCAGCTCGTAGCCCGCGACGAGGCCGGCCATCCCGGCCCCGATGATGATGACCCGCTTGCCGGGCTGGTCCCGGCGCTCGAACCCTTGCATCAGGTGGTGTCTCCCCGTTCCGACTGGCTGGTCCATCGAACCGTTCGCCAGTGTGCCCGAGTCGATCCGCCGATGTCAGGTGCGGTAGGTGCCCGCCGCGCCTACGGTGAGCTTGCCGTCGTCGCTCTTGAGCTTCTTGCAGGCGAACGACCCGGTGACGCTCTTCGGCGTCGAGGCCATGCCGATCGTGCACTCGCCGGCCTTCGAGGTGAAGGTCACGAGCTTGCCATCGAGCATCAGGCCCCAGGTCAGCACGAGGCCGGCGTCGGTCATGCGAGTGCCCCGGTCGACGGGTCCATCGAGGGTCAGGACGTTCTGGAGCGTGTCCACCCACGATGCTGTCACGGCGCTGCCCGCGACGGGCTGGCCCGGATTGCCGGTGAACGTGAACGTGCCCTTGACTCCACCGGTCAGGACGAGCGTTGCGGCGCCGGGATCCACGGCAACCGGCGCGATGGTCGGAGCGCCCGGGCTGGCGACGGCACCAGCAGCGCTGGGGGCGGGTTTGCCCCCGCTCAGGAGCATCAGCCCGACGAGGATCATCGTGATAAATGCGCCACCGGCGACCGGGCGGGGATTTCGGCTCGCGAACGCGCGGGCACGAGCAAGGACGATCCTGGGGGGAGAGGCGGCCTCGTCATCGCCTGCCGGTCCCTGGACGACGACCGCGTCGAATGGCCCCGCCGGAAGGACGCCGGGCGAGGCCGGCGCGGCGGGGGGCGTGTCAACCGTCGGTGTGGTTGCGACGGCCATGATCGCCGGCTCGGTCTCGGGATCGACTCCCGTCGAGTAGGCGGCGAGTGGCAGGTCGTCGGCCGATCGACCCGGTGTCGGCATTCGGCTTGTCCCCTTGGGTGAGCGCCAGGCGTGGCGCACAAGCGATCGTCATGGGGCAAGGAGGCCCGGTCAATCCGCCAAGCGTCCTGCCTCGATTGGCGGGAGTGGGCTATTCCGAGAAGGCTAGTGCCACCGTGTCCGCGGTCGAAGTCGATCGGCCGACCTGCCACCAGCCATCGATTGCTGCCGGTTCGGCAAGCGTCCGGAGCCGATCGACGAAGAGGGTCATCTCCGGCACTTCGTCGAAGGCCATGCTGGCGTTCGCGGCCTCCCGCATCGCTTCGGCGGCCGCGAGGAGGCGAGTCGCCCGTTCCGCCTGCCCGCGAGCGACCGCGATATACGCGACGTTCTCGAGCTGGTTGGCCACCGCGCCGCGATGGCCGAGATGCACCCACAAGCCGATCGTCTCGCGGTACAGCGCCTCGGCTTCGTCCAGGCGCCCGCCCCGCCGCAGCGCGTGGGCCATGTCACTGCGCGCTGACAGCGCGAAGCGCTCGTCGCCGATCTCGGAGAACCGGTCGATCGCGATGCCGAACGTCGCAACCGACTCGTCGGTCCGGCCAGCCTTGCCCAGCACGCGCCCGTGCGCAACCGCGGCAGACCCGATGGCGTACGGGCTCCCCGACCGTCGAGCCGCCTCCTCCCCGCGGAGGAGCAGCGCCTCACCTGCTGCGTGGTCGAGATCCCACACGGTCGCGCCGGTGAAGGCGGCAGCTTGCGCCACCATCCACCAGACCTCCGTCTTCTCGGCCAGCTCGATCGCCTCATCGAACATCGGGCGCAAATCCTTCCGTGTCCCGGTGAACACGTTGGCGATCACCAGCGCGGCGAGCGCGGCGCTCATGGCCACCTCGTCCCCGCTTGCTCGCGCGAGTGCAACGGCATCGATCGCCCACCCCAGCCCGACGGTTGACCGCCCGGACATCCCCCACAACCGCGCGGCCTCGGCGAGCAGCCCGGCCGCGAGCGCCTGCATCCCGGCATGCACCTTGGGCTGGCCGACCGTCCGGGTGCGGGCGATCTCAACCGCGGTGACGATTCGCGCATCGTTGTCTGCCGACGCCACCCGGAAACTCCAGTAGACCAGGAGTGCTGCGGCCATTCGGACCGCCTCCCACGGATGCGCCTCGAGGCCCCACTCCAGAGCGGCCCCCAGGTTCTCTGAGTCGGCGTCGAGACGGTCCAGCCAGTCAACCATCAGCGGGCCGCGGAGTCTCGGCTCCGCTTCGATTGCGAGCGTGGCGAACGCGGCGAAGTGGCGGTCGCCGAGGGCAACCGCCTCGCCGGATTCGACCAACTTCTCACGCGCGTACTGGCGAATTGTCTCGAGCATCCGGTAGCGGGTCGTGGGGCCACGGTCGACGATCAGGAGCGACCGCTGGACCAGACGGGTGAGGCCGTCGACGAGGTCGACTTCATCCACCGCCGCATCGGGCCCCGCGATCCCGGCGGCGGCCTGGACCGTCCAGCCACCGGTGAAGATCGACAGTCGGCGGAGCAGCCGGCGATCGTCCTCGTTCAGCAGGTCCCAGCTCCAGTCGATGAGTGCATGGAGAGTCTGCTGCCGGGGGACGGCCGTTCGCCGTCCACCGGCAAGGAGCCGGAACCGGTCGCCCAGGCGATGTGCGATGTCGTCGGCTGACATCGCCGAGATGCGGGCCGCCGCAAGCTCGATCGCCAACGGGATGCCATCGAGGCGGCGGCAGATCTCTGATACCGCTCCCAGATTGGCCGCGTCCAGCGAGAATCCTGGGTCGGCCGCGGTGGCGCGCTCGAGGAAGAGTTGGACGGCCTCCGTGCCCGCCGCCTCGGCGAGGTCCGGCGAGCTGGACTGGATGCCGCCCGCCCGAATTTGGATGGCCGGGCAGGACAGTGACTGGAGCTGCAGGACCGCTTCGCCTGGCACGGCGAGCGCTTCGCGGCTGGTCGTGATGATGTGCAGCTTCGGCGCCGCGGCCAGCAGCCGGCCCGCCACACCGGCTACACCGTCGACCAGGTGCTCCGCATTGTCGAGGAGGAGCAGGAGCTCCTTGTCGGCCAGGAACGCGGTGACCACGCCGGTCGCCGGGACGCCGGGCACCTCCTGCGCCCCAAGCGCCCGGGCAATCTCGGATGCGACCTGCGACGTATCGCCGAGCGGTGCAAGCTCGGCGAGCCAGGTCCCGTCGGGAAAACGGTCGAGCATCCGCCCGGCGGCCTCCAGCATCAGACGCGTCTTTCCGGTCCCGCCCGTGCCGACCAGCGTGACCAGTCGGTGGCGGGCCACGAGTGCCTCGACTTCCGTGAGCTCGCGCGCGCGGCCGACGAACGAGGTGAGCTGGGCCGGCAGGTTGGTCCGCCGATTGTTCAATGACCGGAGCGGCGGAAAGTCGCGGGGCAGGTCCGGCGCGACGAGCTGGAACAGCTGCTCCAGGCGGTCGAGGTCCCGGAGCCGGTGGGTGCCGAGGTCCACCAGGTCGGATCCAGGTGGCAGCCGATCTCGGACGAGGAGCGCCGCAGATGCCGAGAGCAGGACCTGACCGCCATGGCCGGTCGCGAGGATGCGCGCCACGCGGTTGATCGACGGGCCGAACACGTCCCCGTCGCGGACCTCAGCCGGCCCGGCATGGATCGCCATTCGAACCCGCAGCACGCCACGCGCGTCGCGGGCTGGCACGCCGAGCGCCCGCTGGCTTGCGAGCGCGGCACCGAGGGCGGCCCGCGGGTCCTCGAACATCGCCAGCAACCCGTCACCGGTCATCTTCACGACAGACCCGCCGGCGGCCACGACGGCGTCTCGTAGCAGCTGGTCGTGGGCCGCCAGCGCCGGGCCCATGACCTCGGCGTGCTCCTCCCACAGCCTCGTGCTGCCCTC
>JANLSG010000133.1:0-3275 GCA_031362295.1 Chloroflexota bacterium
GAAGACATTGGCCCGGAACCGCGCCATGCCCTTCACGCCGAAGGAGAAGTCGAGCTCGAGGCTCTCCTCGAGGCGGTGCTTCTGACTGTCGGTCAGCACGCTGTATACGAGGTTCTTGGTCTCGGGGGCGGCGAGCGGAGGGATCTGCAGCGGGACCATCTTCCCGTCGATCCGGATCTGCGGCGGCGAATTGGTCGTGATGTGGAGATCGGTCCCGCCCTGATCGACGAGAGTCTTCAGCAGCTGGTGCATCGTCACGCTCATGACAGCGTCTCCTCGACCCGGACAGGGCCGCTCACAGAACGGTTTCCCGGACGACTTCCTCGACGCTGGTTTGGCCTTCGCGGAGCTTCTGCACGCCCGAGCCGCGCAAGGTAACCATGCCCTCCTCCATCGCCTTGCGGCGCAACTCCAACGCGGAAGCGCCGGAGAGCACCAACTCGCGCAGGTCGTCCGACATTTCCATCACCTCGAACAGGCCGACGCGGCCGCGATATCCGGTGTTGTTGCAGTTCGCGCAGCCGCGGCCCTTGTACAACTTGACGCTCGATGCCTCCTCGATGGCGAACCCGACGTCGACCAGGGCCTGCGGAGGCATTTGAATCTCCTCCTTGCAGTCCTTGCAGATGCGCCGCACCAGGCGCTGGGCGCAGATGATGTTCACCGAGGTCGCCACCAGGAAAGGCTCGATCCCCATGTTCATGAGGCGGTTGATCGTCGACGGCGCGTCGTTGGTGTGCAGGGTCGAGAGCACGAGGTGGCCGGTGAGAGCGGCTTTCACCGCGATCTCCGCCGTCTCGAAATCCCGGATCTCGCCGACCAGGATGATGTTCGGATCCTGGCGCAGGAACGAGCGCAGCGCGGCCGCGAAGTTCAGGCCGATCTGCTCTTTCATCTGGCACTGGTTGATGCCGTGGAGGTTGAACTCGACCGGATCCTCGGCCGTGATGATGTTGGTGTCGGGGGTGTTGACGCGCGCGATCGACGAGTAGAGGGTGTTGGTCTTCCCGGACCCGGTCGGACCGGTGACCAGGACCAGCCCGTAGGGCTTGAGGATCGAGCGCTCGAACTTGACCAGCGACTCCGACTCGAAGCCGAGCCGGGTCATGTCGAGAACGAGGTTGTCCTTGTCGAGCAGCCGCATGACGATCTTTTCGCCGAACAGAGTCGGCAGGACCGACACGCGGTAGTCCATCTCCTTGATCTTGCCCTGCAGCTTCATCTTGATCTTGATGCGGCCGTCCTGGGGCAGACGCTTTTCCGAGATGTCGAGCTTGGCCATGATCTTGATGCGGCTGATGATCGCGTCGCGCAGCTTCATCGGCGGGTGCATGATCTCGTAGAGCACGCCGTCGATGCGGTAGCGCACGCGGAAATCGCGCTCGTACGGCTCGATGTGGATGTCGGAGGCGATCTTCTTGATCGAGTCGGTCAGGATGATGTTGACGAGCTTGACCACCGGGGCGTCCTCGGTGGCCTGCTCCATCTTGTGGACGTCGAGCTCTTCTTCTTCCTCGAGGACCTCGAGCGCCTCGGCCTCCTGCTCGGCCATCTCGTCCATGACCTTCTTGAGCTCGAGGGCGTGCGAGGAGCCGTAGTACTGCTCGATCGCCTCGCGGATGGCGATCTCGCTCGCCACCACGGGCTCGACGTTGTACCCGGTCATGAACTTGATGTCGTCCATGGCGAAGACGTTGGTCGGGTCCGCCATGGCGATCGTGAGCGTCGCGCCGGTGCGGTTGACCGGGACGACGAGGTACTTCTGGGCGACCTCCGACGGGATCAACTTGATGACCGACTCGTCGATCTCGAAGTGTCGCAGATTGATGAAGGGCACGCCGTACTGCTCGGACAGCAGCTGCGTGATGTCATCCTCGCGGACGAACCCCAGCTTGACCAGGTTGAAACCGAGTCGTCCGCCGTTCTTTTTTTGCCCTTCGAGGGCTTCTTGGAGCTGGTCCTGGGTGAGGACCCCAGCCTTGACCAGCATCTCACCGAGCCGAACCGCCATGCGCTCCCTCGGACGCCACGTTGCGTCCCACCGGACTACGCGGTCGGCGCACGATCGTCGCCGAACCCCGTCACATCGAGAAGTAGTCTCGATTTTCTTCCCGCAAGCCGGGTCGAATGTAGGGTCCGTGAGAATTCTTGTCAAGAATCGACGCTGAAGGTCACTCGCGTCGTTGAATCACCGCAACTCCATGTATCTCAACGAGTTGCGAGCGCACACAGAGAATCGAGATCAGGCGCCGGTCGGTTTCCTGTCGGGCGGCAGGAAGCGCTCCATGAACTTGGTCGAAAGCCGGCCGCGGACGAAGTCCTCGTCGGTGACGATGCGCTGTTGCAAGGAAATGTTCGTTCGAATCCCTTCGATGACCATCGAGTCGAGCGCACGGCGCATGCGCAGAATCGCTTCCCCGCGTGTGTTCCCGTGGGCGATCACCTTCGCGATCATCGAATCGTAGTAAGGCGGGACGACCGCCTCGGCGTGGCACGCGGTGTCCACGCGCACGCCCGGGCCCCCCGGGAGGTGGAACGAGCGGATTTTCCCCGGCGACGGCACGAACGTCACCGGGTCCTCGGCGTTGATGCGGCACTCGATCGCGTGACCTTGCACCTGGATCTCGTCCTGGGTGAAGGAGATCGGCTCGCCTGCCGCGATGCGGATCTGTTCCTTGATCAGGTCGATGCCCGTCACCATTTCGGTCACCGGGTGCTCGACCTGGATGCGCGTGTTCATCTCGATGAAAAAGAACTCGCCGCGCTGATCGAGCAGGAACTCGACCGTCCCGGCATTGACGTAGTTGACCGCGCGCGCCGCCTTGAGCGCGGCCGCGGCCATGCGTGCGCGCAGCGCCGGATCGAGCGCGGTCGAGGGGGACTCCTCGAGCAGCTTCTGGTGCCGGCGCTGGATCGAGCACTCGCGCTCGTAGAGATGCACGAGGTTGCCGTGCGTATCCCCCAGCACCTGGAACTCCACGTGGCGCGGCTCGAGCAGGTACTTCTCCATGTATACGTCGGACACGCCGAATGCGGAGTCGGCTTCCTGGCGCGCGGCATCGAGCAGCCGGCCAAGGTCCTCGGGCGCCTGCACGATCCGCATCCCGCGTCCCCCACCTCCCGCGGACGCCTTGATGAGCACCGGGTAGCCGATGCGCCGGGCGATCTCCGCGCCCTGCTCCTCGTCCGCGATGATCCCGCCGCTCCCCGGCAGCGTCGGAACGCCGGCCGCAACCATCGTGCGGAGCGCCTCGGCCTTGTCCCCCATGCGCCGG
>JANLSG010000228.1:0-1902 GCA_031362295.1 Chloroflexota bacterium
CCCTTGCGACGCTCCTTCGGGATGGGCACGGCTCGCTCGCCGCGCAGGAACGCGCCGGTGATGGAGCGAGATTCGCTCAGCACGGCTTCGAGCAGGCCGTTGGCGATGATCTCGCCGCCGTGCTCGCCCGCGCCCGGCCCAATGTCGATGACCCAGTCCGCGGTTCGGATCGTCTCCTCGTCGTGCTCGACGACGAGCACGGTGTTGCCGAGGTCACGAAGCCTGGTGAGGGTCGCGATGAGCTTCGCGTTGTCCTTCTGGTGTAGCCCGATCGATGGCTCGTCCAGGATGTACAGCACGCCCATCAGGGTCGTGCCGATCTGGGTCGCGAGCCGGATCCGCTGCGCCTCGCCGCCGGACAGGGTCTGGCTCGTGCGGTTCACGGTGAGGTAGTCCAGCCCGACGTCCACGAGGAACCCGAGCCTCGCCCGGATCTCCTTCAGCACCTGGTGCGCGATGGTCTTCTCGCGCTCGGAGATGCGGCTCGGGAGCGCGAGTGCCCACTCCAGCGCGTCCGTGATCGAAAGGTCGGCGACGTCGGAGATGTCACGGCCGTCGACGGTCACGCCGAGCGCCTCCGGCCGCAGCCGCTTCCCTTTGCAGGATGGGCACGGGCGCTCGACCATGTACTTCTCGAGCTCCGCCTTGATGAACTCGGAATCCGTCTCCTTGTAGCGGCGCTCCAGGTTGACGACGGCGCCCTCGAACGTCGCGTTGTACGAGTTCTCGCCGCGCTCGTGCTTGTAGCGAATGACGACGCGCTCGTCCTTCGGCGCGAAGAGCAGGTGCTGGATCGCCTCCGCGGGCAGGTCGCGCAGCGGCGTCTTGGGATCCCAGCCGTGGCTCCGGAACACGGCCTCGGTGATCTTGAGCCGCCACGACGCGTCGGTGGCGAGTCGCGCCCAGGGCACGACCGCGCCTGCCATGACGCTCTTGCCACGGTCCGGGATGACAAGGTCCGGATCAATCTCCAGGCGCGTCCCGAGGCCCGTGCACGTTGGGCAGGCCCCGTGCGGCGAGTTGAATGAGAAGCTGCGCGGCTCCAGCTCGTCGATGGTCGTCCCGTCGTACGGGCACGAGTACCGCTCGCTGAACTGGCGGTCCTCGAACTCCGGCGGCTCGCCCTCGCGCGGCGCCGGCGCGATCAGCACGACGCCCTCGCCGAGCCTGAGCGCCGTCTCGATGGAGTCCGCCAGTCGCGGCCGGTCCGGATCCTCCAGCGCCTCTTCCGTGGCGGGATCCACCGGCCGCCCGCGCTCGTCGCGCGCCCACGGCAGCGGCGTGACGCCATCCTCGGCCTTCGGCGGCTCCGCGCGCCTGACGACGAACCGATCGACCACAACCTCGATGGTGTGGCGCTTGTACTTGTCCAGCGTCGGCGCCTCGGCGAGGTCGTACTGCTCGCCATCGACCCGCACGCGCACGAACCCCTGCTTGCGTGCCGCCTCGAAGATCCGATCGCCCTCGGTCTTGCGGTCCTTGATGAGCGGGCCAAGGACGAGGAGGCGCGTCTCCTCCGGCATCGCGAGCACCTGGTCGACGATCTGCTGGACTGTCTGGCGTTCGATCGCGTGGCCGTTGGGGCAGTGCGGGATCCCGATGCGGGCGAACAGCAGCCGCAGGTGGTCGTAGATCTCGGTGACGGTGCCCACGGTGCTGCGGGGGTTGCGTGACGCGCCCTTCTGGTCGATGGAGATCGCGGGGCTCAGGCCGTCGATCTGGTCGACGTCCGGCTTCTCCATCTGGCCCAGGAACTGCCGCGCATACGCGCTCAGGCTCTCGACGTACCGGCGCTGGCCCTCGGCGTTGATGGTGTCGAACGCGAGGCTGCTCTTACCGCTGCCGCTCAGCCCCGTGATGACCACGAGCTTGTCACGCGGGAAGGTGACGTCGACATTCTTG
>JANLSG010000327.1:0-11159 GCA_031362295.1 Chloroflexota bacterium
CTGGCTCGTCGGCGGTTGAGGTCACCAATCGTAGCGAAGCGCACCATTCCCGCGGACGGTCCCGAGGCGGAAATCAACCAACGCCGCGCGGCCGGAGTCATGCCGGTATGCAGCACTCCGAACGACGCCGGTAGGGTGGTGGCCACCATGGCGATTGCATCGGCAGCGAAGGTTGGCGAGGAATTCCTCGTCGACCGCGCTCGAGGCGGGGACCGGGATGCGTTCCAGGCCCTCGTCGATGCTCGACTGGGCTCCGCGTTTCGGACGGCCCTTGCCATCCTCGGCAACGAGGCCGACGCTCGCGACGCAACGCAGGACACGTTCGTGAAGGTGTGGCGGGATCTCGCCGGCCTCAGGGATGCCGCTCTTTTCGATCAGTGGTTTGGGCGAATCCTCGTGAACACGTGCCGGTCCGCCGCCCGCGGGCGTGGCCGCCGCTGGGTCCTGGAGGTCCCAGTGACCGCCATGCCCGGGGCCGGGCTGGGCTTCGACCCGCCTGCCGAGGTGAAGGACCTTCGCTCCCGGGACGACGACATGGTGGGTCGCGCCTTGGATCGCCTGTCCGTCGCTGACCGCACGCTCCTCGTGCTGCACTACTTCGAGGAGCTGTCGCTCGCCGACATCGCGACCCGCGTCGGGGCATCGGCGAAGACCGTGAAATCCCGCCTGTTCACGGCCAGGCGGGCGCTGGAGCGGGCCGTCGAGGGAGAGCGGCGATGACCACCCAGCACCTCAGCGACGAGCTCATTCGCTCGGCGATCGCGCGACGGGTCACCGACGCAACGGAGGGCGACCTGCGGGAGCGCGTGCTTGCCGCGACGGCCACCGCATCGCAGCGGCGAGGCTGGGTCGCGGGCATTGGTGAGGCGCTAGAACGACCTGACCGCAGGCGAGCCATCGTCGCCATGGCGGCTGTTGCCCTGCTCGTCGCAAGCCTTGCGGCGATTGCTCTCGTCGGCGGCCCGGCTCGGGACCCGGTGCTCTCAGGTCGGGGAATCGTCTTCATCTCGAATGGAGGCCTCTATGTGGCCGGTCCCCGGGGCGAGGCCGCGCGGATCGTGGTCGCGGATCTGCCCGGCCTCCCGTCCCGGCCGATGTGGGTCGACGCCGAAACGGTCGTGGTCCAGGGCACCCCGGGCGGTGTGTACGCCATCAACCTGGGTACGCCTTTTCCACGCCTTTTGGAGGCGAATGGCCAACTGCTCGCCCTCTCGCCCGACCATACCCGTATCGCGATCGGCCTCGACCGCCCGGATGGCCCGCACGTGTCGATCGTCGAGATCGCGAGCGGGCTGAAGGTTGCCGACATCGTCGTCCGGCCGGCTTTCGCGTTCCCGGCGACGCCGCAGATCGGTCCACAGGAAGGCCTCACGGGCGGGCCACATGCCTGGTCGCCCGATGGCCGTTGGCTGTTGGGACAGGGCCTCGACACCGACGAGTCCGCGACGAGCGGCTGGATCTATCAGTTGGATATCCAGACTGGCGAGATCCGCGACCTCGAAACCGATCTGTGTTGCGGGCTAAACCAGCCGAACCCGGTGTTGTCACCGGACGGCTCGCGCGTGGTCTACGTGAACTACCACCAGGCAGGCCGCGGCGACATCTGCGGTTTCCGATGCGGGACGTTGTGGTCCGTCGAGCTTGCAACGGGTGTGCGGACCCAGCTCACTCCCGACGCTGGTTCGGAGATCGGACCAGTCTTCTCGCCGGACGGCACCTGGGTCGCATTCCTGGACGACGACGCCGGCGTTGGCTTCGAGATCGCGATCATTCGCCCAGATGGAACTGGTTTGCGGAAGCTCACCAACTCCGCGGACTCGCTGACGGACGCGGCAGACGCGTTCGCGCCAAGAGGGAATCTCGAGCCCTACAGGTATCTCTTCTGGGACGCCGACGGAACCGGCCTGACGTTCATGCGCGGCCCGGGTGAGTCCCATGAGCTGTGGCACGTCACCGTCGACGGCCCGGTCGAACTGCGCCTCGGCACAGTCGTCGTATCGGAGTTTGCAACATGAACGCTCTAGGTCCAGGTCGGGCCATTGCGATCGTCATCGGCGTGGCATTGGCATTCGCTGCCTGCGAGGCCACGGCGCCGACACCGACCGGCGCCAGCTCGCCGTCGGTCGCTCCTGCGTCGGCCAGTTTGACGGCCGCTGCTCCGACCCTCGCGCCGGGCCTAGATCGTCCCGTGGGCGTCCCGGTGTACGCGCAGCGGCTCCTGGATGGGTGCAAGCCAGGTGTCGCGGCGTGCACCGATCTGCCTCCAAACACGTATTACACGGCCGGGACGTGGGCGTTCCTGCCGGGTCTCACGTTCACGTTGCCGGTGGGTTGGTCGAGCCTGTCCAACGAGGCGGGCGAGCTTGACCTCAATCCGACCGCCGATGGCACCAACGACATCATGATCTGGCGGGACGTCGTGCCCTGGGTCGGTGACCGCGCCGCCATCGAGCTGCCGTCAGATCCCGAGGCATGGGTCGAACGACTCAGAAGTGATCCGCGCCTCGTCGTCTCGGAGCCCAAGCGGGTCGTGATCGGGAGCCGGATCGATGCCACAGTGACGAACGGTGGCCGGAATGACCTCAATGCGATCGCCGTGACGGTTGAGATCGCTCCGGACGCGGCCAACGAAGAATCCGACTGCCCGGGCGCCGCCTGTGTCGCGATCCTGATCGACCCACAGCACTGGGCCGAGCCCTTCGGCATCGCGCGAGACCAGATGGATGTAGCGGGCTGTCCGTGCACGGCCACGTTCACGTTCTACTTTGCCTCGATTGGGTACGCGTCCCACCCGCACCTGCTCGTCGTCACGCTCTCGGCCTTCGGGCCGAACGCTGAGAGCGAGGCCGACATGGCGCGCCTGCAGGCCGCCGCGCAACCCATTCTCGACAGCCTGATCGTTCCGCCTGTGATCGTGGACAACTGACGCGGACCTTGACCCCGTGGATGCTGTGCGGTGCTTGCAGGCATTGGCCTGGCCGAGGTCTGTGCCGGCCCAGCGCGGCGCGACGATCTGGCGTTGGTCGAGCGGTACGCCGAGGCGCTGGGCTCCATGCCCGGCCTCCGGATTCAGCCCGTTACCTCGGACCTCGCCGTGGACGCTGCGGTCATTGTGGGCATTCGCGGAATCGGTCTTGCGGATGCCAAGCACCTGGCGAGCGCGCGCGCGGCCGGCGCCACGGCATTCGTCACGAACGACCGCCGACTGCGCGGCAGTTCCCGACTGGACGTCAGCTACCTCGACGAGCTGTCAGTCGCCTGAGCGACGGCGCTCGAACCTCAGCCGATGAGCAGCGTTACGTTGAAGCCGAGCATCGCCGCGAAGCCCAGGTGGATAGCCCACACCGTGCCGGCCCCGGCGAGGGCCAGCAGCGAGGCGAAGAAGGCGGTCGCGGAGACGAAGCGCTCGTAACGGTGCTTGCGGCGTGCCGCGGGACCTTCCTGGTCCCACCACGGGTCACGGCGGCGAAAGGCCAGGAATGTCGACATGGAGCGCCTCGACTGGTGCTGACCGGGACGGGCGAAGGGATCACCAGTGTCGGTGCAGGGCAGCCGGGAAGGAAGATGACCTTCGGTTCCGGGGCGCGAGGCGATTGTCCCAACGGCCCCGGAAACCGGTCGTGGCTGGCGCCTGCACGGCGCCAAGCGGCGAGTGCTGGGCGGCTACTTCGCGGTCTTGGTCTTGGCCTGCTTCGGCTTCTTGGGGTTCTTGGCCTTCTTGTCCACGTCAACCTCCAGGTGGTTGTGGGGTGCCTGCAGGCAACGATCCTAGCGCGAACGCAGCGCCGGGATGACCTCGCGCCCGATGCGCTCCAGCTGGCCGGCCTCGTCGCCGTTCATCAGGTACACATTGAACTGGTCCACGCCCGCATCGGCGAGGACATGGAGCTTGTCGATGATCTCGGCCGCCTCGCCGAGGACGCAGAAGCGGTCGGTCACCTCGTCGCCGACGAAGTCGGCGTTCGATGAGCCGACCTCGGCGTGATGGAGGTAGTCGTAGCCGGCCCGGTCTCGGACGTACCCGGTGAGCGACTCGGGGAGCTGCTCGCGCGGATACTTGTTGACGAGGTCGACGACATGGTTCGAGACGAGGGCTGGGAACCAGCGCGTCCGCTCCCGGCCCAGGTCGCGCGGCCCGATGAAGGCGGGTGCGGCCGCCTGGACCCGGATCGAGGCCGGATCGCGACCGGCGGCGGCCGCCGCGGCGCGGACCTGCGAGACGAACCAGCGGATGAGATCGGGGTCCGCGAGCTGGAGGATGACCCCGTCGGCGACTCGGCCGGTCATTGCCAGTGCCAGCGGACCGTATCCGGCGACCCAGACGGGGAGAGTCCAGCGGCCGCTCCACGTCAGGGTGATCTCGGTTCCCTCGTACGTGACGGCGCGGCCCTCGACGAGGTCGCGGATGACCTTGATCGCTTCCTCGGTGCCGGCCACCGTGATCGGCGGCTTGCCCAGGACCCGTCGGGCCGAATCGCCCCGCCCGATCCCGAGGTCCATCCGGCCACCGCTGATCTCGTTGAGGGTCGCCAGTGCGGACGCCGTCACCGACGGCTCGCGCGTCCCCGGGTTCGTGACACACGTCCCCAGGCGCATCGCCGTCGTGTTCATGGCCATAAGCGTCAGGAGCGGGTACGGCTCCCGAAACAGGACGTGCGTATCAAACAGCCAGCCGTACTCGAAGCCGCCGGCCTCGGCGGCCTTCGTCAGCTCGACCGTCCGCGCGGCCGTTTGCTCCCCCTTGAGCGTGAACCCGAACTGCACGGTGCGCTCCCTCCCGACTGCTACGGTCTGACGAGGTCGCTGTACGCGTCGGGCCGACGGTCGCGGTAGAACTGCCATGTCTGGCGGACCTGGGTGATCACGTCGAGGTCCATGTCGCGAACGATCAGCTCCTCGTCGTGCGGCGAGCCCACCGAGCCGATGAACTGGCCGCGCGGGTCGCAGAAGTAGCTCTGGCCGTAGAAGTCGTCCTCGCCGATCTCCGCCTCGATACCGACCCGGTTGATCGTGCCGACGAAGTAGCCGTTGGCGACCGCGTGGCTGACCTGCTCGATCCGCCACAGGTATTCCGAGAGGCCGCGCGAGGTCGCGGACGGGATGAACACCATCTCGGCGCCGTTCAGGCCCAGGGCGCGGGCGCCCTCCGGGAAGTGCCGGTCGTAGCAGATGTACACGCCCACCTTACCGACCGCGGTCTCGAACACGGGGTAGCCCATGTTCCCCGGTCGGAAGTAGAACTTCTCCCAGAAGCCCTTCACGTGCGGGATGTGGGTCTTGCGGTACTTGCCGAGGTACTTGCCGTCGGCGTCGATCACGGCCGCGGTGTTGTAGTAGATGCCCGACGCCTGGGCGTCCTCCTCGTACATCGGCACGACGAGGACCATGCCCGTCTGCTTCGCGAGGTCCTGCATCCGCTTCGTCGTCGGGCCGTCGGGGATGAGCTCGGTGTACGCGTAGTACTTGGCGTCCTGGACCTGGCAGAAATACGGTCCGTAGAACAGCTCCTGGAAGAGCATGACGTTGGAGCCCTGCTTCGCAGCGTCGTGCGCGGCCGCCTCGTGCTTCTGGATCATCGACTCCTTGTCGCCCGTCCAGCTCGCCTGCAGCAGCGCCCCTCGAACGATCCTCGGCATCTGAAGCCCTCGTGTGTGCGTGGTGGCCGCGAGATGCGAGAGCGTACAACGATGCGAGGAGCCGGAATCAGGTCTGGGTCGGAGCCTCTGGTGGGGAGTCGTAGTCGGCGGCAAGCTTGATCCGCGGCAGCGGCGAGAGGACCAGGAGCAGCAGCGAGAACGCCATGCCCGCCCAGCCGATCGCGATGCCACCGCGGACGCCGATGACGCCCGCGAGGCTCGCCGCCAGCAAGGCGCCGAGCGGGTAGGCGATGCCGTGCGAGAAGGTCTCCAGCGTCGCGTTCACCCTGCCCAGCACCCGGTCCGGGACCATGCCCTGGATGAGCGACGTCTCCGCGACGCTCTCGATGGTCTGCAGCCCGTCGCCGACGAGCTGCGGGATGAACACCATCGCGGCGGCTACGAGCACCGGCCCCTGCGCCAGCGGCGTCAGGATCCCGATGACGGACGCGCCGACTGCGGTCCAGATCAGCGCCGGGCCCAGGCCCAGTCGCTTGATGACCCGCGCCGCGAACAGCGAGCCCACGAGCGCTCCGACACCCCCCGCGGAGATGACGACGCCAAGGAGGAATGGGCTGAGCTGCAGCTCCTGGACGAGGTAGATCGTGTACAGCACGCCGAAGAACGAGCCGGCGACGTGGGCGATCACCGAGCGCACGGCCATCGGGAGCAGGACGCGGTGCTCGCGGACCAGCCGGAGGCCCTCGATGATCTCGGTGTGGATCCGTGTCGCCGCCTCGCGGGGCGGGCGCGGCGGCTCCGGCGTCCGGATGAGCAGCAACGAGACCGCCGACGCGGCGAACGAGATGGCATCGACCAGGATCGCGAACGGGGCGCTTGCGATCTGGACGAGGGTCCCCGCGAAGCTTGGGCCGCCGATCTCCGCCAGTGAATCGCTCGTCGCGAGCTTGCTGTTGCCTTCGACCACCCGGTCGACGCCGATCAGCGACGGGATGTACGCCGGGTACGCCGCGTCGAACACCGCCGCGAGGCACGCCGTCGCAAACATCACCACGTACAGCTGCTCCATCCGGAGGACGTTCAGCGCGTGCGCGATCGGGATGGACAGGAGGAGGACCGCCCGCAGGGCGTCAGCCCAGATGAGCAGCGGCCGGCGCCGCAACCGGTCCACCCACGCGCCGGCCACGAGCCCGACGAGGAGCACGGCCAGGCTCGCCGCGACGACCAGGAAGGCCATCTCCGTTGGTCCTGCACCAAGCACGAGGAGGGCGACGAGGGGAACGGCCGTGCGCGTCACCACGGAGCCAAGCTGCGAGACGGTCTGCCCGACCCACAGCTTCAGGAAGTCGGCGTGTCGCCAGAGCGACGGGGTTGTCATGGAGGGGGCAGCGTACCGAGTTCAAGCGTCGTCGCGATCGGCGTGGGACGATGGCCGCAGTGGCACCTTCGGCGGCGCGACGCTTCCCGATCTTCGTGGACCCGCGCTACCGGCTCGTCCTCCGGATCTTCGGCGTGAAGCCCGGGAACGCCTATGTCGACCTCGGGGAGAACCTCGAGGCGCATTTCGGCTGGTCGCACATCTCGACGCCGATCTCCAACTGCACCCACTGGTCGATCGAGGGTCCCTGGCGCGCGATCACGGCTCTGGGCGTCCGGAGCAGCGGTTTCCACAAGGACCTCACCTTCGGCGGAACGCCGCGCGGTGGCGTTCGGATCGACTTCCGCGAGCCCGTCACCTATTGGCGCTTTCGCCCGCCGACCCTGTTCCTCACGGTTGAGGACATGGAAGGATTCGCCGCGGCCCTCACCGCCCTTGGCATCCCCGGTGAGGATCGGCGCGCGAGCGCGAAGGGAAGTTAGGCGGCCCGAGCCGGCAGCGCCCGGCCCTTCTCGAGGACGATCTGGAGGTCCTGGCAGACGCCGGTGTCGAAGCTTGCCTCGCTGACCGACAGGTAGTAGTCCCACATCCGGATGAAGCGCTCGTCGAAGCCCATCGCCCGGACCTCATCCAGTCGGCCGAGGAAGGTCGCGCGCCACATCGCGAGCGTGCGGACATAGTGCGAAGCGATGTCCTCGACACCCCGGACGAGCAGCCGCGTTCCATGGAGAGAGCGCTCGATCTGGGCGAGGGAGGGGAGCAGGCCGCCCGGGAAGATGTACGTCTGGATCCAGTTCGCGCCGCGCGCCTGGGGCAGGTACGCGACGTCCGGGAACGCGATCGTCTGCAGGCTCATCAGGCCGCCCGGCACGAGCGCCCGGTCGCAGACCTTGAAGTACGACTCGAAGAACTCGGCGCCCACGGCCTCCAGCATCTCGATGGAGACGATGGCGTCGTATTGGCCCTCGATCTCGCGGTAATCGCGCAGGAGCACCTCGACGCGATCGGCGAGGCCTGCCGCGCGGATCCGCTGCGTCGCCAGCTTGTGTTGTTCCTTGGAAATGGTGACGGTAGTCACCCGGCAACCCAGCTCGCCGGCGGCGTACAGCGCGAAGCCGCCCCAGCCGGCGCCGATCTCGAGCACGTGCATGCCGGCCCGCAGCCCTGCGCGCTCGGCGATCCGCCGGTACTTGTTTTGCTGTGCGCCGGCGAGCGCCTGGTCCGGTGTCTCGAAGACGGCGCTGGAGTAGGTGAGTGTCTCGTCCAGGAAGAGGCGGTAGAACTCGTTGCCGAGGTCGTAGTGGGCCTGGATGTTCTTCCGGGCCTGGTCGAGCGTGTTGCGGCGCAGTCGGTGGGCGATCGTCTTCCCGAGCTTTGCCGGGATCCGCCACCAGCCGCCGGTGAGGGCGAGCGCCTCGCGGTTGACGGCGGCCACCTTCGCGAGCCGCGGCAGGTCCGGGCTGGACCACAGGCCGTCCATGTACGCCTCGCCGGCTCCGAGATCACCGCCACGCAGGATCCGCGTCAGCGCGGCCATGTCGTGGATGCGGAGCTCCGCGCTCGGCCCAGTGGTCGCATCGCCGAAGAACTGGCGGGAGCCGTCCGGGAGCACGACCGTCAGCCGACCGACGGTGATCCGGCGCGCAACAGACAGCATCGCGCGCATCGCCAGGCGCTCCAGGGCAGATCCGCCAACGCTGGTCCCGGCGGCATCGCGCCGCCCGGGGACTGCCTGCTCGCTCATCTGCCGTGGACCCCGGCGGCCGCGGCCTCGGCGGCCGTCCTGGCCGCCCCGCCGTGCCGGTAGAAGCGCGCGCCGCGGAGCCACAGCCGAAGCGCGTGCCAGTGGATGAGCCCCATCGTGCGTTGGGTCATGAGCGGATGGCGCAGGAGCAGTCGGAGGATCGCCCGATCCGTGAGCGGGCGGCGCTCCAGCACGAGGCTGGTGGACAGGCGAACCTCGCCGTCCTGGCGCAGGACGATGGCAATCCGGAGATCGTCTTCGTCGCGGACATGGACCGCGTACCGGCCATCGATGGAGATGAACGGCGAGACGAAGAACTCCTTCGCCATCGAGGCGCCGAACGGTGCGTCGAGCGTGGCGCCCGAGCCATCCGGCCGCAGGGTGTACATGTGCCGCTCGCCGAACGTGTTGTGCACCTCGACGATGACCACTCGCAGCGCGCCGTCTGCGTCGCGGCACAGGAAGAAGCTCGCCGGGTTGAAGACGTAGCCAAGGATCCGAAGGTTGGTGATCAGGGTGATCCGCCAGGCCGACGGGTCGTGGCCCTCGCCGCGAAGGTGCGCACGAACGTCGGCGTCGAGGTCCGTGGCGGGCGTGGGGAGGTGGTCGGCGTCGCGGAAGCCAACGATGGCGCGCCGGTTCCGGCCAACCAGTCGGGATCGAGCGGCAACTGCATCGAGCTCGTCGAGGTCCAGCGCGAAGTAGAAGACGTCGTGCTCGAGCTGGTAGGTGAACGGCTGCGTGCGCCGGTGGCGAACCTTGCCGGCGAGCAGGTGGGAGCGGAGGCCGATGTCTCGACCGATGCTGCTCATGCCGCGATCGCCTCGCGGCTCGTCGCGAGCGCCTCGGCGACCTCGTAGCCGGAGCGACAGCCGTCCTCGTGGAACCCGTAGCCGAGGTGGGCACCGGCGTACCAGGTGCCTCGATGCCCCTGGAGGGCTCGCAGTTGGCCCTGCGCGGCGAGCGTCTGGAACGTGTACAACGGGTGGCTCATGGCTCGCTCGACGATGACCCGATCGGGCGCTACGCGGTCGCCCGGGTTCACCGAGACACAGTACTCGACGTCCCCGGCGATCGATTGCAGGCGGTTCATGTGGTACGTCATCGACAGCTCGTCGGCGGGCCGGCGACAGTCGGCCGTCGCAATATTCCACGACCCCCACGCGCGCCGACTCCGCGGCAGGATGTGGGCGTCCGTGTGGAGGACCACCTGGTTCGTCGTGTATTCGAAGCCGGCGAGCGCGTCGCGCTCGGCGGGGTCGGCATCGCCGAGCAGCGCCAGCGCGCTGTCCGCGTGCGTCGCCATGACAACCGCATCGAATCTCGCCTCCGTGCCGTCCGCGGTGCGCACCGTGGCGCCCCAGGCGTCGCGGCGAACCTCGACCACCGGTTGCCCCGCGCGGACTGCCCCTGGGCGGAGCCGCGCGACGATCTCGCGTGCATAGGAGCGCGATCCGCCCTTGACGACGCGCCATTGCGGCGCACGCCCGATCCCGATGAGGCCGTGGTTGTCCAGGAATCGCAGCAGGTAGTCGACGGGGAAGGTCATGATCCGATCCGGCGCCGTGGACCAGACCGCGGACACGATGGGGATGAGGAAGTGGGCCGTGAGGCCCCGGCCGTAGCGTCTCTCCGCCAGCCACTCGCCGAGGGTCGCGGTGGAGCGGACATCCGCGTCCAGCGTGCGGCGGGCGTCGCGGTAGAAGCGGAGCACGTCGATCGTGAGGCGGGCGTGGCCGGGACTCGCGAGGAGGCGACGAGTCCCGAACCAGCCGCCCGCGCCACGGGAGCTGAAGGCGACGTTGCAGGCGTCGCACGACGAGCCGAGCGACATGTCACTTGCCTGGCTCTCGACGCCGAGCTCGGCAAGGAGGCCGATGAACCGCGGGTAGGTGACCTCGTTGAAGACGATGAACCCGGTGTCGACGGGGATTTCGCCGTCCTGCGTCGGCACCGCGACGGTCCTGACGTGGCCCCCGACCTCGAGGTCCTGCTCGAACAGCGTGACGCGGTCGGTCTTGTTCAGCTCGTACGCCGCGGTCAGACCGCTCACACCCGAGCCGACGATGGCGATGTCCACGTCGCGACTCAGGCCGTGCGCGAGGAGGCGGCGCGCGCCGACGCGCGCTCGTCGAGGGTCCGCTGCATCCCGGCCCGGGCATTGTCCGCCAGGCGCTTGAACGCCCCGCCGGCGAATGGAGCAAGCAGTCGAAGGAGGCCGCGGAGGCGGATGTCCGCCGAGTAGTCGATGACGGTTCGCCCGCCCGATGAGGAGAACGAGATGTCGTCCACCGCGGACACGCCGGAGCCCTCACCGGCCAGCACGACGCGACGCGGATCCTCGAGGCGGGTGATGGTGTAGGTCATGGGCGCGATGCGGGCGCCCATGCGGACGCCAAGCCGAAATCGCGACCCGACGCGGAGCGGGCCGTCATCGATG
>JANLSG010000288.1:0-10592 GCA_031362295.1 Chloroflexota bacterium
CTGCGCGACGGCCCGCACGGCGAGGGCATGTTGCAGCAGTGGATCGAGGTCGACGAGACCGGCGACGTCATCGACATGGTCAACGGCGACGACCCGCGGCTTCGCCGGATCGCGACCTTCGACGCGATCGTGAACAACACCGATCGCAAGGCCGGCCATCTCCTGCCGGCGGCCGGCGGACATCTCCACGCCGTGGACCACGGCGTGACGTTCTCGATCGTGCCCAAGCTCCGGACCGTCCTATGGGCGTGGGAGGGCGAGCCATTCGACGCGGATGAGCTGGCGGGTCTCGCCCGCGTGCGCGACGCGCTGGGGCCCGCGGCGGTGCCCGGGCAACTTGCGACCGCGCTCGGCGAGCTGCTATTCGTGGATGAGATCGAGGCAACGCGAACAAGGGTCGCGGAACTGCTCGCGAGTCGCCGCTTTCCCAGCCCGAGCCCGGACTGGCCCGCCATCCCCTGGCCGCCGATCTGATTCGCCGGCGATTCCGCCTCGTCCGTGAGGCACCATTGCGCACATGGCGGATCACGCGCTTGCGATCGACGTAGGGACGCAGAGCGTCCGCGCGATCCTGTTCGATCCCGCCGGGAACCTCGTCGCGATGGGTCGTGTGCTGATCGAGCCGTACGTCTCGCCGCAGCCCGGGTGGGCGGAGCAGGATCCAGAGGTCTGGTGGACCGCGATCGGCGAGGCATGCCGGAAGCTGTGGGCCGCGGCAGGTGCGCTGCCGGGAGGACCAGTCGGGCCGGATCGCGTCGCGGGCGTCGCCCTCACCACGCAGCGAGTCACGCTCGTCGTCTCGGATGAGCACGGCACGCCGCTGCGACCCGCGATCGTCTGGCTGGACCAGCGGCGCACGGAAGGACTCAAGCCGGTAGGCGGGCTGTGGGGCGCCATGTTCCGCCTCGCCGGCGTGCGCGAGACGGTCGCCCGCTTCCAGGCCGACGCGGAGGCCAACTGGATCGAGCGCTACGAGCCCGCGGTCTGGAAGCGCATTCGGCGCTATGGCGTGCTCTCGTCCTGGCTGACGGCTCGGCTCACCGGTGAGTGGGTCGATTCCACGGCCAGCCAGGTCGGCTACCTGCCGTTCGACTTCAAGCGCTCCCGGTGGGTCAGCCGGCTCGACTGGAAGTGGCAGATCGCGCCGTTCGACAAGGCGACGCTGCCCCGTCTCGTTCCACCGACGGGCCAGCTGGGCGACCTCACGACCGACGCGGCCGCGCACCTGGGCGTCGCCGCCGGCACGCCGCTGATCGCCGCCGCCGGGGACAAGCAGTGCGAGGCGCTTGGCGCCGGCGCCGTTGAGCCGGATGTCGCAGCCCTGTCGTTCGGGACCACCGCATCGCTGGGAACAACGCATCGGAAATACATCGAGGCCATCCCGCTCGTCCCGCCCTACCCCGCGGCAATCCCCGGGGCGTGGTTCGTGGAGCTCCAGGTGCTGCGCGGCTTCTGGATGGTCGAGTGGTTCAAGCGGGAGTTCGGGACGGCAGAGGTGACGCGCGCGGCCGGCATGGACATCCCGCCGGAAGCCCTATTCGAGGAGCTCCTCCTGGCATCACCCGCCGGCTCACAGGGACTGATGCTCCAGCCGTACTGGATGCCCGGCGTGCGCTACCCGGGTCCGGAGGCCAAGGGCGCGGTCATCGGCTTCGGCGACGTCCACGGCCGGGCGCACGTCTACCGCGCGATCCTCGAAGGCCTCGCCTACGCGCTGCGAGAGGGCGCGGAGCGAACTGTCAAGCGCAGCAAGGTGCCGATTCGCGAGCTCCGGATCTCGGGGGGCGGCTCGCAGTCCCGCGCCGCGGTGCAGCTGTTCGCGGACGTATTCGGGCTACCGGCGTCGCGGCCGCACACCCACGAGGCGGCGGGCCTGGGCGCGGCGATCGACGTGATGCTTGGCCTCCGGATCCACCCCGATCCGGTCGACGCCGTCGCGGCCATGGTCCGCGTCCTGGACCGGTTCGAGCCCGACCCAGCGGCGAATCGCACCTACGAGGACCTGTATCGCTTGGTCTACCTGCCGATGTACGACCGCCTGAAGCCGCTCTACCGCGAGATCCGGCGGATCACGGGCTACCCGCCGACGTAGGTGGCGAGGTGCTCGCCCGTGAGGGTGGAGCGCGCTGCCACCAGGTCCGCCGGGGTGCCCTCGAACACAATCCTGCCGCCGTCGTGCCCGGCACCGGGCCCGAGATCGACGATCCAGTCCGCGTGCGCCATCACGGCCTGGTGATGGGCGATGACGATGACCGACTTGCCCGCGTCGACCAGCCGGTCCAGCAGCCCCAGGAGCGTCTCCACGTCGGCGAGGTGCAGGCCCGTCGTCGGCTCGTCGAGCACGTAGATCCCGCCCTTCTCGCCCATGCGGGTGGCGAGCTTGAGGCGCTGTCGCTCCCCGCCCGACAGGGACGGCAGCGGCTGGCCGAGTTTGAGGTAGCCGAGCCCCACGTCCTTGAGGCGCTCCAGGATGGCAGCAGCCGCCGGCGTTTTCGCGTCGCCCTCGGAGAAGAAGGTGTGCGCCTCGGCGACCGACAGGTCCAGGACCTCCGCGATATTCAGCCCGCCGAGCCGCAGCTCCAGCACGGAGGCCCCGAATCGCTTGCCGCCACAGTCCTCGCAGGGCGTCGCCACCGTCTCCATGAAGCTGAGCTCCGTGTAGATCATCCCGTTGCCGTTGCACGTGGGGCAGGCGCCCTCGGAATTGGAGGAGAACAGGGCCGGCTTTACGTTGTTGGCCTTCGCGAACGCGGTCCTGATCGGATCGAGCAGGCCCGTGTACGTCGCGGGGGTGCTCCGGCGCGAGCCCTGGATCGCGCCCTGGTCGATCGAGACGACGCCCTCGCCGTCCGGGATCGACCCGTGCACGAGCGACGACTTGCCGGAACCTGCCACGCCGGTCACGACGCAGAGCACGCCGAGCGGGATGTCGACATCGACGTCCTGCAGGTTGTGCGAGTCCGCGCCACGGATCTCGAGCATGCCGCTCGGCTTCCGGACCGTCTCCTTGAGCGCCGTCCGGTGGTCGAGGTGCCGGCCGGTCAGGGTGCCGGACGCCTTGAGCCCGGCGACCGTCCCCTCGAAGCAGATGGTTCCGCCGCCGGTGCCCGCGCCGGGCCCGAGGTCGACGACGTGGTCGGCGATCACGATCGTCTCGGGCTTGTGCTTGACGACGAGCACCGTATTGCCCTTGTCCCGCAGCGCGATGAGCAAGCGGTTCATCCGTTCGATGTCGTGGGGGTGCAGGCCGATCGTCGGCTCGTCGAAGACGTAGGTCACGTCGGTCAGCGCCGACCCGATGTGGCGGACCATCTTGGTGCGCTGCGACTCACCGCCCGACAGCGTCCCGGATGGTCGGTCCAGCGAGAGGTAGCCGAGGCCGATCTCGACGAACGAATCGAACAGGTGGAGCAGGTTGGCGACCAGCGGCGCCACGCCCTTGTCGTCGACGCCGCGCAGCCACTCTGCCCCGTCGGTGACCTGCATGGCACACACATCCGCGATGCTGATGCCCTTGATCTTCGACGAGCGCGCCGCCTCGTTCAGCCGAGTGCCATCGCACACCGAGCAGGTCTTGAACACGGCGGCCCGCTCCACGAACGCCCGGATATGGGGCTGGAGCGAGTCGACGTCCTTGCTGAACATGGACTTGCGGATCTTCGGGATCAGGCCGTCGTAGGAGACGTTGATGCCCTTTGCCTTGATCTTGACCGTCTGCTTGTAGAGGAGGTCGCGACGCTCCCTCTCCGTGTAGTCCTTGATGGGCTTCTTCGGGTCGAAGAAGCCGGACTCGATGAAGGTCGCCACCATCCAGCCGTCGGCGGTATAGCCAGGAACGAGGATCGCGCCCTCGACGAGCGACTTCGACTCGTCAAGGATCACGGACAGGTCCAGGTCGGACACGGTGCCGCGTCCCTCGCACTCGGCGCACATCCCGCCGAGGTAGATCGCCTCCTGGACGATCTTCTGCTCACCCTTGGGGCCGGTCATGATGCCGCTCGCGCGCGTGGTGGGGATGTTGAACGAGAACGCCGTCGGGCCGCCGATGTAAGGCTTGCCGAGGCGGCTGAACAGGCTGCGCAGCATCGCGTTGGCGTCGGTAACGGTACCAAGCGTGGAGCGCGGGTTCGCCCCGAGCCGCTCCTGGTCGACGATGATCGCGGTCGTCAGCCCCTCGAGCACGTCCACGTCGGGACGCGCCAGCGTCGGCATGAAGACCTGGACGAACGTCGAGTAGGTCTCGTCGATCAGCCGTCGCGACTCGGCCGCGATCGTGTCGAAGACGAGCGAGCTCTTGCCCGAGCCGGAGACCCCCGTGAAGGCCGTGAGCCGGCGCTTCGGGATCTCGATGCTGACGTCCTTGAGGTTGTTGACGCGCGCGCCGCGGACACGGATCAGGTCGTGGCTGTCCGCGGCGCGCGGGGTGCTCAGGCGCGAACCTCCTGGCGCATGAACCGCACGTACGCCAGCGCGAAGCAGCCGATCGTGAGCGCGAACAGCACGACGACATGCGGCCAGATGAGCAGCAGGCTCTGGTCCAGTGACAGCAGCGATCCGATCTGCTGCTGGTATTGCTGGTATTCGTCGAGGGTGGCGGGGTTCGTCACCGCGGACACGGTCGGATTCAGGATGACCGACGACGCCTCCCGATACAGCGTGCTCGGCAGCAGGCGCTGGAGGAACTGCGACGTCCCGATCGCATCGATCTGTTCCTTGGCGGTCGACCCGCCCGGCGAGATGATCTTGGCGATCAGCGAGACGATGAACTGCCCGAACAGCGGGACCGCGACGAAGAACCACACGCCGAGTCCGACGAGCGCGGACGTCGCGGCCCTCCGCGTGACCACCGATAGAAGGGTGCCGAACGCCAGCCAGAGTGCCACGTACAGCACGGTCAGCCCAAGCCAGGCAATCAGCCGGAAGATCTCGCCGGCGGCCGGGACGATCCCCAGCCGCAGCAGCCCGAAGCCGGCGATCAACGCGAGCATCCCGACCAGCGCGAGCGAAATGATCGCGAGGCCCGCGGCGAACTTGCCGTTGATGACGTCGTCGCGGTGGATCGGCTGGGAGAGCAGCCTCGGGAGCGTCCCTTCGTGGCGCTCGCCATTGACCGCGTCGAAGGCGAAGCCCACGCCCAGCAGCGGGGCGACGATCGCGACGAAGGCGTCGACGCGCAGGAGGCTGACGTTCTCCGGCGAGAGGACGAAGAGCGCGAGGAAGACGGCCGGCGAGCCACTCGCCGCATCCGCGACGGACCGGATCGTCTCTGCCGCGAAGTACAGCGGGATGAGCGCCGCGATCCCGAGCACGATCAGGAGCACGTACAGCCGGATGCTCAAGAGATGGTCCGTGAACTCCTTGCCGGCAATCGTGATCCAGCCGGGCCGGAGCCTCCGGGACATCGGCGCCGATGCGGCCCTGGCGGTCATGCCGCCACCTCCGCTCGCGGCTTTCCGGAGCCTTTGCCGACTGCCCGACGATAGATCTCGTCGAGTGACGCCTGCTCCTCGCGGATCGAGCTGAGGCGGAGGCCCTTCGCCGCGGCGAGCGCGAGCACTGCCTCACGCACCGCCGCGGCACCGCTTGCCGGCTTGGCGAGGACGACGAACGGCTCGTTGGGATGATGCGGGGGTTGGACCTCGACGACGCCGGCCACCGATTCGAGCAGCTTCGTCGTCGAAGCGGACGCATCGCCGTGCAGGCCTTCGAAACCGACCTCGATCCGCGCCGCGCCGTCGCCGAACCGCTCGGCGAGCTCCGGCACCGTGCCGATCCCGATCAGCTTCCCGGCGGCGAAGATGCCGATCCGGTCGCAGACGGACTGGACCTGGGTGAGGAGGTGGCTCGACAGGAGGATCGCCAGGTTTTGCTCACGAACCAGGCCACGGAGCATGTCGAGGATCTCGACCACGCCGATCGGGTCAATCGCCGTCGTCGGCTCGTCGAGGATGAGCACCGAGGGGCTCTTGACCAGCGCGTCGGCGATGCCGAGGCGCTGGAGCATGCCCCGCGAATACGTGTCGGTGCGCGAGTCCGCACGATCGGCCATCCCGACCTGGCCGAGCACCTCCGAGATCCTCGCCTCCGCATCACGTCCGCTCAGCCCGTTGAGCCGGGCGGTGTAGCGGAGATTCTCTCGGCCGGTCATCCCGTCGTAGAAGCCGACGTTGTCGGGCAGATAGCCCACGCGACTCTTCACCTCCAGGGGCCGACGGCTGGGGTCCATGCCGACGACGCGCGCGCCGCCGCTCGTGGGCTCGGTGAGCCCGAGGAGCATGAGGATCGTGGTCGTCTTGCCTGCGCCGTTCTGGCCCAGGAGTCCAAAGATCTCGCCAGCGTGCACCTCGAGATCGAGGGCATCGACCGCGACGAGGTCACCGTAGCGCTTGGTCAGGCGCCGGGCGATGATCGGCGCGCCGAGATCCTCGATCGGCGCTCGATCGCGCTGGCGCGACCGGCCCTTGCGGGGCAGCCGCTCGGTAGGCGGGGTGGCGGATGTCGGCATGGCCTAGCGTCGCCCGTAGCGGCGGAAGACCCACAGCAGCCCGCCGATGGCGGCGACGATCAGCACGACGCCGATCACGGCACCGACGAGCGATGTCTCGACCGTGAACCGGAAGTCCGTCGAGTCGCTGGCCTCCTTGGCCCGGGCATTGAAGGTCAGCGAGTAGTCGCCCGCGATGGCGGCGCCGGAGGGCGTGATCTTCGCGGTAATGGTCACCGAGGCCTTCGGGGCGAGCGTGGCGGTGGACTCCGGGGTGAACGTAACCTCCCAGTTCGTCGGCGGCGTCGCCGACATCACCAGTTCGGTGATGGGCGCGGTGCCGGTGTTCGTGATCGTGAACTGCTGCTCGGTGACCCCGCCGGATGCGCCGTGGCCAGACAGCGCCTGGTTGGGCGTCGACAGCGCGATCGAATAGCTGCCGGTGACGTCCACCGAGAGCTCGATGGGGAACGCCTGGCCACCCACGGTGGCCACCACGGCGACCTTGTACGTCCCGGCATCGGCGTTGTCGGCCGGCGTGACCTTGACCGCGGCGTTGCCGCTGCCGCCGGCCTTGACCGTGCCACTGACCGCCTGCGCCTGGCCCGTCACGGTGACGTCCACGGCCCAGCCGACGGGGCCCTCGCCCGTCGCGGTGTAGGTGAGGTCCTCTTCCTTGCCGTTGGTGATGGAAAGGTTGAAGGTGAAGCTCTGGTTGGCCGCGCCACGGAGGGCCGTGTAGTCGGGCGTGACCTTGACCTCGCCACCCGCGTTCGCCTCGACCTTGATGTCGAGCGGGAGCGAGACGGTCGTGCCGGTGCTCGTGGCGGTGACGGTGATCCGCGTCGTGCCGGTTGCGTCGGCGGGGACGTCGACGTCCAGGCGGACATCCGTCGCCTTGGTCCCGTCGGTCTCGACCGCACCGACGACGAACCCGCCGCCGTGCAGCTCGGCCTTCCACGAGGCAGGGGCGCCCGAAAGCGCGAGATCGACCCTTGCTGGGTCAGCCGTCTCAACCGAGATCGTGAACGTGGCGGTCGTGCCGGGGCTGACCGTGATCGCCGGGTACGGCGTCGTCAACGTGAGGCCAGCGGCGGCCAGGACGCCGGAACCAGCCAGCGGCACGGTTGCCAGAGCGAACGCAATCGAAAGCACTCCTCGAAGCCGTCGTGAGAACAAGGTCGTCAAGCCTCCAATGTCGATGTCCGTTCGCGGCCCATCCTGGGGACGGGCTCCGCGCGGTGGGCGCGTCAAAAGATCGCGCCCCGGCAAGGTCTGCGGGCCTGAATCTTGCAACAATTGGGCATTCCTGCAACCGCCCTCCGGATGAGGGTCGGTTATGACTCCTGAATCGGGCGCTCCAGGGGTGACCTTCGGCGGCCCCAGCGGGCCCTCTTGGGGCGCTTTCCGCCTCCCCGCCAATGGCGGAGCATTTGACAGGCCGGGGGAATGGCCGCATCCTCGGTACGTCAAGTTGAAGGCCATGAACGGACAGCAGGTCTGAGCATCGACCGATTCCAGGAACCGGACGACTCGCTCCCGCGTCCAGCAGGCACGAAATACATTCGCTCGAACGCCCAACACGCGTCGAGCACCAGGACCGCACGTCGGGGCCCACACCGCCCGGATCGCGGCCACGAGGAACCAGAGAACCACATGCTTACGCGTACCTACCATTCGTCCGTCGTCGGACGATCCGCCTCGATTCGCCGGATGCGCCGGCGCACGATGGCGACCAAGCTCTACTGCCGCACCAACGGCTGCACGAGCTTCCTCGAGTTGCAGCCCGAGACCGCTCTGGCGGTCTGCCCAGTCTGCGGCTACACCCGCCACCTGGACTGACGGCCGTCCCGGATCGGTCCCGGGCCGGCCGAAGGAGCCGACGCGGTAGCCGGCCGGCCGTCAAACTGACGGCCGTGAGCAACACCTTCACCGTCGATCGCGATCGCGTGCACGCGCTCCTCGAGCGCGAGCTGACGACCTTCGCCGAGCGGCATCCACGGACACGTTCGCTGCACGAACGCGCCCGCGGGAGCCTCCTCGACGGCGTGCCGATGAACTGGATGGTCAAGTGGGCGGGACCGTACCCGCTGTTCCTGGAGTCCGCGGCGGGTGCCCACGCGACCTGCGCCGACGGGCACGACTACGTGGATCTGTGCCTCGGCGACACGGGTGCCATGGCCGGCCACGGCCCGGCGCCGGTGATCGCGGCGGTGGAGCGCCAGCTTCGGCGCGGCATCACCACGATGCTGCCGACGGAAGACGCGGCCTGGGTCGGCGAGGAGCTCACGCGCCGCTTCGGGCTGCCTGCCTGGCAGTTCACCCTTACTGCGACCGACGCGAACCGGTTCTCGCTGCGCCTCGCGCGGGCGATCACCGGCCGGCCCTTCGTCGCGGTGCATGAGTGGTGCTACCACGGCTCCGTCGACGAGAGCTTCGCGGTCCTCGCCGGCGACGGCACGGATCGGGTCGTCGCGCGCCGCGGCAATCTCGGCCCGCAGGTCGATCCCGCGCAAACCACTCGCGTCGTGCCGTTCAACGACCTCGACGCCCTGGACCGCGCACTTGCCGACCGAGAGGTCGCCGCCCTGCTGATCGAGCCGGCACTCACCAACGTCGGGATCGTGCTGCCCGATCCCGGCTACCTCGAAGGCGTCCGCGAGATCACGCGGCGCCACGGCACGATCCTCATCCACGACGAGACCCACACCATCTGCGCCGGTCCCGGCGGCGTGACCGGCGCGGGCGGCTACACGCCGGACATGCTCGTGATCGGGAAGACGATCGGCGGCGGGATCCCCGTCGCGACGTACGGCATGACCACCGAGGTCGCGGACCGCGTCCGCGCCACGATCCCCTTCGAGGACACCGATGTCGGTGGTGTCGGCGGCACGCTCGCGGGCTACGCCCTGTCGATGGCCGCCGCGCGCGCGGCGCTCGGCGAGGTGCTCACCGCCGCGGCGTTCGAGCGGATGCTCCCGCTCGCGGAGCGCTGGGAGCGCGGCGTCAACGACGCCATCAACCGCCACGGCGCGCCCTGGAACGTGACCCGACTGGGCGCCCGCGCGGAGTATCACTTCATGCCCCAGCCGGCGCGGGACGGCGCGGACCAGATCGCCCACGCCGACTCGGAGCTCGAGCGGCTACTCCACCTGTGGGTCATGAACCGCGGCGTCCTGATGACCCCGTTCCACAACATGGCGCTGATGTCGCCGGCGACAACCGAGGCCGATGTCGATCGCCACACGCTCGCCTTCGACGAGGCGCTCGCTGCCCTGTTCGCGTAGGCGCGTCCACGGGAGACGCTCCTATCATCCGCGGGATGTCCTTCCTGGCCCACGAAGCCGCGCACCTCGACGCGCCGGCACTCGACCGAGCCCGCCGGCGCACCCGCTGGGCGCTCTTCGCGAGCGTCGCGCTCGGGAGCACCGGCCACCTCGCGGCCGTCACCGTCGCCGCGATCGTCGGGCAGGACCTCCTCGGCACCGCGGCGCTCGCGGGCGCGCCGGGCGCGGCCGTCGTCTTCGGCGCCGCGATCGGGGCGATCATCCTGTCATCGATCATGTCCCGGCGCGGTCGCCGCCTCGGCCTGACGAGCGGCTACCTCATCGGCATCCTGGGCGCCCTGATCGCCACGGCTGCCGTGATCATCCGATCCTTCCCGCTGCTGCTCATCGGCACGTTCGTCATCGGCTTCGGGAACTCGTCCAACAACCTGTCGCGGTACGCGGCCGCGGATCTCGTCGCACCGAAGGGCAGGGCGGTCGCCATCGGGCTGGTGGTGTGGGGCTCCACCGTCGGCGGGATCGTCGGACCGTGGCTTGCCCCGATCGCCAGCGCGATGGCCCTCAGCGTCGGGCTGCCGAAGTACGCCGGGCCGTTCCTGGTCCCCGTGCTGTTCGTGGGGGCCGCCGCGGCACTCACGTTCCTGTTCCTTCGTCCCGACCCGTTCGCCCTCGCCCACTCGGACAACATCCATCGCGCGTCGGACGCGCCCGCGCTGCCGGTGCGCGAGATCCTCGCCCGCACCTCGGTCCTGGCCGCGTTCGTCGCGCTGATGTCCGGCCTGGCGACGATGGTACTGATCATGACCATGACGCCGATCCAG
>JANLSG010000297.1:0-7661 GCA_031362295.1 Chloroflexota bacterium
TCGCCTGGGCGAGAGCCCGGACGGCCCGCCGCGCCATTTCAGGCGCTACTCGCGCGGCTTGACCGCCCGCTTCTTGATCGATCGTTTCGCGTCGCGCCGCAGCACGAGCAGGTGCTGGTGAGTGATATTCGGGACGAAGCCCGTCGGGTAGCCGTAGGGCCGCAGCCGCGTCCCGGCCTGGTACCAGATCAGGTCCCCCTTGGGCGTCAGCCCGACGCGCGCGGCGCGCGCGGCGAGGTCCGCTCCGGTGAACAGATAGCGGCCGTCCTGGTATGCGTCGCGAACGATCATCACCGCGTATCGGTTCGGCTTGAGCACTCGCTGCAACTGGACGAGGACCTCCGTCATCTTGTCGAGGAACGCCGGGTAGTCGGCGGCATTCGCGAGGTCCGCAGGGTCGTTCGTGACCATCGCGTAGTCTGTGCGGCGGTTCGCAAACTCCTCCGACAGCGCGCCGCCGGACATCGTCATGGGCAGCTGGATGTTGTACGGCGGGTCCGTGGCTACGAAGTCCACGGATTCGGAGGCGAGATTCGGGAGGAGCTTCAGGGAGTCGCCGATGCGGAGCTCGCAGCCAGACGGGTCGAACCCGCGCACGCCGCCGGGATCGTTGGGGCCGAGATCGGTGAGCGTCGGCCCCCCTCCGTCGCGTTCCGCGAGCGCTTGCGCCACGACCTGGGCGTAGACCTCTGCCCAGCGCGGCGACAGCTCGATCCCGAGTGCGCGCCTTGGCCCGCGCGCAATCGCGGCGCCCAGCAGCGTCCCCCCGACCCCCGCGAACGGATCAACCACGAGCTCACCGCTCTTCGTGAAGAACTCGATCAGCCGGGCCATCAGCCGCGGCGGCTTGTTCGCCCCGTGTTGCTTCCGGAGTGCGTGCCCCAGCTCGGACGGATAGGCCGTCGTCCAGACCGACTTCGTGAAGTACAGCCACTCCTCGCCGGAGAGCTCGTTCAGCGTGTTTCGCGGGTGCGGAGGCATCGCGCGCCAGCGTAGCCTCGGCCGCCCTGTCGCTTGTCGCGCCAACGCGACATCCGACGAAGCAGGCGGCTTCCGGACGAGATCGAAGGCGGCGGGTCATCCGGCCCGAGCGTGGAAAGAACCTCTCATCACCTGATCGCTACGGTTTTGCCGTGCAACTTTGACGCTTGTCGCGTGTGCGCGACATTGGCCGACGGGGAGCGCGTTGGACCCGCGCCTCATTTCGCCCAACCGCGCTATGCACCGATTGGCATGGATTTGCGCGATTCGAAAGGTCGATCGAAGACGCTCCCGATCAATGACGCGCTTAACGACCGACGACCCGGCCGACACGGCCGGCGCGGCCCGCCCGATCGCTACTCCGTGAGCGGCATCTCGTCGCCGGGCATCGCGTGCGTCGGAACGAGCGGAGCGTCCCGGATGAAGCGCACCGGCGAGAACCAGACCACGACGATCCCGAACACCCCACCCAGGAGACCAATGGCAAACGCGGCGCGCAGCCCCCAGGTCTCGGCGATGATGCCGCCGAGGATCGCGCCGGAGAGCGTCAGCAGCGTGGTGAACGTGCCGATCGTCGCGTTCACGCGGCCCAGGATCTTGTCCGCGACGCTCGCCTGCACCAGCGACATCTCCGTGATCTCGTAGACGGTCGCAAGCGAGTCGCCGATGAGCTGCTGCGCGATCAGGAACGCGGCGCCCACGAGCAGCACGCTACCGGTGGCGCCTACGGCAGCGGCCGGTGCGAGCGGGATGAACGCGTTGCCGACGACGAACCCGATCATCCCGAGCAGGATCGAGTTGCCGATCCCGAATCGCCGCACCATCCGCGGCGCGAGCCAGGAGCCACCAAGCGAGCCGATGCCGCCAACGGCGGCGATGACACCCACCGCAGCCGGCCCGAGCTGGAGGTCGTTCAGCGCGAACAGGAGATATGAGGTCCCGAAGATGCCCCACAGGATGTGCGTGCCGCCATGGGACAGGGCCAGGGCGCGCAGGACCGGGGAGTGGAACACGATCCGCATCCCGTCGCGAATCTCGCGCAGCACCGGCTCGCGATCGGCGACAGGTGTCGGTGCCGGCTCCTTCTTGCGGATCGTCTTGAGCAGGAGCGCGGAGACGACGAAGGTGACCGCATCGATGGCGATCGCGATCGGGGCGGTGAAGATCTCGATCAGGAAGCCACCGATGCCGAAGGCGCTGAACTCGGCGATAGAGCCGGTCGCGGTCAGGGCGCTGTTGGCCTCGATGAGCCTCGACCGCGGAACGACCGTCGGCAGGTAGGCGTTGTCCGCGACGTCGAAGAAGGTGGATGCCACGGCTGCGGCGAACGCGACGAACAGCAGTTGCGGCAGGTAGAGCACGTTGAGCACGAAGGCGAGCGGGATCGATGCCAGGAGCACGGCGCGTCCGAGGTCCGCCCAGATCAGGATAGGGCGGCGGAGCAGGCGATCGACCCAGGCGCCGGCAAAGAGGCCGACGATCAGGCCGGCGATCAGCTCGGCGGATCGGATCATGGAGATCTCGAGCGGGCCAGCGTTGAGAACGAGGATCGCCGCGAATGGCAGCGCCGTCCTTGTGATCAGCGACCCGAAGAGCGAGACGGTACTCGCCGACCAGACGGCCAGGAACGATCGATCCCGCCACAGGGCAGGCGCCTTCGCGCCCGCCTCGTCATCAGAGGGGGCGTCGTCCGGCGGCAACGGATTCACCGTGGGCTCGGTCATCGCCGCGGAAGGGTAGCCGCGCGAAGCATAGGATGTGCCCCATGCCCGCGAAGTTCAGCAGCGAACGGTTCGTTGGGCGTGAGCGAGAGCTGTCGCACCTCGCAGTCGCACTCGAGGCAGCCGCCGACGGCCGCAGCCCGCGCCTCCTCGTGTCCGGCCGCGGTGGCGTCGGTACCAGCCGGCTCGTCAGCGAGGCGGTGCGCCGGGTCGGGCGGCTGAACCGGCCATTCCAGGTCATCCGCTGCACGGCCGTGCCGGCACGTGGGCGAGCGGCCTTTGCGCCAATCATCGAAGGCTTCCGGCCGTGGCTCGAGGCGCTCGACGACGCCGAGCTCCGGCGCGCGATCGGCTCCGGCGCCGAGCCGATGTCCCGGCTGTTGCCCTCGCTCGCGCCGCGACTCGTGGGCGAGATTCCGCACGCCCGCCGTGATTCGATCGCGCCCGAGCGCCGGAGCGCGTGGATCGGGGAGGCGATCCAGGGACTGCTCGAGCGGGCGGGGGAGCGCCAGCCGATCCTGCTGGTCCTCGAGGATCTCCACCACGCGGACGCGGGGACGCGCAACCTCGCAACGTTTCTCGCTCGCGTGGCGCGACCCGCGCGCATGTGCCTCCTTCTGACCTACGGCCGCGATCGGATCACGCGCGGCCACCCGCTCCAGGCGGGCCTCAGCGCGATCACTGGATCGTCGGACCCGCCGGCGCAGCTGGAGCTCGGCCCGCTGGACCGGTTCGACCTCGCCCAGCTCGTCACCGAGATCGAGGGCGAGCGCCCGACCGCGGCCGCGCTGCTCCTCGTCGCGGAGCGATCCGGGGGCGACCCGCTGATCGCAGAGGAGGTCCTCGCCGCGCGGCGCGAGCTCCCGGGCCTGTCTCTCGGCTCCACGCTGGACGAGCTGGTGTTGGCGCGGCTCGCACGGCGTGCCCCCGAGGCGCGCCGCGTCCTGCGGCTCCTCGCGCCCGCAGGCCGGCCGCTGGATCGGGGCGAGCTGGCCGCCGTCGCGACGACCTTCGAGGAGCTGGTCGAGGGCCTGCCGCCGCGCTCCACCTCGCGGCCCCGCAGAGGCGACGGCGTGCTGGATGCGGACCTGCGCGCCGGCGTCGTGGAGGCGCTGGACCACGGGTTCCTCGTGGAGCGACCGGATCGGAAGCTTGAGATCCGTCACGAGCTGGTCGCGCAGGCGATCGAGGCGGACCTGCTGCCGGTCCAGCGCCGCCGCCATCACCTGGCGCTCGCCTCCGCGCTGGGCGGCGATCCCGCGTCGTCGCTCACCCACTGGCTCGCGGCCTTCGAGCCTGCGCGCGCCAGAGCAGCGGCCCTCGCCACGGCGGCGGCTGCCGAGAAGCTCGACTCCGCCGCCGACGCGCTCGGCGCGCGCGAGTTGGCGCTGGAGCTGGGCGCCGCGAGTGGCGCGCGCGCCGCCGATGGGCGACTCCTGTTCGAGACCGCGGCGATCGCGCTGGCCGCCGGCCGGGCCGACCGGGCGCTGGCGTACCTCGAGAGCGCGGCCGGGCGGTTCGGGGAACGCGAGGACGCGGAGACGGCCGCGTCGATCTACGAGACGCTGGGGCGCGTGCTGCGCGCGCTCGGTGATCACGATCGAGCGCTCGCGGAGCACCGCCGCGCGGCCTCGATCACCCCCGAAGGCACCACCCTTCTCCGCGCCACCGTGCTCTCGTCACTCGCGCAGACCCTGATGCTCCTCGGCCACTTCGGCGAGTCGATCCGCGTCGGGAACCAGGCAATCGAGGTGGCGCGGGCGGTTGGGCCAGCTGCCCGGTCGATCGAGGCCCATGCACTGTGCACGATCGGCATTGCGAACGCCTGGGGCGCGGCAGGCGACGCCGGGATCACGCAGCTCCAGGACGCCCTCCGGTTGGCTCGCGAGCTCGACGATCCCGAGGTCGGCTTCCGCGCGACGCTGAACCTCACGACCGCACTCGCGCTCTTCGGCCGGCGCGACGAGGCGATCGAGGTCAACCGCGATGCCATCGAACGGGCGCGCGCCGACGGGCTCGAGGTCGCATACGGCAACTCGATGCGCGGCAACATCGCCGAGGCGCTCTTCAATGCAGGCCGCTGGCCGGAGGCGCGCGAGACGATCCGGACCTCGCTCGAGTGGAGCCCGGACGCCGTGGCGTTCGCCGAGGCATCCGTGACGGCGGCGATGCTCGAGGTCGAAACGAGCGTCGACGAGCGCGCCGCGAGCCTGCTCGGCTGGCGCCCGCTGGAGATCGACCACGCGCCGGATCCGCAGCTCGAGGTGCCCGCGACCCGTGCCGCGGCCTCGTTCGCGCTGTGGCGCGGCGACGTGGCCGACGCCCGCCGAGCGGTGGAGCGGGGCTGGGCACTGGTCCGGCGCGCCGAGGACTGGGCGCTCGCGGCGCGCATGGCCGCCACGTACGTCGAGGTCCACGCCGCCGTTGCTGCGGATGCGCGTGAGCGCCACGCCCTGCCGGAGATCACCGGCGCTCGCCAGCGCGCCAGGCGAATCCTCGCCGAGGCGGAGACGGTCCTGCGCGCGAGCGGCGTCGCGGCGGGTGCTCCGAGCCGCCTCGAGGCCGACGCGAATCTCGCCACCGCCCGCGCCTACGCCGCCCGCCTGGAGGGACGCGATGACCCCGTGCTGTGGGATACCGCCGCGCAGGGCTGGGAGCGGGCCGGCGAGCCGTACCAGGTCGCCCGGGCGCGGTGGCGCCAGGCCGAGGCCGCGCTCCCGGGCCGCGACGCGCGTGTCTCAAGGGCGACAGCGCGCGGTCCGCTCCTGGAAGCGGTGCGAATCGCGCGGGAGCTGGGCGCGCGGCCACTCCTGCGGGAGCTCACGAACCTCGCGGGTCGCGCGATGATCACGATCCCTGGCGCCCCCGCCGACTCCGAGGCAGCGCCCGTGCCCCCAACGGCGCCTGCGAGCTCGCGCTCGACGACGCCTTCGGACGGGTCGCGTCAGCGGCCGGTGATGGGCGCTCGCCCTGCCACCACGAGCGGCGAACCGATCGCCTCCCGGGCAGCGACGGAGGCCGCGCCCGGCGCTTCGGAATCGGACGGGTCCTCGGGCATCGCCGCGGCCTTCGCCCCGGACGACGCGAGCAAGCGACCCAAGGAAGCGTTCGGGCTGTCCAAGCGCGAGCTGGAGGTGCTCGCGCTCATCGCGGAGGGCCGCACGAACCGCGAGATCGGCGAGCGCCTGTTCATCAGCCAGAAGACCGTCGGCGTCCACGTCGGGAACATCCTTGCGAAGCTCGGCGCGTCGGGCCGCGTGGAGGCCGCGATGGTCGCAATCCGCCTCGAGCTGGTGCCCACGCCGCTCGCGCGCCGCCCGCTTCTGGCCGCGACCTAGCTGCGGTCTTCAGGGACGTTTCGACGACGTCGAGAGGAAGGCCTAGCGCTCGGACGCGGTCCAGTCGAAGTGATTGATCTCGGCCCGCCCTTGCGTTTTGGCCAGGACCACGACATTCGAGCCGTCGGCGTCCATCCGGCACAGGCCGGGCTTGCAGCCGAAGGCAATCTGTGAGCCATCCGGGGAGTACACGGGCTTGATGCCTGCGTGCGTGGCATCAGCCGGATAGAGAACCTTCGGCGTGGCGGTCGGATCGTCGACAGGGACCCGCTCGACCTGCTGGCAGTCCCCGCAGTCACTTGGGTTGTAGACAATCCACTGGCCATCGGGGCTCCAGTCGGGGTGTTCGAGGTGACGCTCGTCAACCGTCACGACGCGCTCCTCGCCGGTGTTGAGATCGCGGATCATGAGCGTCATCGACCACTCGTTGGCTGGGTCGAACCGGGTGAACACGACCTCGCTCCCGTCCGGTGAGAGGCGCGGCTCCCAATCGAATGTGTCCGGGTTTCCGATGAGTCGCTGGTCCGAGCCGTCCGCATTCATGCGCCAGAGCGTCCAGAGGTTGCCGTCGTTGATGACGCAGTCCTCGAAGTCGACGCACGCTCGCGCCGCGTGGGAGTAGATCAGCCAGGATCCGTCGGTCGACCAATCAGGAGTCTCGGCGTATCCAGGTGTATGTGTCAGGATCCGCAAGTCGCTGCCGTCGGCGGCCATCGTGGCGACCTGGAAGGATCCGTCGTACATCACGATCGCGAAGGCGAGGCGGCTCCCATCAGGTGAGAACCGGGGCCTCGCGGTCTCGCAGTTCAGAAGCTGGACCACGTCGGATCCGTCGGCATCGATGGCATGCAGCGACACGATCTGACCCTTGACGTCGTCGACGCGAATGATGCGCCCAAAGACGATGCGGCCGGCCGGGTCCGTGACGCCATCCCCGGGATGCCCAACGCCTCCGGGTGCGGGCGACTCGCCCGGGTCCCTGCACACGGGCTCGGCGTCGGCAAACCCCGGACTGGCTGCCGGACTCGCGGACGGCAAGGGCCCTGGCGACGCGGTCGACACCGAACGGGCCGTATTCGTGGGCGCGGACGACGGCGCTCCGCCGCCGCACGAGGCGAGGGTCGTCGCTATTGCGACGACCAGCATGGGATGACGCATGTCAAGACTCCCTATGGGTCCAGGCGCTGCCAGCTCGGCGAACAGGTAATGAGGTAGTCGACGTCGACCAGGGTCTCTGATGGACCTTGGAACTCAGGCCCGACCGCGAGGACCGTGCTCCGGGTCGTCCGGCCGCGGTCGCGGGATCCTGATGGTGTCGCCTTGACCAGGAGCAGCCGCCTACCGTCAGGCGACCACGAAACGAATTCGGGAACGATCGGGCCGACGGCCGGCAACCCGATTGGCGTTGAGCCGTTCATCCGGACGGAGATGACCGGACCCGGTTGCCCGTCGACAAAGGTGAGGTAGGCGAGGTGTACCCCGTCCGGCGACCACCGTGGCCCAAACTCATTGGCTGCGGTATTCGTCAGATTTCGATCGGCGGTTCCGTCGGCGCCGATCACGAAGATGTCCTGGGGAGGTCCATCCCCGGAAGACTCGAGCTCCTGGCTGGCCCCCGAGG
>JANLSG010000312.1:0-9999 GCA_031362295.1 Chloroflexota bacterium
CTGGATCGACGTGCCCGGCGGCCGGCTTGCGGCCGAGGACCATGGCGATCCCGCCGCGCCCCCGATCCTGCTGGTCCACTCGGCCGTCGTGAACCGGCGCGCCTGGGACGGCGTCTGGCCGCGCCTCGTCGACGCCGGCTACCGAGTGATCGCGCACGACATGCGCGGCTTCGGCGAGTCGACGTCGGAGGACTTCGAGTTTGCGGGCCACGAGGACATCCTCGCCGTGGTGGACCATTTCGAGGTCGGGAAGGTCGCCGTCGTCGGCAACTCGATGGGCGCCCACTTCTCGCTCGACGCGATCCTCGCCGCGCCGCACCGATTCGTCGCGTTCGTGTGGGTCGGCGGCGGAATCAGCGGGTTCGACAAGGACGATGCGCCGCACGAGACGGCCCTGTTCGAGGCCGAGGGTGCCGCCGAGGAGGCGGGCGATTGGGACCTCGCCGCAGAGCTCGACACGCAGATCTGGATGGACGGTCCGGGCCAGCCGGCGACGCGCGTCGATCCAAAGGTGCGCGCGGCTTTCACCGCGATGGACCGCGAGATCCTGGAGCCGGGGCGGATCTATGGCAACCGGCGCAAGGCGGAGGTGCCGGCACTCGGCCAGCTGCACACCGTTCGGGTGCCGACGCTCGCGGTCGTCGGCGGGTTCGACACGACGGGCACGCAGGCGGCTGCTGAGCAACTTGCCGCGGACGTGCCCGCTGCGCGTCTGATCAAGATCCCGGACGTCGCGCACATCGTCGGCATGGAGCAGCCCGACCGCCTCGCGGCACTGATTGTGGAGCACCTCGCACCGCTGCCGCGCTGGAGCTGACCCGATGCCATCGCGGCGCCGGAACGTGCCGGGCGCGGCGCTCGGCAGCCGGGCGATCGGCGGGAGTCGCCCGAACCAGCACGCGGCCACGCAGCCGGGGCCGCTCAGGCGAGATTCGCCGTTCGGCGCGACCCGGATCCTGATCGACGGGCGCAACGTCCAGCGCGCCCTGGAGCGCGGCGCGTCGCCCGGATCCATGCCCACGGCCGTCCTCGTGGCGCGACTCCGTGCCGCGTTCCCGCCGCCGACCGAGGTGGAGCTGATCCTCGATGGCCACGCCGGCCCGACGCCCACCGGCCGAATCGCGCCGAGCTTCAGCGTGGTGTTCGGGCGCGGAGTGAGCGCCGACCACGTGATCGCGGAGCGGGTCGTCGAGGCGTTCCGGGCCTTGGGGCCCGTCGATTCGGACAACGTGCTTGTCGTCTCGGATGACCGCGAGGTGCGTGCGCAGGCATTGCGCAACGGCTGCCGCGTCCAGGGCACCGCGTGGCTCGCGGGCCATCTCGCCGCGCGCGCGGTCGCGGATGGCGCTCGCGGCGCCTCCATCGGACACGGCCGGCCGCCGCGCATGCCGCGCCAACGCCAGAGGCCAGACGAGCAGGGCTGAGGCCGGGACACGTCGTCCTACTTGACAGGATGTAGCAGAACTACTACATTCCGTATCCAAGCACGACGCATCGAGGCATATCGCCATGACCACACCCCTCGCCTTCTTCCGCCGGCTACCGCGACTCGGGCAGCGAGCACGCCGCATCGCGGTGGTCGGTGCATTCACGGGCTATCCAATCCTGCAGCTGGGCTACTGGGCGCTCGTGGTGCCGGGCCAGGTTTCGTCCGTGATCTGGGCGCCAATCGCGATCGTCCTGTTCACGATCACGATCGTCAGCGTCTTCGCCCTGTACGGCTACGGCCAGGGGCGAATGGGCTATCCCAAGCACGCCCTCGACGAGCGCCAGCGGGTCATGCACGATCGCGCGCTGGCCCTCAGCTACGGCATCGTCACGACGGTGGTCTGCCTGGCCGTCGGTGGGCTCGCGGGCTGGGCGATGAACGAACCCATCGTCCTCGAGATGGGCTCCCTCGTCCCCGTCCTCATCGCAGTGGGCCTGTACCTGCCCGTCCTGCCCTTCGCTGCGCTCGCGTGGATCGAGCCGGACCTGCCGTCCGACGACGAGGCCTGAGGTGGCCTCACCGACGAAAGGCGCGGAGCGAGAGCTCGTCCACAACCGCCTCCCCCTGCTCCGAGCGAATCGCGGCATGTCCAGGGCGGACCTCGCCGGCGTGCTCGGAATCCACTACCAGACCATCGGCTATCTGGAGCGCGGCGAGTACGCGCCCAGCCTCCACCTGGCCCTCCGAATTGCGCGCCTCTTCGACCTCCCGGTCGAGGCCGTGTTCTCGCTGGAGCCGTTCGAGCAATTGGGGCCGGAGTCCCTGCTCGGTTCGCGCTAGGATTTCGCCGTGTTCGACGCCATCGGCCGCATCTTCCAGGGAGTGATCGACTTCCTGCAGCCGATCCTCATCCCGGACTGGCGCGCGCTCATCGACCTGCTGCCGATCTTCTTGCTGATCGGCGTGGTCGGGCCGCTGCTGAGTCTGCTGATCTTCGGCTGGGTCCTGTACATCCTCGGCAAGCCCCGCTCTCGCATCCCGTATGTCGATCCGCAGCCGGTGCCCGCGCGTATCGTCGATGGCGCGCCCGTCTTCCCGGTTGGTGAGCCGTACTGCGCAATCGATCGCCTGGTCTTCCCGCCGGGCGCGACCCGCTGCACCGAGGACGGCCGCGACCTCGCGGTGATCTGCCCGAAGTGCAACACCGGCCGACAGGCATACATTGACACCTGCGGCACGTGCGGGCTCGTCCTGCGCATCGAACGCGCCGTGCCCGCGCTCCGTCCCGCCGGCCCACCACCCGGAGGCGCCGCCGCGGCCTGACGCTGCCGTTCCGCGCCGGAGCGGAACCCGCGTCGACCGGTCGAGCGTCTGGAGGAACCGAATGGAAACCGCGTCCCAGGCCCTGTTCACCGCCGGCACCATCATCCTCGCCCTCGCATTCGCGGCGACCATCGGGCACGCGGTGTTCCTGGCAAACGGCCGGCGCCTCGCCGGTGCCCTCGCGGCCGGTGCCGCCGCCGTGGTTCGGCCAGCCTGGGCCGGCGTCGCGACCGGCTCGTTCGTGGAGACGCGGGCCGCATCGGCCGCGGCGGTACCCGCTGACTACGCCGCCCCGTCGCCGCTGTCCGGTGCCGCGCGCTGGCTGACCCTCGGCGCCTTCGCCGCGCTTGTTGCGTCGCTGACGCTGCGCGGGATTGCGGTTGGGCGGGGCCCGTGGGGCAACATGTTCGAGTTCTCCGTCGCGTTCTCGACCTCGATCCTCTTCGGGTACCTGGTCCTGTCCCGCCGCTACCCGATCCGGTCGATCGCGTTCCTGCCGGTCGGAGTGGCGCTGTTGCTGGCGCTGTATGCGTCGTCACTCCCGCACGCGATCAACCAGCTCGTCCCCGCGCTCCAGAACGCGCCGCTGCTCACGATCCATGTCGGGCTTGCGGTCGTCTCGTACGGGGTCTTTGCGACCTCGTTCGCGGCGGGGGTCGCGTATCTCGTGCAGGGGAAGGGCGACCGGTTCGCCTGGCTACCGTCGCACCGCGTGCTGGACTCCGTGGCGTACCGCGCCGTGATCATCGGCTTCCCGATCTTCGCGACCATGATCATCCTGGGCTCGTGGTGGGCCTCCATCGCCTGGTCCCGGTACTGGGGCTGGGATCCGAAGGAGACCTCCGCGCTCGTCACGTGGCTCATCTACGCGATCTACCTGCACGCGCGCAACCAGCGCGCGTGGTCCGGTCGACCCGCCGCGCTCCTGCTGGTCGTCGGGTTCGTGATGGTCCTCGTGACCTATTCCGGCTCGCTCTGGTTCACCGGTCTCCACGCGTACAGCGGACTCTGAGGTAGGACGAATGGCACGAACCCGCTTCGAATCCAGCGTGACCGCCATCAGCTGGATCCCGTCGGAAGCCATCGAGGGGCTGTCCAAGATCCCGTTCGAGCTCGGCGTCACCCACTACGACGCGCCGCCGCCGGACCACATCGATGACATCGAGGCCCTGCGCAAGGCCGACCGATTCCGCGAGGCAAACGAGCTTCGCGCGTACGTCGACGTCGAGGACGGCCGGATCGTGGACCAGGGCTATCTCGGTGGCGGGCAGATCGGATCGACGACGGTCCGCCTGGGACCGGCCGCCATCCGCTTCCGCGCCGTCCAGCTGCCGGACATCCAGCAGCCGCCCGAGGTGGGGCCAACGTCAGTCCGGTTCGTCCAGACCGTTGGTGGCCGAATGGGCATCCCCACGCCGCGTCCGGTCAAACGCAAGCCGTTCGTGCAGTTCTGGCCATCGATCGCGTGGTCGACGCTCGAGCTGACGATCAACGCCGACGGCACGTCCAGCCGTGGCCTCGCCGGCGCCAGTCCCTTCCCGCGCCACTGGGTCTACGACGACGAGGGCGGGCTGATCTACAAGTCAAGCGTCATCGACTTCCGGGCGTGGGCCAACAACTGCTTCGGCGATGGGACGCCGTGGGGCAACTACGACTCGCCCGTGCTCGTCTCGACCGTGGAGTCGGCGCTGGAGCGCGACCTCGCGTCAACGATCATGCGCGGCGGCGCCAAGCCCCGGATCCGTGTGCTCGACGCGGGTGCCGTGCTGACCACCCAGGGCGAGGCGGCCGCGGACGTGTACCTCGTCCTGGACGGGGTCTTCGCCGTGGAGATCGATGGTCGCGAGGTCACCGAGATCGGTCCGGGCGCCGTCGTGGGCGAACGTGCCGCGCTCGAAGGCGGCCTCCGGACCGCGACGCTGCGCGCGACGACCCGCGCTCGTGTGGCCGCGATCGCCCCCGACCAGTTGAACACGGAGGAGCTGGCGCGCCTCGCCTCGACTCGCACGAGGACGGACACTCCGGCGTGAGCCTCGTCCTCGACAACCTGACGAAGCGATTCGGGCAGGTGACGGCGCTGGACGGGATCTCGTTCACCGTCAAGCCGGGCGAGGTGTTCGGGTTCCTCGGCGGCAACGGCGCTGGCAAGACGACGACGATGCGGATCATTCTCGACATCCTCCGCGCCGACGAGGGCAGCGCGACCTGGAACGGACAACCCACCGACCAGGCGCCGCGCCGCACCTGGGGCTACCTCCCGGAAGAGCGCGGGCTGTATCCCCGGATGGAGGTCCTGGAGCAGCTCGTCTTCCTCGGCGACCTGTACAAGGTCCCGCGTCGCGAGGGCGCGCGGCGCGCGCGGGAGTGGCTGGATCGGTTCCAGATCGCGGACTACGCGAACCGCCGGGCCGAGGAGCTCTCGAAGGGCAACCAGCAGAAGATCCAGTTCATCGCCGCCGTGCTGCACGAGCCGCCGGTGCTGCTCATGGACGAGCCGTTCGTCGGGCTGGATCCGGTCAACGTCGCGCTTCTCAAGGAAGCGTTCCTCGAGATGCGCAACCGCGGCGCGACGATCGTCTTCTCCACCCACCAGATGGAGATGGTCGAGGAGCTGTGCGAGACGGTCGTTTTGATCGATCGGGGTCGCGTGGTGCTCGGCGGGTCCGTGCGCGAGGTTCGCCGCTCCACCGGCCGGCAGGTGATCCGCCTGGCGGTCGATGGCGATACGCAGCTCGCCTGGCTTGCCGACGTGCCGGGCGTGCGCGTCGTGCGGCCGGGCCAGGACTATGCGGAGCTCGACGTCGAGCAGTCGGTGGATCCAGAGACGGTCCTGCGCGCTGCCCTTGATCGCGGCAAGCGCGTGACGCAATTCCTGATCGATGACCCATCGATCGAGGACATCTTCATCGAGAAGGTCGGCCGCCGGCCCACCGAGGAGCAGCACCTGGTGGGTGCCGGCACGGGCGCCGGGAGCGCGCCGGCATGAAGCTCGATCGAGGCAACGTCATCGCCGTCGCGCGGCGCGAGTACCTCGCGCGTGGGCGCACCCGCACGTTCAAGTGGTCGACGATCCTGCTCATGGTCGTCGGCGTCGCGGCCGCGCTGTCGCCGCTGATCTTCCGGTACATCGACCAGGGCGCGGGACAGACGACCATCGAGGTCTCGGTCGGGCAATCGAAGCCCGGGGTCGATGCTGTCGCCTCGTTGAGTGCGGTGCTAAACGCCGGGCCTAGCGGGGCCGCGGGCGGGACCGGCGGGGCCGGCACGGGAGCGGGCGCCGGCACTCCCTCGACGCCCAAGTTCCGCGTCGTCGGGACCGAGGACGTCGCGGCTGCCCGAGCGCGCGTCGTCGCCGGCGAGTCCGACGGGCTGTTCGTGCTGGCGCGCGCCACGCCCGACGCGGACCTCACCTTCGACTTCATCTCCAAGCACGTGACACGCGACCGAATCGTCCAGACCGTCTACCAGGCTGCCTCGACGATCGCGACGCAGGACAGGCTCGCGACCCGCGGCATTCCTCCCGCGGAGCAGCCGGCACTGTTCGCGCCGCCGGCCTACTCCGTCACCCCCGCCGACCCGAACGCTGCCCCGAACCTGGGCGACCAGGTCGATGCGAATTCCGCGATCGGGTTCGTGTTGGCCATCCTCCTGTTCCTGGCCATCGTGCTGTACGGGCAGTGGATCGCGTACAGCGTCGCCGAGGAGAAGAGCAGCCGGGTGATGGAGCTGATCCTGGGCGCCGCGACGCCGTTCGAGCTGCTTGCCGGCAAGGTCGTCGGCGTGGGCGCGCTGGCGATGACGCAATACCTGCTGGTCGCCGCGGGCGCGGTCGTCGCCATGGTCTTCCAGGACCAGATCGCGGCGGCGATCTTCGGTGGTGCGGCGGCCGGCGTCGCGCTGCCGAGCGGCCTGTCGATCCCGTTGCTGCTCGCGTTCGGCGGGTTCTTCATCCTCGGCTTCGCGTTGTTTGCGAGCCTCTACGCGGGCGCGGCGGCTTTGGTCAGCCGCACCGAGGACATCAACCAGATCGTCGCCCCGATGACCCTCATAGCGAGCGCCGGGTACCTCGTGGCGGTCTACACCACGACCGGCCTCCTGGACGCAAACTCGCTGCCCGTCCAGATCCTCTCGTACGTGCCCTTCTTCTCGCCGTACCTGATGGTCTCGCGTGTCGGCGCGGGGCTGGCCACGCCGCTGGAGGCGCTGGTGGCGCTCGCGATCCTCGCCATCACCGTGCCGTTTGCGTTGTGGCTCGCCGCCCGCTTCTACGCAGCCGGCGTCCTGATGTACGGCCAGCGCCCCAGCCTCCGCCTGATGCTCCGCGTCCTCCGCGGCGCCCGGTAGGGCCTGAGGGCCGGCCCGGACTGGCCTCCGGGCGGCTCGGCCCGCTGCCGCCGCTCGCTGCGCCCCGGACGCCTCTTCCCGCCACCGCCCTCGCCCTCGCCGCCCTCGGGCGCCTGCGACCGCCCGGCTCCCGGGCCGCATTTGGCACAACGAACACCCCGGGATCGTTACGCAGGAACTGGGCTCCCTGGAGCGTCTAGCACAGGCGCCGTGAGCACGAATTTGCCCGACGAACCCGACGATTCGACGGCCGACGTTGCGTAGCTAACCCCGGGTGTTTGTTCTGCCAAAACGCGATCGCGGCAAGGGGGCCGCCGGGGCTCTTGAGGAAGGCACGGAAGCGATGCCCGTCGTCAGGGAGCTGGCTGCGCATCGTTGCGAGGTGGTCGGCGACCCGCTGGCGGCTGGCTCGCGAGTCTCGAATGATCACGGCGCTCGCGATGTTCACGGGATCCCATCCGATGCCGCGAGAGATCGTCGCTGCGAGCCGCCGTTTGCGATCGAACGTGCCGAGCAGCTCGCCCACGTCGACCACCTCGGTCTTGACCTCGATGACCAAGAGCGTGCGTGTCGCGGCATGCCAGGCGAGGATGTCGATGAAGCCTCGCTCTCCCGCTTGGCTGAACGAGACCTCGGCGCGAGCCTCCCAGCCAAGGCTGACGAGCCGCCCGACGATCGACTCGACTTGGCCTGCGTGCTCCGCCGTTGCGAACCGATGAAGGTCGCCGTGGCGGGACCACGGCGCAACGTCGATGCGCACTTCAAGGGCGCGGGCGACCTGTCGGATCGCCCGGAGGCTGAGCGTCTCGAACTTACCTCGTTCCATCCGAGACACGGTCATCGCGGAAACGGACGCGAGCTCGCCGACGTCCGACTGGCGCAATCCGCGCCGGATCCGGACCGCCCGAAGGATCGCGCCCACCCGGTCATCAAACATCGAGCGGAGGATGCTGATTCTCGCTTACGTGCCGCTCACCCGAGCCTTCCAATGAGAACGGCTGTTCGATATGATCGCGGTCCGGGCCGCGTCGGTGGACAACGAACTGCCCCGCGTGGAGAACTGGCGAGCCGGCGTGGAGGAACGGGCGCGAACGGTGGATGAGGGGCCTGCGAGCGTGGGTTGAGCGTGGATGGGCGGAATCGGCAATGCCACAACATGTAGCGATCGGGTCAGCGAGCGAACCACTACATCTTGTGTTTTGGGCTTGACTGGCCATACCCACTCGCGCTAAAGTTCAGAGTCTCGCGCACCGCTGCCAGGAGCCCTCGATCGACCGTTCGGACACCCCATTCCGAGTCCACCGACGAGACGCCGCACCAGCAGCAAAAGACATCGCGACACAGCACCCGCGCAGCTACGCGGGGACCCGGGCGAACCGGGTGGTAGAGCCCGACAGTCGGGCGAACGAGGAGAGGACGACGATGGCCCGAGCCACAGCCCCAGCAGTTCCCGTCATGGCCAGCAAGAGCGCCACGAAGGCGAGCGCGGGCAAGGCGACCGGCAAGGCCGCGAGCGGCAAGGCGGGCAAGCGCGTCCTCGGGGGCGCATGGGGCGCCAGCTTCACCGGGCTGAATGACGACGGGTCCAGGGTCAAGGGCCTGAGCTGGGAACGTCGGTTCACGCAGCCGGGCGTCCATCCGTACGACGAGATCGAGTGGGAATACCGGACCGCGGCCATCGCCTCGGAAACCGGCAAGACCGTCTTCGAGCAGAAGGACGTCGAGGTTCCCAAGAGCTGGAGCCAGCTCGCGACCAACGTCGTCGTCAGCAAGTACTTCCGCGGCCACGTCGGGACCCCGGAGCGCGAGCACTCCATCCGGCAGCTCATCGACCGCGTGGTCAACACCATCGCGGCCTGGGCGGACACCCAGCACTACTTCGCGACGGACAAGGACCTGCAGGCCTTCCAGGCAGAGCTGACCCACCTCCTCGTGCACCAGAAGATGGCGTTCAACTCGCCGGTCTGGTTCAACGTCGGGATCGAGCCGAAGCCGCAGTGCTCCGCGTGCTTCATCAACTCCGTCCAGGACAACATGGGCAGCATCATGGATCTCGCGAAGACCGAGGCCATGCTCTTCAAGTTCGGCTCGGGCGCCGGCTCCAACCTCTCCCCCATCCGCTCCAGCAAGGAGCGCATGAGCGGCGGCGGCATCGCCTCGGGCCCCGTCTCATTCATGAAGGGCTACGACGCGTTCGCCGGCGTGATCAAGTCGGGCGGCAAGACCCGACGCGCGGCCAAGATGGTCATCCTGGATGCGGATCACCCGGACGTCCTGGACTTCATCGACAGCAAGATGCTGGAGGAGAAGAAGGCCTGGGCGCTGATCGAGCAGGGGTATGACCCCAGCTTCACCGGCGAGGCGTACGGCAGCGTCTACTTCCAGAACGCGAACCACAGCGTGCGCGTGACGGACGAGTTCATGAAGGCCGTCGAGGACGACGGCACGTGGACCACCCACGCGATCCGCGACGGTGCGCCGGTCGACACGCTCAACGCGCGCGACATCTTCCGGCGCATGGCGGATGCCGCCTGGATCTGCGGCGACCCGGGGATCCAGTACGACACCACCATCAACGACTGGCACACGTCCGCGAACACGGATCGGATCTACGCGTCCAACCCGTGCTCCGAGTACATGTTCCTGAACGACACCGCCTGCAACCTGGCGAGCCTCAACCTCATGAAGTTCGTCGATGAGACGGGCGAGTTCCAGGTGGAGGACTACCGGTACGCGGCGCGCGTCACGCTGACCGCGCAGGAGATCCTCGTCGACAACGCGTCGTACCCCACGCCGCGCATCGAGGAGAACAGCCACAAGTTCCGGCCCCTTGGCCTCGGCTACGCGAACCTCGGCGCCCTGCTCATGTCACGCGGCCTCGCGTACGACTCGCAGGATGGTCG
>JANLSG010000317.1:0-29044 GCA_031362295.1 Chloroflexota bacterium
TTGAACCTGGCCCGCCGGGCGCCGCACAGGCGGGGTCGGCACGCTCGCGACAACCAGCGCGACGCGCTCATAGGCGATGTCCGCCTGCGTGAAGTCGCCCCGGGAGAAGCTGCCGGCGGCGAGCTCATGCCAGCCCTCCGGCCAGGTCATCGTGAAGCAATGGTTCTCGAATTCGACCACTTCCGTACAGCCCAATCCAGCGCGCTCGAACGGCTTGGTGTCGAACGGGTTGTCGATGATCCGAAGGGCACCCGCCACGATCACGGAGAGCATCAGCAGGACCAGCGCGACCAGCGCGTAGACCAGCCGGTTGCCGCGCGGCGACGCGACGGCCCGTCGCATTCGCACGTTCGGGACTGCCCGTCCGAATCGATCGAACGCGGGCAGCACGAGGGGCGGCAGGACCGCCGGCTCTTCCGGCGCCGCCAGGCGGAGTCGAAGCTCGATGCTCTGGCTATCCATCGGAGCCTCCCCGGGCGTCTGGCAGCAGCTCCCGCAGCCGTTCCACGCCACGACTTGCGTAGGTGCGGGCAGAGGCGGGCGTGATGCCCATGACCTCGCCGATCTGGTCGAAGGAGAGGTCAACGCGGTATCGGAGGTACAGCGTCGTGCGCTCGCGTGCCGGCAGCTTGTCCACGACCGGCCACAGGCTCAGGCGGTCGTCGACCTCGAAGGTGGTCGTCCCAGACTGACGGTCCCGCAGCCGACCGACGATCTCGCCGACCCGGCGCGCCAGCCGGTGCTGGTCCATGACGAGCCGGTACACAACCCGGAACGTCCAGGCATCAACGTCATCGACGACCGTCCCTCGCCCCAGCTCGCGCCACAGCCGCGTGTGGGCCTCCTGGACGACGTCCGCCGCCTGTTCGTCTGAGGCACCCAGGCGTCGCGCGAGACCCCACAGCACGCGGCCGCGGCCCTCGTAGTGCTCGGTCACGACCCGAGCCAGCTCGGTGTCCGTGGCGGCGACGGGCGTGGTGTCCACCCGAGCAAGGTTCATAACCGAAAGACGCGGCCGATCGCCAGAACGCAGCGTCGGGATTCGGAGTCGGCGGCGATCCGGCATCGCCGCGGGAGTCTACGGCAGCGTCAGGTGCCGACCGGGACCGGGACCGGGAGCGCGCTTTGAGCGCGCGTCGGGCGTCGTCGCGAAACCAGCCACGCGACGGCCAGTGCCGCCGCGAGGGATGCAACGAATGCCGGCTGTCGGAGCGAGACCAGGAGACGACCGACGCCCGCGAGCACGAACCGGGCACGCCCGGCGACGTCGCCCGATGTCGGCATCCAGGGGTCCACGGATGGGTTGTTGTCCCCGCGCAGGAGATAGCCGGCACCAGCGTCGCCGCCAACGATCCTGTGGAGCACGAGGTGCCCGGCACCCAGGTCACCTTCGGGCACCCGGTACGCGACGACATCGCCGACCCCGAACTCGGCCGACACGTCGACAACGATGAGGTCGCCGCCGTGGAACGTGGGCTCCATCGAGTCGCCGCGAACGACGAGATACATGACGGGACCGCCGAGCGACTGCGGACGCAGGACGGCGAACCACAGCCACGCGAGACCCAGCACGAGAAGGAGGGCTCCCGCGCGCCGAGTGAAACGCGTCACGGGACCGTCACGTACGTGACGATCAGCTGGGGTGCCTGCGCGAGTGTCCCGAGGTTCTTCGCCGAGAAGGTCTGGGTATAGGTCGTGGTGGAACCCTCGACATCGTCGCGCAGCATCCAGCCATTGTTCGTGGCCGTTCCGGCAACGAAGGCCGCCACGTCGGCGGTGGGATTCGCGCCGACGACGTACGCCCCGGTCGAGAGGTTCTGGCAACCCGCGGGGGTTCCGGCTGCAAACGTGTCCGTCGCGGAGGCGCTCGCCGGATTGTTGAGGGTCGTTCCGAAAGGTTGGTTGTTCCACGTGATCGTGGTCTCGCTCCACGATGCCGTGACCCGGAAAAGATCGATGGTCCGGCATGAAGCTGGTAGTGCGGACACATATAGCCGCAGCGTCGCGAGTCGCACGGTCGCGGTGGCTGGAATCGCAGGGCTGCATCGAGCGAGGTCGAAATAGACGTACAGGCGACGGTTCGCGGTGGTGGCCGTCGCCACGTTCGTCGTCGTGGATGCCGCGAAATTGCTCGTTGGCGACGCCTGCCGGACGGACGCATCAACGACGGCGGTGGTGGTGGACGGTGTCGCCGTGATCGTGCACGTGCGGTACGGCGTGAGCGCCTGCGAGGCAAGTCCCAGGCTCGCCGCGAACGCCGGGCTCATGCCTGGCGCGGCCGCGGCGGCGGCGGCGGTCATGAGGATGAGGAACAGCGCCCGGGGACGGTTCATGGGCCGACCAGCACGACATCGAGCTCTTCACCGGTCGTCGCGGCCACGGCAACCGCCAGGTTCACGGTCACCGATCCCCCACCCGCAGGGACGGTGCCGGTCCCGAACGACGACGTGATCCCGTTGTTCACCGCGACCTGGATCGATGCGCTGGCGCACGCGGAGGGGATGCCGCTCACCGTCACGCTCGCGACGTTGGAGCCGGAGAGGTTGGGGATGACGAGAAGGCCGGCAGTCGTGCAACGCGGCGTCGATACGCGGCTCGCAGCGAGCGACGCCGCGGCCGGTGACAGCGATGCGGCAAGACCAACGCCCACCGAGCCGAGCGCAAGCACCAGCAGGACCGGGATCGTCAGTGCGGAGCGGATCATGAGCAGCATGGTTCATGCCCTCGGCGGCGGCGTCGCCACGATCGCCGCCGAGGGCTGATAGTCCAGCGACTACCCGCTGATCACGACGCCGATGCCGGTGACCGACGCCGCGTTGACCGCGGGCGAGAAGGTCGCCGCGAAGCTCGTGCCTGACGACGGGGTTGTGCCCGTTGCCTCACCGAGCGACGCCCCGGCCGTGCCGGACAAGGTGATCTTGTACGCCTTCGAGTAACAGGTGGCCGCGAGGCCCGTGACGGTCACCGTCCCGACGGTGTAGCCCGGCGTGCTCGCCGAGTAGGTCGAGGTGTAGGTGGCCGTCAGCGTGGCCGATTGACAGGCTGCAACGGTGACGTCGCCGGCACCGAGACTGTCGCTGGCGACATTCAGGCTGGCCGCGAGGCCGTACACGGTCCCGAACGTCATGACGCCAACCATGGCTGCGATAAGTGCGCGTTTCACAACTACTCCTAGTTCGGCTGTCCCCGGTGTTCAACATGTGGCACCATCGGGCCTGTCAGCCAGGTCGCGATATCCCCCGCAGTTCCGGGCCTCCCGGCAATGCGTCCGTGACCCAGGTCACAGAGCGGAGCGGACGAGGATGCCGTCCATGCACACGCGCTGCCCGGGTTGAGCCCCTTCGAGACCGGCAGCCTCGTCGCGCTACCGGCAGTCCTTCGCGCGGTAATCGAGGATCCCGGCGCAACGACGCAGGTCGCTGCGGCGGGCACGGTGTTCATCGCCACCAATGCGTTGGACGCCGGCGCGGCGGTCGTGACCGCCGGCGTCGCGCGGGCCTTTGTCGTCGCACCGGACGGCCGCCGACTCACGGTCCGTTACGCGCGACCCGGCGCGATCGTGGGGTCGATGGGCGCAAGTCCGGCAGGTACGCGCCGGCCCGTCGGGGTCGAGGCAGTCACCGAATGCCACTTCGTCATGATCGACTTCGCCGTGATTCGCAAACAACTCGCCACGGATCCGCAGGCGTCGATCGACCTCCTCCAGCAGCTGCAGGCGACGCTCGACGAGACGTATGTCCTGTCTGCGACAAATGCATTCGGATCGATTCGTGAGCGGATCGCGACGCACCTCCTCGATTCCGCCACCGAGCTCCATGGGGGCCACCGTATCGTCGCCAGCGTGACCCAGGCTGAGCTGGCAGAGAGTGTCGGGACCGCGCGGGAGGTCGTCGCCCGAGGGCTCGCGGCCTTCCGGGCCGAGGGCACCGTCGCAACGAGCCGCGGCCAGATCCAGCTCCTCGACATCGACCGTCTCGCGGCGCTCGCGGGCCGCACGCGGCCATCCGGGGCGCTCCTTCGGCAGGATGTCGCCGTGCAGGGACCGCCATCGAGGAGGGTGGAGCGTCGGCGCGCCGCGACCGCTACCGCGGGTCAGCTCAGGGTTCTCGTCATCGATGACGAGGAGGACGTGCTCGCGATCGTTCGAGCGCTCCTGAGCGAGGTCCTGCCCGACGTTTTCGTAGGCTGGGCTCCCGGTGCCGTCGCTGGTGCCGCGATGGCAATGGCCGCGCAGTGGGACGTGCTCATCGTGGATCAGGCACTCGGTGATGGCACGGGCGTGGAGCTGCTCCAGCGCCTCGCGGCCGGCGGGTCGATCACGCCCGCAATCATGCTCACGGGTTCGATCGAACGCTCCACGGACCTCGCCGCGATGGCGGCGGGCGCGGTCGATTTCGTATCCAAGCCCCACTTGGACGGGCGCGCGCTCGCGCGCGCGGTCCGATACGCGGTGGCTGGATCTCGAAGCCTGGCCTCGGCACGACGCGACACCGCCCATGCGCGCTCCGAGAGTCTGACGGATGTGCTCACCGGTGTCGGGAATCGCCGTCGATTCGAGGCCGAACTGGACGCTGCCGCGAACGGCGGGCCGTACACGCTCGTGATGGCCGATGTCGACGGCCTCAAGTCGATCAATGACGGCTTCGGTCACCCGGCTGGCGACGCCGCTCTGCGCGCAATCGCGACCGCCTTCGCAAACCGGGTGCGCGAGACAGATCGAGTGTCGCGGATTGGCGGCGATGAGTTCGGGGCCATCATCGTCGGCGATGATGCCGGCAAGGTGGCGGAGCGCTGGTCCGCAAGGATCCGCGTGAACATCCCGGGGCCAGGCGTCGTGACCGCCGCGGTCGCGGTCGTTCAGTCGCACCAGCGGCCCAGTGGCGAGGTCGTCGCGGACGCCGATCGTCGGTTGCGCGCTGCGAAGGGAACCGGCCGTTGATGACGCCGCGCGTGCCGGCAGGGCCGCAGCTGGTCCCGGTACTCGCCGCGATCCAGCGGTTCGCCGGACCGGCGATCACGGTGCTCGGCGCTGTCGTGCTGGTCGGTTGGTTGTTGCACATCCAAATCCTGACCACCGTGCTGCCGGGGCTCGTCTCCATGAAGGTGAACACGGCAATCTGGCTGGGCTCGCTGGGCATCGCCCGAGTGCTCAGCGCCGGGGGAACGGGTCGGGATCGCCATTTTGAGATGGTCGCCGCTGCGCTAACGCTGGCCGTGGCAGCCGGTGCGGTGGCGACCCTGCTCGAGTACGCCACCGGCGCAGATCTGGGGATCGACAACGCCCTCATCCCGGATCTCGGCGCCGGGAACGACCCGCCGGGGCGACCGGCGCCGGCGACGGTCGTTGCGGTGCTCAGCCTCGGCATCGCGACGCTCGCCGGGATGCGCGGCGGACGCCTCGCCCGGCTCGTCGCCGACGTCGCGGCGCTCGTTGCACTGGCGATGGCGGCGGCAGCGCTACTCGGGATTGCGTACGGGGCGAACGACATCGTTGGCGGCGGGGCTCTGTTCAGGGTCGCGCTGCCCACCGCCGTGGCGATCGCAGTCCTCTCGATCGCACTCTTGCTCGATGGCGTGCCGCGTGGGGTTGCAGGGTCATTCGCGAGCCCGTCGGTCGGCGGGCTCTTCGCGCGGCGCTTCGGCCTGGGGGTCCTGGTCCTGTTGCCGACCGTCGGCTGGATCCGCCGCCTGGGTGAGGAACGGGGCTATTACGACTCGGCGACAGGGCTCGTCTTCATGGTGGTGGGCAGCGGGCTCGTCCTAGCGGGATACGGCCTGTGGGCGAGCCGCCGCCTCGTCCACACGGAGGAAGTGGCGGAGGCCGCGAACGCCCGAGCCACGTGGCTTGCGAGCCACTTTCCCAACGGGGCGATCCTCGCCTTCGATCGCGATCTTCGATTCACGGTCGCCGGTGGTGCCGCCCTGGAGGTCGTGGCTGCCCCTTCGGATCAGATCGTGGGCAAGACGCACGCCGAGGCCTTCCCCGGGCGCGGGACCGAGCCGTTGCTGCGCGCGGCCCTCGATGGTGAAGAGCGAACGGTCGAGACCCAATTCGCCGGCCGGATCTTTCACACCACCGTCACCCCGCTTCGGGGGGCGGATGGCTCGGTCATCGGGGGCCTCGTGGTTGCCCTCGATATCACGGCGCGGCGTGCCGTCGAGCGTCAGCTCGAGACGCTCAACGCGGAGCTCCAGGATTACGCAGGCATCGTGTCCCACGACCTCCAGGCTCCATTACGACGGATCGAGCTATTCGCGGCACACCTGCGCAAGGTGGAAGCGACTGGGCTGGCGCCCGAATCGATGGACGCCCTGCGGCGTATCGAGACGAGCAGCGCACACCTCCAGCAGCTCGTCCAGGACCTGCTCGCCTACGCGCGCGCGGGCCGCCAGGCGATGACCTTCGCGCCCGTCGACCTCAACGCGCTGGTTTCCTCGATCGTTCGCGAGATTGGCCCCGAGGTCAGCCAACGGGAGGCGGTACTTTCCATCGGCGACTTGCCGGTGATCGAAGCCGATTCGGGTCAGCTACGGCAGCTCTTCACCAACTTGCTCCAGAACGCCCTCAAGTTCAGCGTGGCGGATCGGGCGCCGCACATCTCCATCGCTTCGCACGCGTCGGAAGCGTCCGATGCGGATGCCTGGGTCATCGAAGTCGTCGACGACGGCCCGGGGTTCGATCCGTCCATGCAGGACGAGATCTTCGGCCTCTTCCGGCGGCTGCCCGGGGCCGAGGATCGTGACGGCACGGGGCTGGGCCTCGCGATCTGCCGACGGGTCGCCGAGCGCCATCGAGGCTCGATTGACGCGATCGGCGTGCCCGGCGTGGGCGCAACATTTCGCGTGACGCTGCCGGCCCATCAGCCCCGCGCCGAGCCGGACGCCTGACGGCACTCGCGGGCGCCTATCGAGCGAGCTCGCCCGGACTCTACTTGTCCCGTTCTCCCATCGACAGCGTGGCCTGCGCCGCAGCGAGACGCGCGACCGGGACTCGGAACGGCGAGCAGGACACGTAGTCCAGGCCGATCTTTTCGCACTTGGTGATCGAGTCGGGATCGCCGCCGTGCTCGCCGCAGATGCCGACTTCGAGGCCGGGACGCGTGGCGCGGCCCTTGTCGACGGCGATTTTCATGAGCCCGGCGACCGCGTCGTCGAGCGTCTGGAACGGGTTGACCGGCAGGATCTTGTCCTCGACGTACTTGAGCAGGAAGCCACCTTCGGCGTCATCGCGGGAGAAGCCGAACGTCATCTGCGTCAGGTCGTTCGTGCCGAAGCTGAAGAACTCGGCCTCGCGCGCGATCTCGTCCGCGGTCAGCGCGCCGCGCGGGACCTCGATCATCGTCCCGAACTTGTAGTCGACCTTGACGCCCGCCTTCTCCTCGACCGCCTTGGCCTCGGTCTCGAGGAGGCCCTTCGTCACCGAGAGCTCGTTCACGTGGCCGACCAGCGGGATCATGATCTTGGCGATCGGGTTGCCGCCCGCCTTCTTGACTGCGATCTGCGCGTTCAGGATGGCCCGCGTCTGGACCTTCACGAAGTCCGGGATCATCAGGCCCAGGCGCACGCCGCGAAGCCCGAGCATCGGGTTCTGCTCATGCATCGACTGGATGGTCCGGAGCAGGTCGCGATCATCCTCGGAGGCACCCTCGTGCTCGTCGGCGCGGGTGACCTTGACGAGCTGCTCCTCGAGATTCGGGAGGAACTCGTGGAGCGGCGGGTCGATCAGCCGGATGACGACCGGCAGCGAATCCATCGCCTTGAAGATCCCCTCGAAGTCGCCCTGCTGGAGCACCTCGAGCTTGGCCATGGCGGTGTCGAAGGTCGCGACCGCCTCGCGCTCGTCGTCGTTGAGCGCTTCGTTGGCGGCGAGCTTCGCCTTGGCGCGGGTGGCGACACCTGAGACGAGGATGGCCCCGCGCACGATCTCCAATCGATCGCCCTCGCGGAACATGTGCTCCGTGCGGCACAACCCGATGCCCTCGGCGCCGTAGCCGCGTGCCTGGGCGGCCTCTTCCGGCTTGTCTGCGTTGGTCCACACGCCCATCCGGCGGATCCCGTCCGCCCAGCCGAGGATCTTCTGCAACTCCGGCTGGTCCTCGAAGCGGGCCTGGACGGTCGGCAGCTGGCCCAGGTACAGGTCGCCCGTCGTCCCGTCGAGGCTCAGCCAGTCGCCCTCGTCGAATTCGATGCCGGTGATGGAGCACGCGGCCGACTTGCCGGCGTAGTTCACATCCAGCGCCGCGGAGCCCGCGACGCACGGCTTGCCGATCTGGCGCGCCACCACCGCGGCATGCGAGGTCGCGCCGCCACGGGCGGTGATGATCCCCTCCGCCACGGCCATGCCGTGGAAGTCGTCCGGCGAGGTCTCGATGCGGACGAGGATGACCTTCTCGCCGCGGGCGACCCACTCGACCGCCGTGTCGGCGTCGAACACCGCGCGCCCAACCGCCGCACCCGGCGAAGCGTTGAGGCCCTTGACGATGCGCTTGGCCGTCTTGAGCGCTTCGGGGTCAAACGTCGCGCGGAGGAGCTGGTCCACCTGCGCCGGCTCGATCCGACGAACCGCCTCTTCCTTCGAGATCACGCCCTCGTCGACCATGTCGACCGCGATCCGGACGGCCGCGGCCGCGGTTCGCTTCGCGTCGCGCGTCTGGAGCATGTACAGGCGGCCGCGCTCGATGGTGAACTCGAGATCCTGGACGTTGCGGTAGTGCCTCTCCAGCTGCTGGCCGATGCGCTGGAACTCGTCGTACACCGCCGGCATGTCGCTCTTGAGCTCGCTGATGGGCGCGGGCGTGCGCACGCCGGCGACTACATCCTCGCCCTGGGCGTTGGTCAGGTACTCGCCGTAGAGCTGCTTCGCGCCCGTGTTCGGGTCGCGCGTGAACGCCACGCCCGTCCCGGAGTCGTCGCCCATGTTGCCGAAGACCATCGACATGACGTTCACGGCAGTGCCGAGGTCGTGCGCGATCTTCTGGCTGTTGCGGTAGTCCCTGGCGCGCTTGCCGAACCACGACGCGAAGACCGCCTTGATGGCGAGGTCCAGCTGCTCCAAGGCGTCCGTGGGGAAGTCGCGCCCGGTGTCCGCCTTGACGACGCCCTTGAACTCCTGGACCAGGCCCTTGAGGTCATCGACCGTGAGGGCCGTGTCGCGCGCGTCCTTGCCGTGGCGATGCTTGGCGGCCTCGAGCGGCTCGTCGAACCGCTCCGCCTTCACGTCCATGACGATCCGGCCGAACATCTGGATGAAGCGGCGGTAGGCATCCCACCCGAACCGCTCGTTGCCGGTGAGCTTGATCATCCCGGCGAGGGTCGCTTCGTTGAGGCCGAGGTTGAGGACCGTGTCCATCATCCCGGGCATCGAGAACTTCGCGCCGGAGCGGACGCTTACCAGCAGTGGGTTCGCGGCGTCGCCGAAGCCCTTGCCCGTCTGGCGCTCGACGTCATGGAGCGCGTCGAGCACGTCGTCCCACAGGCCTGCTGGGAGCTTTTCGCCCGCGGCGAAGTAGTCGTTGCAGGCGGCCGTCGTGATGGTGAAGCCGGGCGGCGTCGGCAGGCCGGCGCGGGTCATCTCAGCCAGGCCGGCGCCCTTGCCCCCGAGCAGGTCCTTCATGGTCCCGCTGCCCTCCGCCGCGCCGTCGCCCCACGCGTAGATGTAGCGCTTGGCGGCCTTGTGGGCGCGCTCCGGGGTGGCGGTCTCGATGGTCTGGGTCATGGGCGGGCGGGCTCCTCGGCTCGTTCGTTGCAGTGCGCACGATTGTAGCCGCGGGTCCCGTGCCCGCCGGCTACTTGCCGATCAGCCCGTGGCGGTTGTCCTTCTCTTGCTGGTTGCGACGATCGGCCTTGGCGTCCGGGTTGAACTCGGGAAGCTTGTCGTCCGGGGCGGGCAGAGGCCCGCGCGGCCCGAACGGTCGCGGGGGTGGCGTAGGGCTGGATGGTGGCGGAGTCCCGGCGTCCGGCGCCGGCGCGGGTGGCGACGCCTTCCTCTGTCCGCTTCCTCGCCGCCGAGGCGGCGCTACGTCGAAGATCTTCGGCCCCTTGGGCTTCGGCGGCCGTCCGCGACGCCGGGCGGCTCCGGCGGCTGCCGCAGCGCCTGCGATGGCGGCACCCGCCGCCGCGTCCGCAGTTTGTTCTGTGTCATGGGCAAGCACGATCGACGGCAGCGCGAGTAGGACCAGATAGCCGAGCGCGATGGCGATCATCCACCAGACGACGGTCTCGGCGACCGGGCGACCGATCCACTCCCGGTCGGCGAAGCGCCCAGCGCGAGGTGCGCCGCTCACTTGTACCAATTCCCCGGATTGAGCTTGTCGTACCACTTCGGAGGGTCCTTCTGGGGCGTGTCCTTCGGCTTGTCAGGCTTCGGCGGATTGGGTTTCGTCTTGTCCCAGGGATTCCCAGGGACGAACGGCTTGCTGGGCGTGGGCTTGATCGGTTTCAGGTCGCTTGGATCGTCTCCAATGCCCCCGGGACCCTTGCCCCGCCGACGCGCCGCCGCAGCCGCTGCGGCCGCACCGGCAATGGCCGCCCCTGCTGCCGCGTCTGCGGTCTGCTCGGTATCGTGCGCAAGGACCGCGAACGGCATGGCGAGCAGGAGCACGCCACCGATCGCGACGCCTTCGGCGATCCTCCGGGCTCGGCTCAACGTGGCGCTTGCGACGTCGTCTGCAGCAAGAAAGATCTCCATGATCACGAGCGCCGCGGCGAGCGCGATCACCATGTTGCCGAAGCGCGAGAAGGTCGCGACCCCCGCGCCCTGCATGTACGTCGAGGCGACAAAGAAGGTCACCGCGAAGCCGCCGATCAGTCTGAGAGGCCACGGGATGGCTGCAAGGAGCGGGGCGATTCTGGTCGCCCGCAAGACCACGGTCGCAATCGGGCGAGCCGCCGCGAGCGCGATGATCAACATGACCGCATCGATGGGCTGATCCACGTAGGCAGCGAGGACGAAGATGCCGACGGCGATGCCGATCACCGTGGAGCGAATCGTTTGGCCCGCCGAGTTCGACCCCGGCTCGAGGTCCACCCGGCTGACATGGGTCGTCGGTCCGAGATACCGCACCCAGAACACAGCGGCGGCCGCCGCAAAGCTGATCGTCGCCACCGCGACATCCATGTAGAACAGCTGGGTCGAGATGGTCTTGATCGAGACGAGCCCTCCCCAGAACGGGACGGCACCGATGAGAATTCGTGCTGCGTTCGCCCATATGTACACGAGCGCAGCGACGACGACGGCACCGATTGCGATGCCGACGACCCGTTGCTTGCGCGAAGCTTCGTCCGACCGTGCCCGCCACTCCACCATGAGCCGCCCGAGCAGGGGCACTTCCACGACCAACAACCACAGCACGGCATACGAGACGAGTCGGCCGATGAGGGCCGTGAACGTGTTCCGCATGTCCCCAACGACGAACGCGGCGACAAGGTCGCTCGCACCGAATGCGAGAACGACGAGAACGCCGGCAGCCGGAGCGACGAGCCCGATCACGGCCACGATGAGGACGAAGCTGATCGACTCGGTGAAGGTGATCCAGATCAGGAAGGTCCATGGCTCAGCGTTGAAGATCGCCACGTCGTCGAAGCTCGCCCTGAGGGCATGCCCTGCCGACAGGAGAAGGGGAATGACGATTGCGACGAGCGGCAGTGCCAGCCCACCAAACCAGGACGGCAACTCTCGAAGGCGCGCAGCGTCAGACGCCGTGGCCGCGCGGAGACCGCCGCGGAATCGGCCGAGGAACCACGCTGGCCGCATCCACGGGTACAGGCGCGGCTCATCAACCTTCGCAGCCATGCTGGGCGCGAGCTCAGTTTCCATCGCCTTCTCCAACTATGCGGTCCTGTCGGCCTCAGGTCGTAGCCGTGGTCCCAAGCCTTGTCGCAGCAACGTTCGACTGACCGCTCCGAGGCTGAGGCCGTACACCATGTGGCCGAGGAGGGAACTGGCGGCAAACTCCCCGATGCTGTTGATGTTGAGCCAGCCGGGATAGAGCGCCAGCTGGAAGCTCTCGAGGAAGATCCCCCAGGCGAGACCTGAGAGCAGCGCAAACCGAACGCTCGTGGCGCCCTCGCGCGCGAACAGCATCGTGTACCCGACTCCGAACGCCGTGCCGTTGAGGAGGTGGAAACCCCAACCAGCGATCAAGATCGGCGTTGCTCCTGCGTCTGCGCCAGCGAGGTTCTGGCCGAACACAGCAATCGCATGGAAGGGATCGAATGGGCTCGGGTCGAGCACGCCGAACGTCGCCTTGGTTACGTCGTACGCGACCGTGGCGACCACGCCACTCGCGGCGCCGATCCCAAGACTTCGCAGGATGCGCCGTCGGTCTTCCGGTGTCTGGCCCCGCAGGACGAACGCAGCGGCGCCCAGCATGACGAGGGTCGTCGACGCGAAGGCCAGCCGCAGATCGATGTTCCCGAGGATGTTCAACAGCAGGGCAACGCCGCTGAACAGCGTCAGCAGTCCAAGGACCTGGCGAATGTGCGCGAGCCGCCGCTGGGGGGCCATTTCGGCAGGATGCGACGCCCGTTTGGGCGCCGCATCATCCGTTTACGCCACTTTTCAGCGCACGCGCCGCCGCGAGGCATCGCGCCGCTACCATCACGGCGTGACCGAGATCGACGGCCGGGTCATCCAGCCGGACGCGCCCCAGTACAACGCGTCGCTCGTGGCCCGCACGGACGAGACCGAGAGCCTCGGCTATTTCACGGTTCGGTTCGACGGCGATGCGACACCGTTCGAATCCGGCCAGTACATGACGATCGGCGTCTTCGTGGAGGACGCGACGACCCCAACCGGCACGAAGATCGTGCAGCGGCCGTACTCCATCGCCTCGGATCCGGCCGTCGCGGGCTCCGACGGCTACGAGATGTACATCCGGCTCGTGCGGGGAGGGATGTTCACGCCGCTCCTGTGGCGGCTGCCGACCGGACACCGGATGCGGATGATCGGGCCGAAGGGCAAGTTCATCCTGGAGCCCGACGACGACCGCACGCACCTGTTCATCTCGTCCGGCACGGGCAATGCGCCGTTCGTGTCGATGATGAAGGCGATGCTCCGCGAGGGGCGGCCACGGAAGGCCGTCTTCCTGAATGGCGTCTCGTACGCCGGGGACCTCGGCTACCGCTCGCTCCTGGAGGGCTGGGAGCGCGATTCTGGGTCCGGCAGTGGCTATCCCGTGCAGTACATCCCGACCGTCTCGCGCCCGTCCGCGCCCGAGAACGCGGGTTGGGGTGGCCGCTGGGGCCGCGTGGAATCCATCGTCGGGCCGGTCTGCGAGGAGCTGGGCCTCTCCGCGGATAACACGATCGCGTATATCTGCGGCAACCCGGACATGATCCTCGCCGCCGAGGAGACGCTCCTGGGTCGCGGCTTCCCCGAGCCGCAGGTCAAGAAGGAGCTCTACTGGCCGAAGGGCAAGGAGCCCACGGGCGCGGAGTAGCCGGTCCCGAGGAATGGCGACACCGAATGGCCACACCGAACAGCGGCCCATTTCATGCTTCTGCTTCGAATTGGACGCACTCGTCGGCTGGAAGTCGATGAGATCAGGAACCGCGGCGCAGTTGGACGGGCTCAGCCGACGAGCGCTTCGTCCCTGGAGCAGGTGAAGGCCAAGCCGGGTTGCGGCGGCCGATCGCGGGGTAGCGGCCGACGCTCGGCGGACGAGTGACTCGCAGATGGAGCACCCGCCGATGCCGATGCCGCGCCAACCTTGGGCGAGGCCTGTCAGGCCGTCCGGCCCAGGATCTCCAGCAGCATCCAGTTGAACTTCGGCTCGTCTGCGTCCATCGCGAAGTGGACGTTCGCGGGCTTGCCGCTTCGGAACCGGAAGTCGCAGACCGTTCGCCCGATCGAGAGCTCCGCGCGGGCCTCGACGTCCACCGGGATGTGCTCGGTCGTGAGGATCGAGGGGTCGATGATCGCGCAGACCGCGAGCGCGTCGTGGACCGGCGCGGCCAGCGCATCCCCACGGCGGGGCATCGGCTGGGTGGCGTCGTAGCCATCGATCCGTTGCAGGACGAAGCGCGCCGCGGCCTCTCCCGCGGGCGTGCCCAGCGCCCGGAGACGCGCGGCGTCCTCGGTCGAAACGAGCGCCCGATGGGTCGCGTCGAGCGGGACCATCCGGATCGGCCGGCCGCAGTTGACGACGATCCGCGCCGCCTCGGGATCCAGCCAGATGTTGAACTCGGCCGATGCCGTGATGTTCCCGTGGTCGTGCGCGCCGCCCATGATCACGATCTCGGGGATCGCGTCGACGATGCGCGGCTCCTTCAGGATCGCCATCGCGATGTTGGTCAGGGGCCCAACTGGACAGAGGACGATGTCGCCGTTCGAGGCGAGGTACGTGTCGATCAGCCAGTCGACCGCGTGCCCTTGCTGGAGCGTGGCGCCGTTCGAGACCGGCGGCAAGTCGAGCAGGTCGCCATGTATGCGCGCGGCCATGCCGCGCTTCACATCCGTCCGAACCAGGGGCCGATCCACGCCCCGATACACCGGGATCTGCGGCATCCCGATCCAGTCGAAGACGCGCAACGTGTTCTCCGTCGTGAAATCGAGGCTGGTGTTGCCGTTGACGGTCGTCGCCCCGACGAGCTCGAGGTCCGGCGACAGCGCCGCAGTCATGAGGGCGACGGCGTCATCCGTCCCCGTATCGACGTCGAGGATCACCTTGGTTGGCATGGCCTGAAGTCTGCCTGATCAGCCGGCGGCATGGGCGAGGATCGCGGCGCGAACGCGGTCCGGCGAAGCGGGAAGCTGCGTGATCCGCACGCCGACAGCATCGTGGATCGCGCCGAGGATTGCCGGGGCGGTGGGGATCAGCGCGGGCTCCCCCACCCCCTTTGCCCCGTACGGACCGGACGGCTCCGCGTCCTCGATGAGCAGGCATTCGATCGCCGGCATGTCGCCGACGGTCGGGATCAGGTAGTCGTGCAGGTTCTCCGTGCGTCCCGGCACGTACGCCTCCATCAGTGCGAAGCCGAGGCCCTGCGCGATGCCGCCGTGGATCTGCCCCTCTACCTGCGTCGGGTTGATGGCGCGCCCGACGTCGTGCGCCGCCACGATCCTGCGAACCTTCACGGTCCCGAGCTCCGGGTCGACCTCCACCTCCGCGATCTGCGCACCGAACGCATACGTCTGGTACGGGACGCCCTGGCCGTCGCGATCCAGGGGCGTCGTCTGCGGGTCGAACGTTCCGCGCCCGGCGAGGACGCATTCGGCCGTGGAGTCATGAACCGGCACGTTTGCCAATTCGGCGAGCTCCACGATGGTCGTTCGCCCGCCGATATCGGTCGCCATGACCCGGCCGGCCTCGACCTCTATTCGCGCGTCATCGCCGACCTCCGCGAGCAGGAGGATCTGCCGGCGCAGGTCCTCACCCGCGAGGCGCGCGGCGTTGCCCGATACGAACGTCTGGCGCGATGCGGACGACTTCCCGGCATCGGCCGTCCTGTCGGTGTCGCCGCTGACGAGCTCGACGGTCGAGGTCGCGACCCCCAGCGCATCCGCAGCGATCTGGACGAGGACCGTCGAGGCGCCCTGTCCGATGTCGACGGCGCCGCAGAACAGGACCACGCGCCCGTCGCCGGTCACGCCCATCTCGATCGTGGACGGATTGGCCAGTGCCGTGTTGCCGATGCCGTACCACATGGCCCCGATCCCGACGCCGCGGCGAGTGCGAGCGCCGGGCGTGGCGTTGTGGGCCGCCGCTGCCGCGCGGAGCCGTGCCCAGTGCGGGCGCAGGGCTTCCAGGCAGGCCGGCAGGCCGGCACTCGCCTCAAGGCGCTGGCCGCTCGCGGTGGTAGAGCCGGCTCGGAGGGCATTCGCCAGGCGGAATTCGAGCGGGTCCATTCCCAGCTGGGCCGCGAGGTCGTCCATGAGTGCCTCGTGGGCGATCGATGCCTGGGGCACCCCGAACCCGCGGAACGCGCCCGCGGGCGGGTTGTTCGTGTACACGGCGCGGGAGGTGGCGAGCACGGCATCGAAGCCGTACGGCCCCATCGCGTGGACCGGCACGCGGTTCGCGACGGTGGGTCCCCACGAGGCGTAGGCGCCGGTGTCGAAATCACCGTGGAAGCGATAGCCGGTGAGCCGGCCGCTCGCGTCGGCGCCGGCGGTGGCGGAGATCCGCGACGGATGGCGCTTCGGGCTGGCTGCCATGGATTCGGGGCGGGTCCAGACCGATCGCACCGGGCGCCCCGTGCGCCACGCCGCGATTGCGATCAGCGCGTGGACGCCGAGGTCAAGCTTGCCGCCGAACCCGCCGCCGCACGCGGTCGGGATGATCCGGACATCAGTCGGCGGGATGCCGAGAAGCAGCGCGACCTCGTCGCGGTCCATGTACGGCGCCTGGGTGCTGACAGTGAGTTCGATGCGATCGCCAACGCGCCGCGCCACGCCGGCCTCGGGTTCGATGTACGCGTGCTCGATCCAGGTCGTCTCGACCTCGACCACGGCCGTAACGTGGCTGCCCGCGAGCGCCGCATCGAGGTCGCCGTGCGCGAGTCGACCGCGGATGAGGACATTGCCCGGCGATGCCTCGTGGAGGTCCGGCGCGCCCTCGGCGAGCGCGTCGTCGATGCCGCGGAGGGGCGTCAGCGGCTCCCAGGTTATGGGCAGCTCCGCGTCCTGGATCGCCGCGAGGGTCGCCTCGTCGCCGACGAGGGCGAGAATCGCCTCTCCCCGGTGGCGGACCACGCCATCCGCGAGGGCCGGCTGGTCCTTGCCGGTCGGGTAGATGCCGTAGCGGTTCTGGCCGGGCACGTCGGCGGCGGCGAACACGTCGACCAGGCCCGGATACCCGGTTCGCAGCTGCCCGAGGTCGCCGATCTCGAATCTCGCTCGCGCGTGCGGCGAGCGCACCGCGCGGACCGCGAGCAGGTCCTCGGGTCGGTGGTCGGCGCCAAAGCGCGCCGTCCCGAGCACGCGGGGCAGCCCGTCCACCTTCGCGATTCGCGAGCCGACCGCGGCGCCGGCCGCGGGGGTCGCCGCTCCACCCGCGCGTGCCGTCGAGCCCGCGAGTCGAGCGTCCCGGGTCGCGGCGATCGCCTCCACGATCTTCAGGTAGCCCGTGCAACGGCACAGCACCCCGCCGATCCCATCGAGGATCGCGGCGCTGTCGGCGCGCGGATCGGCCGCGAGGAGCGCTTCGGCCGCCATCAGCATCCCGGGCGTGCAGATCCCGCACTGCGCGGCGCCGTGGGCGAGGAACGCGGCCTGGAGATCGCTCGGGCCACCGGCCGCATCCGCCAGCCCCTCGACGGTCTGGATCGTGGTCCCATCCGCCTGGGCGGCGGGAACGAGGCACGACTCCACCTGGCGGCCGCCGAGTCGGACGGTGCAGGCGCCGCAGTCCCCCGCCTCGCAGCCGACCTTCGTGCCCATCAGCCCCAGGTCGTCGCGGAGCACGTCCGACAGGCGCCGCATCGGCTCCACCGCAACGCTCACCGGACGCCCATTGACCTCGAAGGCGACGTCGATGGCGGTCATGCGATCACGCGCTCGAGTGCGCGTCGAACGAGCGTGAGCGCAGCGTCGCGGCGGTACGCGCCGGAGCCGCGCACGTCGTCGATCGGCGTCAGGTCGGCCACGTGTTCCGCTCGCACGATGTCCGCGGTCGCACGAGCGACGCCGGCCGCCTCGAGTCCCTCGAGTGCCGCCTCCAGCGCGGTGAGGCGCTGCGCAACCTCCGAACAGGCACCCACTGCCACGCGCGCTCGCGCAATCCGGCTCTCGGCATCGATCTCGACCGCCGCCGCGACCATCGCGATCGAGATCACGAGGTAGGCGCGGGATCCGAGCTTCTCGAACGCGGATCGAACGGTCGTGCCTGGCAGCGCCCCGGGTACGAACAGACCGGTCACCAGCTCGTCGGCCGCGCGAGCCGTTCGTCGATTGCCCGTCACGAACTCGCCGATCGGCACGCGCCGTGGGCCACGACTCGACTCGAGCTCCACCACCGCGTCCAGCGCGAGGAGATTCGGCGTGCCGTCGGCGGCGGGCGAGGCGTTACAGACGTTGCCCGCCACGGTGGCGCGCGCCTGGATCTGCTGCCCGCCCACCGCGAGCGCGGCCGCTCGCAGTCCGTCGAACAAGGGCGGCAGGTCGCTCTCCACGAGGTCCGTCCACGTGGTCAGCGCACCGATCCGCCAGCCGGCATCGACCGCCACGACGCCCCGGAGCGCCGAGATGGCCGTGACGTCCAGCACGTCCTCGATCGGCGCCCGCCCCACTCGCGACGGGTAGTGGTCCGTCGCACCGGCGACGACGACCCACGGCGACCCGCCCGGACCGCCACCCGCGAGCGCGCCGAGCGCGTCCGAGAGCTCGGTCGGTTGCAGGAACGCCACGGGGCCCGGACCTCGCCGCGCTACGCGACGACGAGCGGCAGCACGCGCTCGGCCAGGACCTCGATGGACGCCGGATCCCAGTCGAGCGGGTTCAGGATCAGGTGGTCCACGCCGCCGAGCGCCTCGATCTTGCCCCGGATCCGCTCGGCCACGGCCTCGGCCTCGCCGAGCAGGTAGAACTCCTGCCAGTAGGGCAGGTCCATGCCGGAGTACACGCCGAACTTCGCGGCGGCCGACTCGGACTTCTCACCGGGCTTGAGGATGTGCACGAAGTTCGAGTAGACCCGGCGCATGTCGTCCGGGTCCCGGCCGTTCTCGACCATGTAGCCGCGGATATTCGCCAAGTCGCCGGCGACCATCTCCGCCGTCGCCGAGGAGTGCGGTACCCACGTCGAGGCGTACTTCGCGATCCGGCGGAGCACCGGCTGGATCGTATCCACGCCCTGGCCATAGATCTTCTCGGATGGCTGGGTGCCCCCGCCGATCCAGATCGGGGGATGCGGCTTCTGGGCGGGCTTGGGTTCGATCGTCAGGTGCTCGAAGCGGTAGTACCTGCCCTCGTAGGACACGTCATCGCCGGCCCACAGCGCCGTGATCGCCTCCAGCATCTCGTTCATGCGCCGGCCGCGCTCCTCGATCGGGATGCGGAGTGCCGCGAACTCCTCCTTGTTCCAGCCAACGCCGACGCCCAGGATCGACCGGCCGCCCGACAGCTGGTCCAGCGTCGCCCACTCCTTCGCGAACGCGACGGGATCCCGGAACGGCAGGACCAGCACGAGGGTCCCGAGGCGGATCGTCCGCGTGACGCCAGCGAGCGCGCTCAGGAGCGAGACGGGCTCCAGCCACGCGACGCGATATGCGGGTGGCGCGATGAGGAGGTGGTCGATCAGCATCGCCGACTCAAACCCGAGGTCCTCCGCGCGCCGCAGGTACGCGCCCATCTCCTGCAGGCTCGCGGTCGCAGGCCCCAGCGCGTAGCTGGGCAGCCGCAGCCCGAATTTCATCAGTGTCCGCCCGCCGAGGGGCCGGTCCCGCCCACGATTTCCGCGGCTCGAGCAGCCGGTGGCGTATTCCGGCTGCGGCCGATCATCACCACGCCATCGATTAGCACCATCGAAACGCCCGGCAGGTCACCGAGCGTGAGCGCCTCGAGAGCAGTCGACGCCTGGGATCCGACGGGGGCATCGAGGAGCACGACGTCCGCCGCGCGCCCAGGCGCGAGAACGCCGACGTCGAGGCCGTGAACGCGAGCGGTATTGCCGGTCGCCATCGCGACGGCGACCTCCGGCGCGACGCCGCCGAGCGACGCGAGATGGGCCATCACGCGAAGGATGCCGAGCGGGATGACGCCCGTGCCGGACGGTGCGTCGTTGCCGATGATCACGCGGGCCAGCCCATTGAGCTCGGCCGCCCGCCGGACCGCGACGATTGCCGCGCGGCCATTGCCGCAGTGGACGATCTCGATCGCCATGTCGGTATCGATCACCCGCTCGATGTCGGCGTCGGACATCGGCGTCGTACCACCGTTCACGTGGCCGACGATGTGCGGCCGCGCCTCGAGCACGGCGTCGGCCGCGATCGGGCTGGAGCCGGCGATGGACGGGCCTCCCGTGTGGAACGTCACGGTCATCCCGTGCCGCCTGGCCCACGCGACCATCGGCGCGGCCTGCGCGCCGGTCTTGACGCTCCCGAGCCCGATCTCGCCCACGAGCGTCACGCCACCCGCGGCCATCTCGGCGAAGTCGTGCTCCTCCAGGCCCAGCTCCAGGATCGGGGCGCCGCCGCGAACCTTCACTCCGGCGGGACGGAAGTTGCCGTATGCCTTCGCCGCGACGATCGCGAGCGCCTTGAGCCCGACGATGTCCTTCGGTCGACCCGGGAGGTGCACTTCGCCGGCCGAGATGACGCTCGTGACCCCGCCGTGCAGGCCGGATTCGATGAAGTTCGACGTCTGCTGGCGCGGCGTGTAGTCGCCGAACACCGGATGCGCGTGCGAATCGATGAGCCCGGGGAATGCCGTCGTTCCCTTCGCATCGATCAGCTGCGTCGCGCCGCCGACGCCGGCGTCCGGCGTGAGCCCGCGCCCGACGGCGACGATCCGGCCGTCCTCGATCAGGATCGAATCGGCGTCCGCGATGGGCGCGTCGATGTCGCCGGTGACGATTGTCCCGATGTTGGTGATCAGGGTCCGCATCGGATCGCGCTCCCGTGGCCCTCGGCCTAGTGGAGCCCGTCCTCGCCGATCGCGTCCTCGGCCCTGAGTCCACCCACGCGGGCGTGCGGCCGGCCGCCGTCCGTGACGGCGAGTGCCAGGACGAGCTCGTCCGCGGCCGGCGCGTCGGGGATGCGGATCTCCATGGCATCGAAGTGCGACCGGACGAGCATCGCCTTGATGTGGTGGACCGGGATATCGAGGGTCGCGCCCATGGCCGCGCGCTTCTTGACCGAGGGGAGGATGGAGACCCCGCCGACGGCGCCTCGGGTGGGCGCGCCGAACTTGGGGTGCAGGCACGCCGCCACATGTTCGAGCTCGCCCGCCTCGCCGACGATGCCGCCCTTGCCGTAGGCCTCGACCGTGGTGCCGAGGGCCTCCTTGGCGCGCTTCGTGAGCTCCGCGCCGAGCACCTCGCCGAAGTCGATCAGCTCGGTGAGGTCATCGGGGTTGCGCCCCGCGTATGGGTTCTTGACGACGACGGCGACTGCGACGCGGCGCAGCGGGCGCGCGAGCGGCTTCCCGCCCTCCTCGTGGAGCTCCTCGATGAATGTCGCCCACTTGCGGATCGTCACGGCCACGCGCGCACCTCCTCCTCGACGGACCGAGTCTAGCGCCGGCCGGAGGGCCGCCGGTGCCGTTGGGGACCCCCGGGAATCAGAGAGCCCGGCGTTACCGCCGGGCTCTCGTGCTGCGCGAAAGAGACGGGCTTTCCTAGGCCCAGATCACATGGGTGATGATCCGCTGGCCCGCGCCGAGGTCGCGAACGAACGTGGACGTTCGACCGTCGGACGATCGCGAGACCATGACGCCGAACTCGGCATTCCAGCTGCCAACGCCGGAACCGGCGGCTGACGGCAGTGTCGAGGCGATGGTCGTCGTCGAATCGAGGTGGCTGTAGATCGTCTCGAGCTGTGCGTAGTCATGCGCGTTCGGATGTTCGTTGTCGAGGGCGTTCGAGTAGTCCATGCAGGTATTCAGGTCGGCACCGGACTCATCCTGATGGGTGAGGCCCCAGTCGTGCCCGATCTCCTGGCAAATGACGTGCTGGCGATTGGTCTCGGTGTACGAGGCAGACGCCAGGTACGAGTCGTTCATCTTGGCGGTGCCCTGGGTGATATGGCTGCCACTGATCCAGATCTGAGCGAGGCCCAGCCAGCCGTTGTTGCCGTAGGTGGCGTTGCAGGCGTGGACCTTGCCCGTGATCGCGGCACAGCGCTTACGCGTCTTCGTGGAGCTGTCGCCGGTCTCCTTGACCACGTTCATGACCGATGACGAATGCCAGTCGGAGATCGCGGTGTCGAGGTTGCCGTCCCAGTCGGGCGTCATGCTGTCGACGACCTTGATCGTGAACGGGTTGGCCGTGCGGGCCCAGTGGTAGTTGCTCCACGCATGATTGGCGGCGGAGACACCGGGGAGCGCGACCAGCAGCGCGAGTGCGCCGATGGCGGCGAGCTTTCGAGAACCAGACACCAGGCAGTTCCTCCGTTCGATGGCAGGCCGACCCGGTGCCCCGAGCCGATCGAATTGCCGGAAGCCTACATCGCCGGGGTCGCGGCGTCAGCGCCGCCGGCGGCGTTTCGTTGCGCGAATGCCCCGCCGCTACCCGAGCAGGTATGGCGGGGCGCTTTCATGTCCGGGCGGCCAGATAGGGCTCGGGAGCGACGGCGCAGAGCGCACAGAGCTCGCGGAACACGACCTCGCGCTCGGCGCGGTCCTGCGTGTTGAAGCGCAGGAAGAGCGGGCGGAGCTCCCAGTCGAACGGCTCCTTCGCCTTGCCGTGGATGAACGCGAGGCGAGCCGCGGCGTGGACGGCCGCCTCGCCCTCGTCCCGGAGCGTGGCCCGAAACAGCGCAGCGATCAGGGCGGGCGTCCGAAGTGTCGTGGCAAGGTCCAGCGCGATGCTCAGGCCGTAGAAGAGCAGCGCGGATTCCAGCCCCGCAATCGCGGCCGCCTCGATGTCCGACGCGATCCCCTCCTCGATCCTTGGGTCGTCGTCGAGCAGTCGCGCCGCCTGGAGTCGCTGCTCCAGCTTGCCGTTCCGGAGCTGGTCGATGACCGCCGCGCGCGCTGTGTCCGTGCGGAGGGCGAGCAACGCGTCGAGGTCGCGCCAGTCCTGATCCACCCGACCGAGCAGCCAATGCTCGATCCTGAACTGCTCGTCGGGTTCCATCGCCCGCAGGGCCTCGAGGTCGTACCCCTCGCCTTCCTTCCAGCGGTCGTAGTCGATCTCCGTGCTGGCCATGAACCGCTCGTACGCTGTCGATCCCATGCCCGCAGCGTACCGGTCATGGCTGCCGGCGGCGGTTCCTCGCTGGTGCGCGCCTGCGCCCCTGGCGGGGTCGCGTTCTGACCCGACTCCGTCACAAATGATCCCGGGAGGGTCACCCAGGACTCGAAAACGCGTTGGAACGAGGCGTTTGCTGCTGTTGGCGGCCCCGCGAGGGTCAAGGTGGACGACGCGACCTGGAAACGTGCCCCTACCGGGTGCATGCGACGCCTGGTCTGCCGACGCCCGGTCTGCCGCCAAGCGCCGACTCGCGCCCAGGTGCGAAGTCGCGCCCAAGGCCGAGCTACCTCTCGCTACCCGCGGGCGGCGGAGAGCTTGTCCAGGATCGCGCGCTTGATGCCGTCGATCGGGACGCGCTCCTGGGTCATGGAGTCGCGGTCCCGGATCGTGGCGGCGCCGTCCTCCAGCGACTCCACGTCAATGCACACGCACCACGGCGTGCCGATCTCGTCCTGGCGCCGGTACAGCTTGCCGATCGCGGCGGTGTCGTCGTAGACCGCCATCGTGTCGCGGGCGATGTCGTCACGGAGGCGGTGCGCGATCTCCACGATCTCCGGCCGCTTCTTGAGCAGCGGCAGGACCGCGACCTTGTACGGCGCGAGATCCGGATTGAGCCCGAGGACGACCCGCTTCTCGCCGCGGACCTCCTCCTCGCGATAGCTGTCGATCAGGAACGTGAACGCCGATCGATCCGGCCCGCCGGCCGTCTCCACGATGAACGGCACGAAGTGCTCCTCGGTCGCCGGGTCGAAGTACTCCAGGTTCTCGCCGGACTCCGCCTGGTGGCGCGAGAGGTCGAAGTCGCCGCGGTTGTGGACTCCTTCGAGCTCCTTCCAGCCGAACGGGAAGCGGTACTCGACGTCGATCGCCTTCTTCGCGTAGTGGGCCAGCTCATCCGGGGCGTGCTCGCGGAACCGCAGCCGCTCCGGCGAGACGCCGTAGCGCGTGTACCACTCCATTCGCCGGGGCAGCCACTCCTCGAAGATCCGCGCGGCATCGTCCGGGCGGACGAAGTACTGCATCTCCATCTGCTCGAACTCGCGCATCCGGAAGACGAAGTTGCCCGGGCTGATCTCGTTCCGGAAGCTCTTGCCGATCTGGGCGATCCCGAACGGCAGCTTCTTCCGCGAGGACTGCTGGACGTTCTTGAAGTTGACGTAGCTCCCCTGCGCCGTCTCCGGGCGCAGGTAGACCGCGTTGGAGTCCTCCTCGATCGGGCCCATGTGCGTCTTGAACATCAGGTTGAACTGGCGCGGGGCCGAGAGCGGCCCGCCATCGACCGGGCACCGGAGGCCGAGGCGCTCCACGATCCCGGGGTCGCGCAGGTCCGTCGCCGACAGGTTCTCGCCGCCGGGCAGCTCATCGAGGCGGAACCGGCGGTGGTCCGTCTGGCACTCGACCAGCGGGTCGCTGAACGACCCGACGTGGCCGGACGTGACCCACACCTGGGGATGCATGAGGATGCCCGCGTCCAGCCCGACGATGTCGTTGCGCTCCTGGACCATTGCCCGCCACCAGGCGCGCTTGACGTTGTTCTTGAGCTCCACCCCGAGCGGCCCGTAGTCCCACACGGCGTTGATGCCGCCGTAGATCTCCGAGCTCGGGTAGACGAAGCCGCGCCGCTTCGCGAGCGAGACGATCGTGTCGAGCTCGGCGACAGCCGGACCAGGGTCGTTCACAGGGGGTTGCGTCACGCGCTGGGACTCCCGAGGGGACCGGCCGTGGAAGGGACGGTCGAGGGCTGCGTAGGCCGGCCGATGCTACCAGAGGGCGCCGGATGGCCTCGGCTAGCGTCCGGCGAGGTCCAGCTCAAGGACGGGCTCTTCCTCGACGATGCGACCGGTGAGGACGAAGCCGTAGCGCAGGTAGAAGGGCTGAGGGCCCCCCTCGCCGAGATGAGCGCTGGTGAGCAGGGTCCGCCCGCCCCGACTCCGAACATACGCGACAACGGCATCCAGCGTCGCCGTGCCGTAGCCGCGACGCTGATGGCGCTCGTCGATCAGGAGGCGCCACAGGAAGTACGGCCCGACGAGCGTCAGGTCCGCCTCCAGCACGTCCTCCGGGATCCCATCGCTGATCATCGCGAAGCCCACGATCTCCGGCCCGTCGTACACGCCCCAGTAGCGCGCACACGCCTCCGGGTACGCGACGGCGTCGTCGAACGACGCCTGCACGCTCGCGACGAACTCCTCCTGTCCCTGACCGCGCTGGACAGTGAGCGCCGCCGCACGATCCGCCTCGGTCACGATGTCCCGCAGCTCGACGGTCGCCATCAGGCTTCCGCCGCCGGTTGCACGAGCGCCGCCGCACGCGCCGTCTCGAGCCGGTGGGCAGCATTGCTGCGCACCTCGTCGAGGAAGGCAAGAGATCGCGGCCTGCGATCCAGCGAATACGCCAGGAACTCGCGCATCGCGATCTCGACCTCGCGCTCCACGGCAGGGCGCACGCGCAGCTCGGCGAGCGCCTCCACGTCCTGGCGCTGGTACGCCTTGAGCAGCTTCAGGCCGTCGAGCGAGAGTCCCGCGCGCTCATACGGCGGCCCAGGGCAGCGCTCGCACAGCACGCCGCCCAGCGGCGGCATCCAGCGATAGCGCTCGTCCGCCTCGATCAGCCGACCGCACTCCACGCATCGATCGACCTCCGGTCGAACGCCCAGCTCGTCGGCGAGATGCATCTCGAACCAGCGGGCGACCCGCCCGGGCGCCATGCCGGCATCGAGAATCTCGTACGCCCGCTTGAGGAGCAGGTACACGGACTCGGCGGCGTGGCGCTCCTCCAGCGTGCCGTCGGCGAGCTCCGCGATGTACGACGCGGTCCCGAACGACACCAGGTCGTCGCGGAGGTTCAGCCAGGCGTGGATCACCTCGACCTGCGTGACAACCTCGAACGTGCGTCCCTGGGCGAGGGCAAGCCGAAGCTCTGCAAAGGGCTCGAGGCTGCCGCCGATGCGCGACTTCTGCCGACGGATGCCCTTCGCGATCGCCTTGATCTTGCCGCCGCCGGGCGTGATCAGGGTCAGGATGCGATCCGCCTCGCCATAGTCGAAGCGCGAGAGCACGATCGCTTCGGTGACGTAACGACGTGGCGTAGGCACCCGCTGACGGTACACCGGGCCGTCATCGGGCGAACGCGCTACTTGGGCCGCGCACGTTTGTTCTGGCCCGGATACACTCGCCGCGATGGCCCTCTCGACCAGCCCAAACATCGCCGAGCTCATTGCCGACACGGAGGCCGAGATCCTGCGTGTTGTCGAGGGCGCCGATCCCGCGACCGCCGGCGTGTACGAGATGGTCCGCTACCACCTCGGGCTGGATGGCTCCGGCTCGTCGGGCAAGCGGATGCGGCCGCTGCTGGGCCTCCTCGCCTACTCCTCGATCACCGGCAGCCACGAAGGCGCGCTCCCGGGCGCCGCGGCGGTGGAGCTGGGCCATAACTTCAGCCTCGTCCACGACGACATCGAGGACGACGACCGCGAGCGCCGGCACCGCCCCACGCTCTGGGCGCTGCACGGCATTCCCCAGGCGATCAACGCCGGCGACATGTTGTTCAGCCTGAGCCGTGTCGCGCTCCACCGGCTGACCGACCTCGGCTTTCCTGATCACACGGTCCTGCGGCTCATGCGCCTGTACGACCATACGTGCGTTGCGCTGTGCGAGGGCCAGTACCTCGACATCTGGATGGCCGAGCACGACGACGGGCTGTCCGTCGACCTGTACTTCGACATGATCGGGCGCAAGACGGCCGCCCTCATCTCCGCGTCCATCGAGGCCGGCGCGGTGCTCGCAACGGAGGACGAGACGATCATCGCCAGCTACCGCGCGTTCGGCTGGGATCTGGGCATCGCATTCCAGCTCAACGACGACCTGCTCGGGATCTGGGGGCCGGAGGTCGCCACGGGCAAGGAGCCCACCGACGTGCCGCGCAAGAAGAAGACGCTGCCGGTGATCTACGCATTCGAGCACGCGTCGCTCGAGGATCGGGCGCGCCTCACGGCGCTGTACGCAAACGGTCGACTCGTCCCGGAGCACGTCGCGGAGATCGTGGCGATCCTCGAGCGGACCGGTGCCCGCGAATACACGCGCGACCAAGCCCGCCTGCATCGCGATCGCGCGCTTGCGGCGCTCGACGCCGCCGGGACGCTCCAGCCCGAGCCGCGCGAACGGCTGGAGGAGATCGTCCGCTCGGTGATCAGCGCGTAGCTGGATCGCGGCCCGCAAGCAGCATGTGCCTGCACTTCGCGGCGCCCCCGAGGAATGCGGGCGGAATGCTCGCGGGATGATCATTCTCGGGGTTTCGGTGCCTCTTTCGGGGTAGAGCAGGCGCTGAACAGGCCCGATGCCGATCGATCTCAGCGTGATTTCCTGGTCCGCGAGCACGATGAGCACTCGATCCTGTCCTCCGCCGCGGCCAGCCACCAGGAAATGCCCTACGAAAGGCGGAATTTGATCACCAGGTGATCACGACACGTCAGATCGCCGTGATCAGCGCTTGGTGCGCGTCGCCCCGCGTTTCGAAGCCCCACGGCGGGCGACGGTCGGTGGATCTTCCACGGTGTCGGCGCCGTCCGAGCCGTCGCGAGCCGCATCGCCGACACGCCGCGTCACGAGTACCTTGCCGACGCGGCGGCCGTCGGTCGTCTCCACCGTGAGCCGGAGGCCACCGACGTCGATCGAGTCGCCGGGCGACGGAACGCCGCCGACGCGGTGGTACATCAAGCCGCCGACGGTGTCGTATTCCTCGGCATCCTCGAGCTCGAGGTCCAGGTCGAACAGCTCCAGCAGCTCGTCGACGTCCGCGCGTCCATCGACACGCGCCTCGTGGTCCGAGAGGCGGACGACCATCGGCTCTTCAACGTCGTACTCGTCCTGGATCTCGCCCACGATCTCCTCGAGGAGGTCCTCGATCGTGACCACGCCGGCGGTGCCGCCGTATTCGTCGAGCACGATTGCGATGTGGACCTTGCGGCGCTGGAGCTCGTGGAGCAGGTCGTCGATCGTCATCGACTCGGGGACGAGCACGGGCGGCCGCAGGAGCTTGCGGAGCGCGGGTCGCGGCCCGGCGTCCGCCTTGAGGTACGGCAGCAGGTCCTTCGCGTACAGGATCCCGACGATCTCGTCGATCGAGTCGTGGTACACCGGGATCCGCGAATGTCCGACCTCGACGACAAGGTCGATGGCGTCGTCCAGCGTCGCATCGGACGCCAGCGCGGCGATGGCGACCCGCGGGATCATCACCTCGTGGACGCGGCGCTCGCCGAGCTCGATGACCGCGTTGATCATCTGCTCCTCCTCGGCCTCGAGGACGCCCTGCTCGCCGCCGCGCTCCACGATCAGGCGGAGCTCGTCGGCGCTGATCTGCGCCTCCTGGTTGATGTCGACGCCGATCGAGCGGGCGACCCAGCGGGTGAGGCTGCTCAGGATCGTGACGATGGGCCCGAGGAGGCGGGCGATGACGTCGATCGGCCGCGACAGGACGAGCGCGAACCGCTCCGGGCTCGCGAGCGCGATCGACTTCGGGATGAGCTCCGCGAACACGATGGTGAACAGGGCCAGGATGATGGTGACGATGACCAGGGCGGTGCCACCAGCGGTTCCGGCGTCCATCCCGAACCCCTCGAACAGCGCGGCGAGATTGTCCACCAGGCTGACCGCGGCGAATGCCGAGGCGAAGAAGCCGATGAACGTCAGGCCGATCTGGGCGACGGCGAGGAACCGGCCCGGATCGTCGAGCAGCTTGCGAACGCGTCGTGCGCTGGCACTTCCCTGCTCCACGAGCTGGTCGATGCGGCTGCGGCGAACGGACACGAGCGCGATCTCCGCCGCGACGAAGAACGCCTCGAGGAGCGTCAGGAACGCCAGGAACAGGATCTCGCCGAGCGGGAAGCTCATGCGTTCGTCGGCTCGCCGGGCCCGGGGCCCGGTTCCGGCTCAGGCCTGACCCGCGGCTCGCGGATCCGGGCGGGCACGCCCACGGCGAGCTTGCCCGCCGGCACGTTCTTCGTGACGACGGCGCCCGCGCCGGTCCTTGCCCCGTCACCGATCTCGATCGGGGCGACGAGCATGGTGTCGACGCCGAGGAACGCGTTCTCGCCCACGCGGGTCCGGTTCTTCGCCCGGCCGTCCCAGTTGGCCGTGATCGTGCCGGCGCCCACGTTCGTGCCGGTGCCGATGTCGGCGTCGCCGAGGTAGCTCATGTGG
>JANLSG010000002.1:0-3232 GCA_031362295.1 Chloroflexota bacterium
CTGGATCAGGACCGAGTTGGCCGCGGGGCGATTGTGATTCGGTCCAATGCGCCGAGCGGCGGCATTCGCGTGTACACGCTCCTGCTCGCGATCTCGGCAGGCGTGTGCGTCCAGGTGCTCGTCCTGCTCACGCAATCGGGCGGAAATCCAGTTGATGCCCTGTGCTACTGGCTCACCGATCCGGCCAATCCCTACAACCGGACCGAGTACCAGTTCGTCTATCCGCCGGTCGCGGCCCAGATCGTTGCGCCGCTGCTGTCGCTGCCCTTCGCGGCCTTCACCGCAATCCTGCGCGCCATCGAGATCCTGAGTCTTGTCGTCCTCACAGGGCCGCTTGCCGGGGCGCTCATCTTTGCGACCCCAGTCGCATCGGAGGTCAACGCCGCCAACATCAATCTGCTCATCGGGGTCGTCATCGTGCTCGGCTTCCGCTGGCCGGCCCTATGGGTTATCGCCCTGTTGACCAAGCCCTCGATGGGGATCGGCCTCCTGTGGTTCGTCATCCGGGGGGAGTGGCGCAAAGCCGCGGTCCCCATCGTCATCGCCGGGGCCTTTGCGGCGGTGTCATTCGCCGTGACACCGCACCTCTGGTTCGAATGGCTGTCTCTGCTGGCGGACGGCACTGCCCAGACCGGGGACTGGCCGTACCCATACTCGATCTGGGTGCGACTGCCGATCGCCCTCGCGGTCGTGGTATGGGGCGCCAAGACCAACCGACGGTGGACGGTCGCATTGGCCGCCGGGCTCGCACTTCCGCGCCTGTACTACCAGTCGCCTGCGATCCTCGTGGCAATGATTCCGCTGCTGCCCGGCCTTGGAAACCTTGTCGTGCCGTGGACTCGGCGCCTCGCGCGTCTGACCGAAGTCAAGGTGCGAAGCAATCCGGCCCGCGGCGTGCCAGCGCTTGCACCCGAGCGCCCCGCCGCACCCGCGGGGTTCCGGTGACGGCCGGTAGCCCAACGGTCGTCTCGATCATCCTGCCGGTCTACAACGAGGGCGAGGCCGTAGAGCCGGTCCTCCGGGCGCTCCACGCTGCGGTCACGACGCCGCACGAGCTCGTCGTCGTGTACGACTTCGAGGGCGATACCACGGTGCCGGTCGTGCAGCGGCTGGCGGCCGAGATTCCCTCCGTGCGCGGCCTCCGCAATGACCTCGGTCGAGGCGTCCTGAACGCCATGAAGGCGGGCATCGCCGGGACAACGGCGCCGTACGTCCTGATCTCGATGGCGGACGGCTCGGACGACCCGAAGGCCGTGGACCGGATGGTTGAGCTGGCGCGAGGCGGCGCTGACGTCGTGTCGGCGTCGAGGTACATGAAGGGCGGCCGGCAGATCGGCGGGCCGCCGCTCAAGCGCCTGATGAGTCGCGCGGCCGGGCTTTCGCTGCACTGGTTCGCAAGCGTCCCCACCCACGACCCAACGAACAACTTCAAGCTCTACAGCCGGCGCTTCCTCGAATCGACCTCCATCGAAAGCACGGCCGGCTTCGAGCTCGCCCTGGAGCTGACCGTGAAGGCGACCCTCGCCAAGCGGCGGATCGCCGAGATCCCGACGACCTGGCGCGACCGGACGGCTGGCCAGTCGAACTTCAAGCTGCGGAAGTGGCTCCCGCATTACCTGCACTGGTACCGCGTCGCGTTCCTTCGTCGCTAGTGCTCCTTGAGTGTTCGGGCCGGGCCTGGAGTCAGAGTGAGCCGCGGGGCGCCGCCCAACGGATCGGTTGACCCGTCACGCTGGCGATGACCTCGAAGTCGCTGTCGTAGTGAAGGACGGCGAGCCCGTTGCGGGCGGCGACCGCGGCGATGAGCAGGTCCGGGATCTTGACCTGGGAGTGATGGAGCGGTCCCCGTTCGGCGAGTTCGCGGAACACGCGCCGGGCCTCGACCCAGTCGGCAGCCTCGACCGGATACCAGGGGCAGGCGAGCAGAGCCTCCTCGGTGGATTGGAAGTCCGCGCCGTCGCGCGCGCTCCAGAGCAACTCCATTGCTACCTCGTCGCAAACTGCGATCCGACCATCCTCGAGCGCCGCCCTGAACCATTCCAGCGCTGGCTGGCCACTGCGCGCCCAAACCGACGTATCCGCGAGTTCCGCTGGTCCCGTCATTTGCGCCGGGCGGGCGTCGCCGCGCGGGTTGAGCGCAGGTCCGGCAGGGCGACCTCAAGCTCGGAAAAGTCCCGCCGAGCCAGCCAGGCCAGCCGGCGCCGCGCAACAACGTCGCGCAGGGCGGCAGGCACGGTGTCGGTCGTCCGGGTCGTCACTGTTGTCTACGCAGGTCGGCGTACGACACCCAGCAGGGCCCCCACGATACGAACCGCCTCTTCCCCGGCGCTGGCCTGCGACTAAACCGCGGCTTGCCTGCGCTCGTCGGCGATGGATTCGTCGTAGATGGTCTCGATGGCGCGGACCATGAGTTCTACGCAGAAGCGGTCGTGGACCAGGTTCTGCGCGGCCTTCGCCAGCGTGTCCGCGTATGGGTGATCCTTGAGCAGGCGCACGATCGCGGCGGCGAGCGAGCGCGGGTCGCGTGGCGGCACGAGGAGCCCTGTCCGGCCGTTTTCGATCATCTCGGGGATCCCGCCAACGGCGGACGCGACCACCGGCCGCGAAAGGGCCATCGCCTCCAGGATCGACAGGCCCTGCGCCTCGCGGTAGCTCGGGAGGACCGCGACATCCAGGGCTGCTGTCACCGCGGGCACGTCATCCCGGCGGCCGGTAAACGTCACTGACGACACGATGCCGAGCTTCGCGACCTGCGCCTCGAGGGCCTCGCGTGTTGAGCCCTCGCCCACGATCAGGAGGTGGGCCTTCGGCACGGCGGCGAGCACGGCAGGCCACGCCTCGACGAGCGTGTGGTGGCCTTTCTCGGGCTCGAGCCGAGCGACGACGCCGACGATCGGCGACGCGGGCGGGATCGGGAACTCCTCGTGGAGCGTGCCGCAGATATCCGGCTCGGAATAGCGCGTCAGGTCCACGCCGTTGTAGATCAGGCTGACCGGCGCGCCCTCGCGGCCCTCGTCCTCGATCTTCCGGACGATGGCGCTGGAGACCGCGATCAGGTGGTCTATCTCCGGCGTCAGTCGGCGCACGAGGGCGCGGTCGTCGTCGGAGCGAATCCGGCTGGAGTGCACGGTGCTGACCACGTGCGGCCGCCGCTTCCCCGCCGCCGCGAGCCGCGACGCGGCCTGCGTCCCGACCACCTCCGCGCGGTACATGTGGTTGTGCACGACATCTG
>JANLSG010000009.1:0-1688 GCA_031362295.1 Chloroflexota bacterium
GGCGTCATCGACCTCATCGAGATGAAGGCGATCCTGTACCGGGACGACCTCGGCTCCAAGATCGACATCGTCGAGATCCCGGAAGCGCTCAAGGCCGAGGCGGTCAAGTGGCGCGAGAAGATGATCGAGGTCGTCGCCGAGGCGGATGACACGCTCACCCACAAGTACCTCGAGGGCGAGGCGCTGACCACGACGGAGATCCGTCACGGCCTCCGGCTCGGCACGCTCCAGTCCAAGTTCGTGCCCGTCCTGACCGGCTCCGCCCTCAAGAACAAGGGCGTCCAGCCCATGCTCGACGCCGTCACCGAGTTCCTGCCCTCGCCGCTCGACGTCCCGCCGACCATCGGCGTCAGGCCGAACACGGACCAGGAGCTGGTCCGCACCGTTGACGACAAGGAGCCGCTGTCGGGCCTCGTCTTCAAGATCGCCACGGACCCGTTCGTCGGCCACCTTGCGTTCTTCCGGGTCTACTCGGGCACGCTCAAGGCCGGCTCGTACGTGCTCAACAGCGCGAAGGGCAAGAAGGAGCGCGTCGCACGCGCCCTGGAGATGCACGCCAATCACCGCGAAGAGGTCAGCGAGATCTACGCGGGCGACATCGGCGCGATCGTCGGGCTCAAGGATTCCTACACGGGCGACACCCTGTGCGACCCGGACCACCCGATCCTCCTCGAGAACATCACGTTCCCCGACCCGGTGATCGAGGTGAAGGTCGAGCCGCGCACGAAGGCCGACCAGGACAAGATGGGCATCGCCCTGCAGCGCCTGGCCGAGGAGGACCCAACGTTCCGCGTCCACACGGACCCGGAGAGCGGCGAGACCCTCATCGCCGGCATGGGCGAGCTGCACCTGGACGTGATCGTCGACCGCATGGTCCGCGAGTTCAAGGTCGCCGCGAACGTCGGCAAGCCGCAGGTCTCCTATCGCGAGACCATCCGCCGCCCGGCGGAGGGCGTGGGCCTGTTCAAGCGCCAGACGGGCGGCAAGGGCCAGTACGGCCACGTCGTCCTCAGCGCCGAGCCCGGCGAGAAGGGCACCGGCTACGAGTTCGTCGACAAGATCGTCGGCGGCACGATCCCGCGCGAGTACATGCGCCCGATCAACATGGGCATCGCCGAGGCCCTCCGGACCGGCATCTACGCCGGCTACCCGATGGTCGACGTGAAGGTCACCGTCCACGACGGCTCGTACCACGAGGTCGACTCGTCGGAGATGGCGTTCAAGATCGCCGCCTCGATGGCCATCAAGGATGCCGTCGCGAAGGCGAACCCGGTGGTGCTGGAGCCGACGATGCGCGTCGAGGTCACGATGCCCGAGCAGTTCATGGGCGACGTGATCGGCGACCTCAACAGCCGGCGCGGCCAGGTGGACGGGATGGACTCCCGCGGCTCGACCCAGGTCGTCCGCGCGTTCGTGCCGCTCGCCGAGATGTTCGGCTACGCCACGGACCTGCGGTCGATGACCCAGGGCCGGGCCAGCTACTCGATGGAGCTTTCGCATTACGCAGAGGTCCCGGGCAACCTTGCCCAGGAGCTCGTCGCCAAGTCCAAGGTCAGCTGAGCACCGGTCCCGACCGAGAGCCAGGAGAAGCACACGATGGCCAAGAAGAAGTTCGAACGCACCAAGCCGCACGTGAACATCGGCACGATCGGCCATATCGACCATGGCAAGACGAGCCTGACCGCGGC
>JANLSG010000040.1:0-4283 GCA_031362295.1 Chloroflexota bacterium
GCGAGGTTCTGCTGCGCGGTCGGGGTGACGACGACCGTCGTCACGGCTCAGAGCTCCTCGAGCGGGATGCCTTCGCCGGCGTCTGCCTCCGCCGAGCCGCGCATCGCGTCCTCCCAGGCGCCATCGATCCGATCGAGCAGGCTCGTGACGTTCCTGGGATCGGGATCGACCTCATCGAGCGCCGTCGACAGCAGGGAACGGGCCAGCGAGCCGGGATTCGTGTGCGTTCGCTCAGCGAGGCGGTGCAGTTTCGCCGCGCGTTCCTCGTCGAGGACGATGTTCACGCGCGACGTGGTTCGGGCCATGCCGTGCACCGTAGCACGCGCTGACACGCGGCGTGCACGTTACGCTTCGGGTCCTGATCCCCGCAGGTGTGCAAGCACGGAATCGTCGATCCTGCCGAGGCCGCGGAGCCGACCTGGAGGTGGGCAAAGGCCGTGTCAAGCCGGGGCGCGCACCGCCGCTTGTCGCGCCGGCGCGACATACGACGAAGCAAGGCGACACGACGAGGGCTGGGGCTGGTCCGACGACCGATCCTCGTGCTTGGGGTCGGCGGACTCCAGCCTGATTCGAGGCAACTGACGCTTGCTCGGGCCCACGCGATGGGTCCCGGACGACCCATCTTCGATGCTTGTCGCGTGGGCGCGACAAGCGTCTCGCGGCCGCGACCGCGGCGCGAAGCCGGCAGTGGCGAAGGCGCAGCTTCCAGGACCGCTGGGCCTCAAGCAGGTACGGGCGCCTCCGCGGCGGTCTTCAGGCAGTCAGCGAAAAGGTTGAACGACTCGGTCAGGTCCGGGATCGCCTTCGTGAAGACGCCGGCCAGGAGCCCGCTGAATTCCTCGGTCATTTCGAAGTGGGTCACGCCTTCGCGCGGCTGGATCAGGTAGGTCCGCTCGCCCTTGAAGAGGCCGAGGGGCATCCCGTCGCTCCAGACCAGTCGGTTCGGCGGCGTCATCTCGGTGATGTGCAGCTTGAACGTTTGCTTCGGGTTCGCGATCGAAACGAGGGAGATCGTGTTCCCGACTCCGATGGTGCCCTCGATGCTGACGACGGCGCGATTCCAGTCCGCGTATTTCGATGTGTCGGTGAGGATCTCCCAGACCCGCTCGGGCGACGCGTCGATGCGACGCTCGACGTGATAGCTCGTCGCCGTCACCGGGCTCGCATTCGGTTGTTGCGGGGGTTGTGCTCCACCTCGGCCAGCCCGAGCGCCTCGAGGACGGGCGGAACGTAGTTCGCGAACCGGCCGCGCAAGCCCTTCTTGAAGCCGTACCAGCCCTGGACGGGGTTGCTCTCCGATCGACCCCAGGCCTCCACGGTGTCCGGCTTTGCCTCCTTCTGCTCGTCGGCAACGCCGAGGGGCAGCCAGTCACCGGCTTCCTTCAGCATCGCGTGCAGGTCATCGATGCAGCGGAGGTGATAGCGGAGCTCCGTCGCGCCGACCTGCACCACCAGGGCGGGCGGGTTGGCGTCCGGGTCGCGGTACGCCTCGAACTCTGACGAGCCCGGAGGGGTCGTCAGGACCCACGGGTCATTAGGTGTTCCGGAGCCTTCGACGGCATCGGCTGGCATGGTCCCCTCCCCTGTCGTTGGTTGCGGTGTTGATGTGGAGGACGGTACGGATCGAAGACTGACATCTCTTGTCAGGCATTCGAAATGGCGCGAAACTTCGCACCATGCGTGCCGGGCGGCTCCTGAACCTCGTGCTGATCCTCCAGCAGCGCGGCCGCGCCACGGCGACCGAGCTCGCCGAGCGCCTGGAGGTCACGGAGCGGACGGTTATGCGCGACATCGAGGCGCTGTCCGGCGCCGGGGTCCCGGTCTACTCGATCCGCGGGCCCGGCGGCGGCTTCCAGCTCCTCGAGGGCTACGACCCCGGGCGGATCAGCCCCTCCGACTGGCGCCCGCGAGGGCGGCGCCCCGGCCGGCCGCGACGCGCAACCGTGCGGATCTCCGTCGAGGGCAGACGCCTCGCTGCCCTCCTGGGCCGGCTCCAGCCGCTGCGAGTCAAGCGCGACGTCCCACCCGACAAGCGCGGCTGGCTGCAGGCGACCTTCCGGCTCGAGTCCATCGAGGGTGTCGCTATCGACGTCCTCTCACTGAGCCCGCACATCGAGGTCCTGGAGCCGCCAGAGCTGCGCACCGCCGTCGCCGATCGCGCGCGGCGCACAGCCCGGCTGTATGACGTAGCAACCTAGCGCGAGGGCGTGCTGACGAACGGCGCCGCGCGCAAGTGTGCAGAATCGTCGAGCTGCTGAAGCATTGCCGCGGCAAGGTCACCCTGGGTCACTTGCGCACCAGCGAGGCGATCCCCAATGACGACACGGCCCGTTGGCGGGCCTTCGACGACGCGAGGCGGACGGACGAGCGTCCAATCCAGGTCACTGCCGGCGAAGACCTCGTACTCGCGGCGTTTGGCCTCGTACACGTTGCGCGCGACAACACGGACGATGAGGCCCATGACCCGGCCGCCAAGGGGCTTTCGCTCGCCGGTCAGGGTGATCCCGGCGCCCGACAGGGCGACCAGGCGGCGAACGCCACTGCGGTGCATGGCGTCGACGAGATTGCGCGCGCCGGCTTCGAAGATCGGCGGCTGGTCAGCCGAGTTCCGCGTCGCGCCGACTGCCCACAGGACCGCCTCGGCGCCCTGCACCGCGCGCAGGACCGCGTCACCGTCACGGATGTCACCAGTCACGAGCGTGACATCGCCGTCCGCTGGCATCCTCTCGGGGTCGCGCACGAGGGCGGTGACCTCGTGGCCCGCTTCCCTCGCGGCTTGCAGCAGCTGCGTCCCGACTCCGCCGGTTGCCCCGATCAGCGTCAATCGCATGTGCTCAGCTCCCTGTCGCTCACCCGTCGACGAAGTCGTGATTGACGTACGACGCGATCATCCATGGTGGACCGACGAGCTGGTACGTCGTTCGGAAGTCGCGAATCACTCCGCCGCTCGAATCGCGCACGATCCAGTGGACGGTGGCCGCCACCGCGCGGTTCCCCTGCCATAGCGCGTCGATGCGCTCGATGTCGGCGCGGTCCGCGCCAGCCTTCCGATACGCGGCCGTGAGCTCCGCGAAGTGATCCTGGACCGCCGATTCGAGGGGCAGGTGGATCGACGTCCCCGACCGGATGGCCAGAAAGGGGGCATCGCACATCGCGGCAACGGCCCCGGCGTCGCCAGCCATGTAGCGCTCGGCGTATCGCTCGAACAGCGCCGTCAGTTCCGCCTCCCGTTGGTCGTTCATACGTGCCTCGGATCGGGATCGACGTCGACTCGCCGAGCGTTTCGGGCCATGCCACCAAAGTAGCCCGCGTTGACACCCTGCGTGCACTCCTGGTGCCGCGTCACCGGGCCGAGGCCGCCACTTGTCGCGCCGGCACGACATCCGACGAAGCTGGGCGGTGTCGCGATGGCGCTGGCGGGGCCGACGACCGACCCTCGTGCTCGGCGCAGGCGAGATCGAGCCTGATTCGACGCAGCCCGCGCCTGCTCTGCGCCTGCGAAGGGTCGCGGACGGTCGATCTTCGACGGTTGTCGCGTGGGCGCGACAAACGCTGACAGTGGCCACAGACGAACGTGGGAGGCCCGTATCACACCTAAACTCGGCGCATGGAGATCGAGAAGGCGCCCGGGGCCTACAAGGGCCGGCTGATGCAGCTCCTCCTGTCGCGCGGCGGCGCGGTCGGCGGCGAGGCGCACGGCGAGCCCACGATGGTCCTGCAGCACCGCGAGGCGCTCGTCTACACGCTCGGGAAGGCGGCGACCCTCGAGCAGCTGGTGATGTGCCAGTACCTGTACGCGGCGTTCTCGATGAAGGATCGCGCGGACGACGGGCTCTCGGACGAGCAGCTCGACGCGGTCAAGCGCTGGCGGCGCGAGATCATCCACATCGGCGAGCAGGAGATGCTCCACCTCGCGCTCGTGCAGAACCTGCTGACCGCGGTCGGCGCGTCATCGGCGTTCGGGCGGCCCAACTTCCCGCTCGCGCCACACGCCTTCCCCGCCGGCATCAAGATGGCCCTCCTGCCGTTCGGCGAGCAGGCCCTGCGGCACTTCGCCTACCTGGAGCGGCCCGATGGCCTGGACATGGCCGACCAGGACGCCCTCGCCGCGGTTGAGAAGGCCGCTCCCCTCCCCCGCGCCGAGGAGGACGAGATCGGCGCGCATCTCCAGGACTTCGCGACGATCGGCGAGCTGTACCGGGCGATCGAGGTTGGCCTGGAGCGGCTCGCGGAGCGACTCGGCGAGGCGCGCCTGTTCGTGGGGCCCCCGGAGGCGCAGGCGA
>JANLSG010000073.1:0-2149 GCA_031362295.1 Chloroflexota bacterium
CGCGGATCAGCCGGATCTCGCGACCCATGTCGCGGCCCTTGGTGAACAGGGCCGAGCCGACGACGAGGATGTCCGTGCCCAGGCCACCGATCAGCTCCGCGGTCTCGCGGTTGACCCCGCCGTCGACGTGCACCTCGCCCCCGTGCAGCTTGTGCGACAGGATCTCGCGCGCCGCGAGGAGCTTCGCCTTCGCGACGTCGGCCATGAACTCCTGGCCACCGAACCCGGGCTCGACCGTCATGACCATCACGATGTCGAGTAGCTGGCGATACGGCTCCAGCGCCGACAGCGGCGTCTTCGGCTTGACGCACAGGCCCGCGGCCCGGCCGGCGGCGCGAATCGCGCGCAGGGTCGGCTCGATCGGCTCGTCGATCTCGACGTGGATCGTGACGGAGTCGCAGCCCGCATCGAGGTATCCGTCGATGAACTTGCCCGGCTCCGACACCATCAGGTGGGCGTCGAACGGGATGCGCGTCCGCTTGCGCAGCGCCTTGATGGTGTTCGCGCCGAACGTGAGATTCGGCACGAAGTGGGCGTCCATCACGTCGAGGTGGATCCGGTCGGCGCCCTCTCGCTCGGCGCGCTTCACCGCGTTCGCGAGGTTGCCGAGGTCCGCGTTGAGGATGCTCGCGGCGACGCGGGCACGCGATGTGGAGACCACGTCGAGCTGCGAGGGCGAGGTGCGCATCAGTCGACGCCCGCGGGCACGGGTTCGTCGCTCCGCTCGCCGAGGAGGGCTCGCGCACTCGCGGCTTCCAGGCGCTGGCGGCGCCGCGCAACCGCCGGCGCCGCGGGCTCCCCTGCCCGCTCCGCCGCAAGCTGGCCGCAGGCCGCGCCGATCTCCTGCCCGCGGTTGCGGCGGATCGTCACCGGAATGCCGACGGCTGCGAGCCGCGCCGCGAACGCCTCGATGACGGGCATCGGGCTCGCGGACCACGGCGTATGCGCGACCGGGTTCATCGGGATCAGGTTGACGTGCGCGAGATCGCCGCGCAGCAGGTTGGCGAGCGCATCGGCGTCCGCGTCGGTGTCGTTCACGCCGCCGATCATGGTCACTTCGTAGCTCACGCGCCGGCCCGTCGCGACGGCATGGTCGCGCGCGGCCTCGACGACCTCCGCCACCGGCCAGCGTCGATTGAGTGGCACGAGTACGTCCCTCAGCGCGTCGCGGGCCGCGTGGATGCTGATCGCGAGCGTGAACTGCGGCCCGAGCGCGGTCAGCCGCCGGATCCCCGGCACCACGCCGGAGGTCGAGACGGTGATGTGCCGCGCGCCGAGCCCGAGCCGCTGGGGGTCGTTGAGCGCCTCGACGGACTCGAGGACACGATCCAGGTTCAGCAGCGGCTCCCCCATGCCCATGAACACGATGTTCGTGAGGTGCGCGCCGTCCTCGCGGGCCTTCAGGCGCGCGACTGCGCTCCGGACTTGATCGAGGATCTCCGCGGTCTCAAGGTCGCGCGTGAAGCCGAGCTCGCCGGTGGCGCAGAACGGGCACCCGACCGCGCAGCCGGCCTGGCTGGAGATACACAGCGTGTGCCGCGCCTTCCGCCCTGCCCGCGCCGGGTAGTGCATGAGCACGGACTCGATCGTCGAGCCGTCGGAGAGCCGGTGGAGTGCCTTCTCGGTGTTTCCGCCGTCGGCGAGGACGAGCGTCTCGTCGATGAGCGTCGTCCAGCGGAAGGATTCGTCGAGGGCGGCCGCGAGGGGGCGCGGGAGCGTCGTCACCGAGGCGGGCGCCGTCGCCGAGCCGCCCCAGACCGCGTCCTGGATCTGCCGCGCCCGGAACGTCGCCTCGCCGCGAGCGGTCAGCCAGGTCTCGAGGGCCGACTGGGCGAGGCCGGACAGGCCCGGACGCGGGTCGCGCTCAGTCTTCGCGTCCAGCATCGGCAGCACGGCGGCGCCTGGCCCAGCCACGACTCGCGCCGTCACCTAGCTGTGATTCCCAGACACGTTGTTGCCACAGCCACGCGGGAGCTGACTCCGGCCGCCCCGACGCCAGCCGGCTGACGACCCGCCCATTCGCAGGCGCATCAGAATCCTGGCCAGCACGCTCAGCCAGGCAGCAGGTTCGACCGAATGCGCTGCCCGCCGAGCATGCTCGGAGCAACTTCCATTCGCATCTGCATACGCCGCACCGGCCCCTCTCCGG
>JANLSG010000080.1:0-10964 GCA_031362295.1 Chloroflexota bacterium
GCGGCTGACCTGCTCAAGCAGGCCGGCCACGAGGGTGGCGGCTTCAAGCTGGAGCTCACGTACGCTTCGGAGAACCAGGCGGAGACGCGCTTCGTCCCGCTCATCAAGGAGGCGTACGCCAAGATCGGCGTCGACGTTACCATCACCCCGATCCTGTTCAACCAGCAGTGGGCGCGGGCCAAGGGTGACGCGGCCGATCGGCAGGACATGTTCATCGTCCTGTACTGGCCCACCTACAGCGACGCCGGCTCGGACAACCTGTGGTCGCTGTTCCACAGCAGCAAGGACCCGTTCTTCAACCTCTCCTACTGGAATGACGCGCAGTACGACAAGGCCGTCGACGACGCCGGCGCCCTTACCGCCACGGATCGCGCCGCGGCACAGGCAGGCTACGTCGATGCGATGAAGCGACTCGTGGACCAGGCCCCCGGCCTGTTCTTCTACGACACGAAGTTCGTGACGGTCATCCCGACGCGGGTTGCCGGGTTCAAGTACAACCTGAACTATCCATTTGCCCAGTTCTTCTACCCGATGCACGCCGCCCAGTAGGCTCGGCTTGTTCGGACGCCGCCGGCTCCCCGCGCTGCGGGGGTCGGCGGCGCTCCCTTCTACGGGGCAAGCGACATGATCAGGTTCCTGATTCGCCGCCTCGCGGGCTCCGTCGTGGTGCTCCTCGGGGTCTCGATCATCACGTTCATCCTGGCCCGGGTCATCCCGTCCGACGCGGCGGCGATGTACATCGGTCCCAAGGCGCGCCCTGACGACATCGCGCGGGTCACGCATCAGCTTGGGCTGGACCAGCCGCTGCCGGTCCAATACCTCACGTACATGCGTGACCTCCTCCGAGGTGATTGGGGCACGTCCATCGGAACGAAGCGGCCAGTCCTCGAGGAGATCGGCGGCCGGTTGCCGGCCACGATCGAGCTGATCGTCGCCGCGATGACCATGGCGATCCTGTTCGGTGTCCTGCTCGGGGTGCTGTCCGCGCGCTGGCGTGGCCGCGCGCCGGACCTGCTGGTCCGCGTCGGCTCCATCGTCGGCGTCTCGCTGCCGGCGTTCTGGCTTGCCCTGATCCTGCAGGTCGTGTTCTTCCGCAACCTGCACCTGCTCCCCCTTGCCGGCCAGGTGGACTCGGACCTGCGGTTCGTGAACCCGATCCTTCCGGTCACGGGGTTCGTGCTCGTGGATGCGGTCCTCGGCGCGAACTGGCAGGGGCTGGGCGACGCGCTGCTCCATCTCGTCCTGCCCGCAGTCACGCTCGCGGCATATCCGCTTGGGCTCGTGGCGCGGATGACTCGCGCGTCCATGCTGGAGACGCTGGACCAGGACTACATTCGGACGGCACGCGCGTACGGGCTGAGCGAGCGGTTCATCACCTACCGGCTCGCGCTCAAGAACGCGTTGATCCCGGTCGTGACGATCGCCGGGCTGTCGCTCGCCTACGCCCTCACGGGCGCGTTCTTCGTCGAGATCATCTTCAACTGGCCGGGCCTCGGCACGTTCGTCGTCCACTCGCTCCTGAACGTGGACTACCCGGCGATCATGGGCATCACGCTGTTCGGGGCGATCGGGTACGTGGTCATCAACCTGCTCGTGGACCTGATCCACGCCTGGCTCGATCCGCGCGTGACGCTCGCCTGATGGCTGCCGTGATCGTCGCGCCGGCCGAGCCTGCGATGCCCGGGTCCGCGGCCCGCGTCCGCCGGATCCTGGCCCGCGACCCGCTCGCGATCGCGAGCCTCGTCGTGATCGGCGTGCTGGTGCTGTTCGCGGTTGCCGGGCCGTTCATCGCGCCGTACCCAGAGCAGGGCGCGGGCGCGAGCTCCGTCGCCAATCGCATGCTGGGACCGAGCCAGGCGCACCTCTTCGGCACGGACGAGCTGGGCCGCGACATGCTCAGCCGGATCATCATCGGTGCGCAAGGGGCGCTTGGGGTCGCGCTGCTCGTGGTCGCGCTCGCAATCGGGATCGGGGTGCCGCTCGGCGCCATCGCCGGGTACCGGCGCGGCCGCGTGGACGCCGTGATCATGCGCACGACAGACCTCTTCCTTGCCTTCCCGCCGCTGCTGCTCGCGATGGCCATCGTCGCCGCGCTCGGGCCGGGGCTGGACCACGCGGCGCTGGCGCTCGCTGTCTCGTGGTGGCCCTGGTACGCGCGCCTCCAGCGCGGCACGGCGGCGTCCCTGCGGGAGCGGCCGTTCATCGAGGCGGCACGCGCTGCAGGCGTGGGCGACGCCGTGATCATCGTCCGGCACATCATCCCGAACTCCCTCGGCCCGATCATGGTCCAGGCCACGACCGATATCGGGACGGTGATCCTCGCCGCCGGTGGCCTCGCCTTCCTCGGGCTCGGCGCCTCGCCGCCGGCCCCCGACTGGGGCCTGATGGTCGCCCAGGGCCGCACGTTCATCCTCGACCAGTGGTGGCTCTCGGCCTTCCCGGGTCTCGCCATCTTCGTGACGGTGCTCGCCTTCAACCTGCTCGGCGACGCGCTCCTCGACGTCCTCGATCCGCGGCGCCGCGCATGACCGACGCGCTGCTCCAGGTCCGCGACCTGACGATCGACTTCAGGACGCCCGCGGGGCCCGTCCGTGCCGTGGACGCCATTTCGCTCGACGTCCGGCGGGGCGAGGTCGTAGGCCTGGTCGGCGAGACAGGCTGCGGCAAGACGGTCACGGCACTGTCCGTCCTCGGGCTCCTGCCGCCATCGGCGCGAATCGTGTCAGGGTCCATCTCGTTCGAGGGGCGGGAGCTCGTCGGCCAGCCCGAGAAGGAGCTGCGCGCCATCCGTGGCTCGTCCATCGCCATGGTCTTCCAAAACCCGACGACGGCGTTCAATCCCGTGTTCAGCCTGGGCGCCCAGATGCGCCACGTCGTGCGCGCGCACCTGAAGCTCCAGGGTGCCGCCGCGGACGCGCGCATCGACGAGACGTTGCACGCCGTCGGGCTGCCCGAGACCGCGCGCGTGCGCCGGTCCTACCCACACCAGCTCTCTGGCGGCATGCTCCAGCGGACGATGATCGCGATGGCGCTCCTGTGCCGGCCGTCGCTCTTGATCGCGGACGAACCGACTTCCGCCCTCGACGTGACGATCGCGGCGCAGATCCTGGAGCTGCTGCGCTCGCTCCAGGAGCGCGAAGGCTTCAGCGTGCTGCTCATCACTCACGACCTGGGCGTGATCCGGCGCTTCAGTGATCGGGTCACGGTCCTGTACGCCGGCCGGGTCGCCGAGACGAGCGGCGCACCGGCGCTCTTCGCGGCGCCGAAGCACCCGTATAGCCGTGGCCTCATCGGCGCGGTGCCGCGCGCGAATGCTCGCCGCGAAACGCTCGTCTCCATCCCGGGCCTCGTTCCCGCGAATCCCGGCTCCATCGTGGGCTGTGCGTTTGCCGATCGGTGCCCGGACGTCATCGAACGGTGCCGGCTGGAGCGCCCGCAGCTCGTCCCGGTGGCCGAGGGGCACGCCGTGGCCTGCCACGTAGCGGCGGCGGCCGCGGCCCGATCCGCAGCCGGGACCGCGCCGGCATGAAGGCCACGATCGCAACGGACGGCCGCGCAGACGTGCGCCGGCACGCCTCCCGCGAACCCGGCGCGCCGCTCCTTCGTGTTCGCGGGCTGACCAAAACGTTCCGAACCCAGGACGGCTCGACGCTCCGCGCCCTGGACAGCATCGATCTCGACGTGGCCGCGGGAGAGGTCAGGGCAATCGTCGGGGAATCCGGCTCGGGAAAGACGACGCTCGCGCGCTGCATCCTCCGGCTGGTCGTGCCCGACGGCGGTTCGGTGGAGATCGATGGTCGCGACGTCTCCCGACTCAGCTCGTCGGAGCTGCGGCGCCTTCGGCGAGAGGTCCAGGTGGTCTTCCAGGACCCGGTCGGCTCGCTCGATCCGCGCATGCGCGTTCGGGACCTCATCGCGGAGCCGCTCCGCGTGCACCAGCCGGACAGCCGCTCGGCCATCGACGCGACCGTCGCGGACCTCCTCACCCAGGTGGGCCTCGGAGGCCGGCACCTCGACCGACGTCCACACGAGCTCTCCGGCGGCCAGTGCCAGCGGGTCGCGATCGCCCGCGCCATCGCCCTTCGCCCGAAGCTGCTCGTGCTCGACGAGCCGACCTCGGCCCTTGACGTCTCGGTCCAGGCGCAGATCCTCAACCTCCTGGTGGACCTTCGGGAGCGGTACCGGCTCACCTACGTGCTGATCTCGCATGACCTCGGCGTCGTCCGGCACCTGGCCGACCGCGTGTCCGTGATGTACCTGGGCCGGCTCGTCGAGGGCGGTGCCGCAAACGGCGTCTTCGCGCGACCGACCCACCCGTACACGCGTGCCCTGCTCGCCGCGTCGCCGGACATTGATGGCGACCGATCCCGCGATGTGCTCCTCCGCGGCGATCCGCCGAGTGCCGCGGCGCCACCGACCGGTTGCCGCTTCCATCCGCGATGCTGGCTGCGCGACCAGCTTGGGCGCCCGGAGATCTGCGAGCGGGAGGAGCCGCCGCGAGTGACCTGGCTCGACGGCGCGGCCTGCCACTTCCCCGAAGCCGCCGCCGCGGGCCCGACCTCGAGCCCGAGTGCCGCCCCGAGCGCGACCCTCCCCGCCCAAGGCGCCGTGCCCGTCACGCTCGCGAACTGGCAGGACCCACCGTTCATCCGCTGGTCCTACCGGAACATCGACGCGGTGCTCCCGACGGCCCGGATCGCTCGCGGAAGCGGGCCGACCCGCCCCCTCGCCGAGGCGCCGGACGCGGCCGCCATCGGCCGCCGGCTGGAAGCTCTCTCGTTCGACGCGGCGGGCACCCCGGCGACGGTCTCCGAGATGCTCGCCACCACCTCGACCGACGGCTTCCTCGTGGTCCACGACGGCGCGGTCGTCCTCGAGCGGTACGACAACGACATGACCGCCACGTCGCGCCACCTGCTCCAGTCGGTCTCGAAGTCGATGACCGGAGCGCTCGCGGGCGCACTCGTCGGCGAGGGCCGGCTGGCGGTCGCGGATCTCGTGACCGACCACGTCCCAGAGCTCCGCGGGACGAGCTTCGAGGGCTGCACCGTCGAGCACCTGCTCGACATGCGCGCCGGCACCCGCTTCAACGAGGACTACGACGACCTTGAGGCGGACGTCCGCCTTTCCGAACAGGTATCCGGCTGGCGACCGCGATCGCGTCCGGACCTGCCGGCGGGCCTGTACGAGTACATCGCGACGCTTGGCAACGCCCGCCCCCACGGTGGCGTCTTCGAGTACCGCTCCATCCTGACGAACCTCCTGGGCTGGGTGCTGGAACGGGCCAGCGGCCAGCGCTTCGCGGAGGCGTTCTCGACGCGGATCTGGGGGCCGCTCGGCGCGGAGGACGATGGCCTCGTGACGGTCGATGCGACCGGGGCGGCCGTCGAGGACGGCGGCATCTCCGTGACGCTCCGCGATCTTGCCCGCTTCGGGCTCATGTACCTCGACGGCGGTGTCGCGAGTGGCCGGCAGGTCCTGCCGGGGTCATGGGTGGACCGCCTTCGCGCTCCGAGCAACGAGCTCATCGCCGCCTTCCGAGGGCCGTTCTCCTACCAGGGCATCTCGACGCCGGAGCTCATGTACCACGATCAGTGGTGGGTCCTGGATCCCAGCCGCGGCATCCACGTGGCGCTGGGGATCCACGGCCAGATGCTGTACGTGCATCCGCCGAGCCGGACCGTGATCGCGAAGGTGTCCACGCAGCCCCTCGCCCTTGACCGTCGCCTCTTCCAGCTCCAGCTGTCCGCGGCGCAGGCGATCGCCGACCATCTCGGGCCTGGCGCGTCGACGCACCAGGCAGCGCAAGACGGACTCGCGACCTCTGCGGCGGCTCCGGCAACGACAACCTGACCGGCGGCACCGAGGCCGACTACTTCGACGGTGGCGCCGGGACCGACACGATGGTCGACGTCATCGGGTCCGACATCTGGAGGGGAACCTAGGCCCAGCGCCCTGCTGTGGGTCCTGGGTCCACTGACAGCGAACGAACCGCGAAATTGTGGGTCCTGGATCGACAACGAGCGAATGACACCTGCCCATCTCGTTCCGGCGAAGCCGTGCGGCCCGTTCCACCGCTGCATGGTGATCGTGAACTGCCATATAGCGGGCGAAGGGAAGGTGGCGCGTCGGAGAAAGCCTCCCATTCGCTGGTTGTGGGTACAGGACCCACGGCGCGCACACGATGAGCCTGCGGGCCGGCGCGTCGCCGGCGGATGGCTAGTGCGTGGGCGGGTCTCCGGTCTCGGCCTCTGATTGGGCGTGCTTCTTGTGCTTCCAGTCGGGGAAGGCGAGCATCAGGTGACGCAGGAGGTCGTGGAGCCGCTCCTTCTCCGCGAGGGTCAGCCCTGAGCTGAACTCCGCCTCGCGGCGCGCCTGCGACCCGACGGTCTTGTCCCACATCTGGTGCCCAAGCTCCGTCGGCTCGACGAGCGTGCCGCGCCGGTCGTTTGGGTCGGGCAGGCGTCGGACCAGGCCCGCGGCCTCCATCCGGTCCAGCCGGTTGGTCATCGCGCCGCTGGAGAGACGCAGCGTCTCCGCCAGCTTGCCCGCGGACACGCGGTACGGCGAACCGTGCTTGCGGAGCTTGCCGAGCAGGTTGAAGGAGCGCCGGTCCAGCTCGTACGTCTCGAGCGTCTCGTCCAGCGAGTTGTTCAGGTTCCAGGCGAGGATCTGGATCCGCTCGATGATCCCCTCGGTCAGGGGGTCCAGGTCCGGAATCTCCCTCGCCCACACTTCGAGCGAGTCGTCGAGGGCGTCACGTTCCGGCCGCTTCGGGGGCATGGCGCCAGTGTCTCCCCGCAACCGACTCGATGTCAAGCATCTACAGGTCGAGTGGCTCTATCTAAAGTATCTTGACATCAAGAGATTATCGCGATATGATCTGTACCAGAGCCAAGGAGCTCCGGAAAGGCAGGTCGCAAACGTGATGTGGACAAACGAAGCATTCGACATTCTCACGGGACAGCACGACGCCGTGACGACGGCAGCGTTCGAGCCTGCCCGCCGGCGTGAAGTCCTCCTCGGGACCCTGGCGGACGCGCACTGCCTCGAGGTCGCCTCAACGGACGGGCAGACGCACGGCCGATTCGGCCTGGCGTCGGCCGCACTCCACGCCCTCACGGGCGGGCGGCGCTTCGCCCGCGGCTAACCCCGTACTCACCCCTCCAACGGCTGGTCCCCGGCGCGAATGCGTCGGGGATCAGTTGTTGTTGACGCTCATCCTGATCGACTGGGGCGCGACCGCTTCACGGAACCGCAGGGTGACGCCGCGATACACGATCGCAGCCGGGCAGCCGATCATCGCGCCGACCGAATTGTCGTGCTCCACACGCATCGAGTAGCCGGTTTCGACTTCCTCGAAGGTCAGCCTTGTCCGGTCCTCACACATGCCGGCCCCCCATACGAACTGGATGGCGAGCGGATCACCAGACACTGCGCTCGCCTGACTGAAGCCGCCGTCCGACAGGAGGAGTGGGTCGGGAATCGGTTGCAGTGCGGTCACGAGGCCGGTCAGGTCGATGAGTTCCACCGGCTGCGCATCGACCGCGTAGTCGCCCGGGACTTCGGGCAGTGTCGCAAGGAAGCGACCACCCGCGGCGCAGCCCGTAAGGACAAAGGCGAGCACCGCGACGGCGAGCAGGCGGCCCCGCGACATGGTGAGGCGCCTACGCGCGCCGGCGCGACTCGTCGAGGAACTGGATCTCGAGCGGCTCGATGTCGTCCGCCGGCTCGAAGCCGAACACCTGCGCGTAGAAGCTCAGCTCCGCGCCGAACGAGCGGATGATTGCGTCGCGGCCACGGAAGCCGTGGTCCTCGCCGGGGTAGAGCAGGTACGCGTGCGGAACGCGGCGCTCGAACAGCGCGTCGACGATCCGCTCCGCCTCCGACTGGGGAACGATCATGTCCTCGGCGCCCTGCTGCACGAGCACGGGCGCGGTGATCTTCTCGGCATGGAGGCTGGGTGAGCGGTCCAGGTACACCTGCTTCGCCTCCGGCCACGGCCCGAGCATGCTCTCCAGGTAGCGCGACTCGAACTTGTGTGTGTCCTTCACGAATGCCCGCAGGTCACCGATGCCGAAGTACGTGCACCCGGCATCGAACTGATCGGTGAATGCCAGCGCGGCGAGCGTCGTGAACCCGCTGGCGCTGCCGCCACGGATTGCCTGCCGCTCGCCATCCACGAGACCCTGCTCCGCGAGGTACTTCGCACCAGCGACGCAGTCATCGACGTCCACGACGCCCCACTGGAGCTCGAGCCGCTTCCGGTAGTCCTTGCCGTAGCCCGTGGACCCGCCGTAGTCGACGTCGAGCACCGCGTAGCCCCGGCTCGTGAACAGCTGGAGACCCGTCGCGAAACCAGAGAACGCGGCAGCGGTCGGGCCGCCGTGGCTCGTAACGATGAGCGGCGGCAGCTCCCCCGCCGGTCCCACGAACGAGCGGTTGGTGGGCGGGTAGAAGTTGCCGTAGGCCATCCGACCGCCGGTGGTGGGGAACTCGATGTGCTGGGCGATGGACACGTCCTCGCGATCCGGCAGGTTTGGGGTCGCCGTTCGCAGGACGGTCAGGTTGCCCTGCCGGTCGAGCTCGATCACCGACGCCGGTCGGTCCGGTCCGGCCGCCCGGAGCACGACAGTGTCGCCATCGATCGAGAGGCCGGCCATCTCGCTATAGGGCAGGTCGATCGGCTCGAGTTCGCCGTCGGCACGCACCTTGACGAGCTGGTCGCGCCCGCCCGAGCGGGCAATCGCGAGGATGCTGCCGTCGGCCATGAAGTCGTAGGTCACGTAGCCGAACTGCCAATCCGGGCCCGCGAACTCGGCCTCGAACGACGTGACGGCCTCGGCGCGGCCGTCGACCAGGCGGAAAATGTTCATCCAGCCTTCGGGCTCCGCGACGAAGTGGAGCACGCCATCGGGCGACCAGCGCGGCTGGCTGATCCAGTCCGTGCGGCTGCCGGCGACGATCCGGGACGGGCCCAGCGAGCCATCCGCGGCCACGGGAGCGAGATGCAGCTCCGTGCCGTCCCAGGGCATGTTCGGGTGGTGCCACTCCAGCCAGACGAGCGTCGAGCCGTCGGGCGAGAGGCGGGGCGCCATGTAGAAGTCGGAGCCCTCGGCAATCGGTGCGACGACGCCGGTCGCGAGGTCGATCTCGACAAGGTCGTTGTTCCACTCCCCGTGCTTCGCGACCATCTCGTCCTCGTGGTCCTCGCGCACGGCGATGAGACGGTTGTGGGCGGCATCGTGGATGACATCGGCGTAGCGCCAGGCTTTGTCCGGAGGGGTCAGCGGTTCCATCCCCTCGGGCGCAACGACCCGGTTGAGCCGGCCGGTCACGAAGTCAGAGACGACGACGAGGTCGCCGGAGATCAGCACGGCAGCGCCGCCGTACTCGTGGACGCGACAGCGCGCGTTGAAGCCCTGCGGCGTGAGGCGAACGAGCGTGCCGTCAGGCTCCCGTCGGGTCAGCACCTGCCGGCCGCCCTCGTCGGGGCGACCCTCGAGCCACCAGCGCACCCCGTCGATCCCGCGCGCCTCGGAAAGGAAGACCACGCGGTCCGTCAGGCGTTCGATCCTGAACGGTGACGCCCACGAGCCGAACGGGGCGACGGTTGCGGACGCCGGGCTCATCTCTGCTCCTACGTTCCGTGCTTCCAGGCGGTCACGTACTCGGCCTGCTCGGAGGTCATGGCATCGAGCTGGATGCCGTAGGACGCCAGCTTGAGCCGCGCTACCTCGGCGTCGATTGCGGGCGGCACGCCGTACACCCTGTTCTCGAGCTCGGCGTGGTGCTGCGCGGCGTACTCCGCCGCGAGTGCCTGGTTGGCGAAGCTCATGTCCATGACTGCCGCGGGGTGGCCCTCGGCCGCTCCCAGATTCACGAGCCGGCCCTCGGCGATGAGGTGCAGCCGCTTGCCACCGATGTCGAACTCCTGGACGTTCTCGCGCACCTCGCGCACGTGGCCCTCGGCCATCTGGCGGAGCGCCGTGAGGTCCAGCTCGGCGTCGAAGTGGCCCGAGTTGGCCATCGTGGCGCCGTCGTGCATCGACTCGAAGTGCTCTCGCCGGAACACGTTGACGTTGCCGGTCGCGGTCACGAACAGCTGGCCCCACGGTGCGGCCTCGCCGACGGTCATCACCCGGAAGCCGTCCATCAGCGCCTCGAGGGCCCGGATCGGATCGACCTCGACGACCGCGACATGGGCGCCCATCCCGTCCATCCGCGATGCAATGCCCTTGCCGACCCAGCCGTAGCCGGCGATCACGACGTTGCGCCCGGCAAGGAGGATGTTCGTCGCCCGGAGGATCCCGTCGATCGTGGACTGGCCGGTCCCGTAGCGGTTGTCGAAGAGGTGCTTGGTCTGGGCCTCGTTGACCGCGACCACCGGGAAGCCAAGGGCCTTGTCGGCGGCCATCGCCTTCAACCGGATCACGCCGGTCGTGGTCTCCTCGGTCCCGGCGAGGACCTGCTTGACCTGGTCAGGCCGCTCGCGATGGAGGAGCGCGACGAGGTCGCAGCCGTCGTCCATCGTGATCTGGGGCTTCGCGTCGGCGATCGCATTGAGGTGGGCGTAGTAGGTATCCCCGTCCTCGCCGCGCCGGGCGAACGTAGCGATCCCGTACTCGGCGACGAGGGCGGCCGCGACGTCGTCCTTCGTGGACAGCGGGTTGGAGGCCGCGAGGAAGACCTCCGCGCCGCCGGCCTTGAGCGTCCGCATCAGGTTGGCGGTCTCGGTCGTGACGTGGAGGCACGCCCCGATCCGGATCCCGGCGAGCGGCTGCTCACGCTCGAAGCGCTCGCGGATCAGGCGCAGGACGGGCATCTCGCGCTCGGCCCACTCGATCCGGCGGATGACCTCCGATGCCAGCCCGAGGTCGGTGACGTCGTGGGCGGGCTAGGTTCCGGTGGCGCCGTTCGGCGCCGAGACGGTGTCGGTCATGGTTCAGGTCTCCCTGCGGGTG
>JANLSG010000101.1:0-2201 GCA_031362295.1 Chloroflexota bacterium
GCGCCTGATCACGGGCGAGCCACTCCTTCCCGATATCGAAGAGCCGGAGCCGCCTGCATGACGAAGCCGATCCGCGCCATCGAGGGGCTGGCAATCGTCGACGTGCCGGAGGCGCGCCGGTATGAAGCGAGAATCGGCGACGAACTTGCCGGCTGGGTGGACTACGGCCGCGTTCGGACGCGCCTCGTCGCGCTGCACACGGAGGTCCTGCCGGAATTCGGCGGGCGCGGGATCGGGTCTGCGCTCGTGCGCCACGTTCTCGCTGATGCTCGCGCGAACGGCTTCAAGGTCACGCCTCGATGTCCGCTGTTCGCCGCCCATTTCGCGCGCCACCCAGAGGACGCCGAGCTGAATGCGGAGCACGCCGCCGGTTAAGCCTGAGCCCAAGTCGCAGTCGTTGCCACGGCACCGATCGCGAACCCCGACTCCTGTCGTTCGCCCATCCCGTGAGCGCTATTTGACGGCCTCGGCGTGCCTTCGCCACCTGCCCACCCCACGAGCACTCGTCCTCGGATCGTTGTCATCTGTGCGCTGAGCGAGCACGTGACAAGGTGGGCCTCGGACGCAACTCCCAGCTGAGCACGCTGCGGCTGACGGGCTGCCTGGCCACTCCGACGAGTGCTCATCCCGTGAGCATCTGACGGGGATTGACGCTACCAGCGCCGGGCTGCGGGCTCGCCGCGCCGCGGCCTGTCGGGTTTCCGTCAAATCGGCGCCCAGTGGTGCGTATGTCGTCACCGAGCTCCGGTTTCCGTCATCCGCCCGACGCTTTGACAGGAATCGCCGCGTCGCCGCCGTCCCTCCCCGTTTGGGCAGGCTGTCAGGAGGTTGGACGGTCGTGCCTTGCAGTCATGGAGTGACGCGTTGACAGGTTGTCGGGCGCGTCCGGCCTCGGGGCTGGTCGGCGCGAGCCGATGAGATTGCGGAGCCAGCCGAGCACCGACAGCGCTAGCAGGATTCGGGCGCCGGCGAACCGAAACACGAGGAACTTGAAGATGGCGTTCAGCATGCCCTGAGCGTGGCAGCAACCGCATTGCCGGCGCACGATCGCGGCCCGCCTGAAGCGAACAACCTTGTCGCAGCTCGCGTGCCACGGATCCGCTCGATAGCCGTATGTGACCGATCGACCCGTACCATTTGCCGATGGAGCAGACCGCGGTCACCGTGCTCGAGGTCGGGGCGATCCTGCTCGCCGCAGCCGGCGCCGGCTGGGTGGCACGCCGCCTGAGTTTGCCGGCGATCGTCGGCTACCTGGCGGTCGGCGTCGCCGTCTCGCCGTTCACTCCGGGCTACGTGGCCGACGGTGCCCAGGTCAGCCTGTTCGCCGAGGTCGGCGCGATCCTGCTGCTGTTCGAGGTCGGCATCGAGGTGGACCTGCGCGAGCTCCGGCGCGAACACCCGGCCGTGCTCTGGGCCGCGCCGGTGCAGATGGCCGTCACGTTCGGCGCAGCACTCGCGGTGTTCAGCTGGCTTGGCCTGGAGCTGACCGCCGCCGCGCTCCTGGGCCTCGCCGTCGCCATGTCATCGAGCGTCGTCGTCGTCAACATCACGCGCTCCCGACGCCGCACCACGGACCGCGAGACCGAGCACCTCCTGATCGGCTGGTCCGTGCTCCAGGACGTCGTGGGCGTCGCGGGGGCGATCATCCTGCTCGCCGTGATCGGCGCGGGCCAGCCGATCCACATCACGTTGCTGGGCATGGTTGGCTTCGCGGCGCTGGCGATCCTGGGCGCTCGCCTCCTGCCCCGCGTGCTCGCGGGCATGCGTCGCGAGCACGACCTGTTCCTTGCCGTGTCCGTCGCGACGGGCCTGTTCATCGCCGGCGCCGGCGCGCTCCTCACCGGCATCCCGCTCGCGCTCGCCGCGTTCATCGCCGGCCTGGCCATCAGCGAGGGCCCCATGTCGAAGGAGGCCCGGCGCCGCCTGCTGCCGTTCCGCGACCTCTTCGCGATCTTCTTCTTCGTCGCCATCGGCACGCTGATCGATCCATCCGCGCTGGGTCGTGGGCTCGGCTGGCTGGTCGCCTGTCTCGCCCTCGTGGCCCTCGCGAAGTCGCTCGTGATCTACCTGCTTGCGCGCGCCTCGAAGCTGCCCGCCCATCCGGCACAGCTCGCCGTTGGCCTGGGCCAGGTGGGGGAGTTCGGGTTCGTGCTCGCGACCGTCGCGGTCTCGCGCGGGGTCCTGCCGAGCGAGGTCTACGC
>JANLSG010000179.1:0-12607 GCA_031362295.1 Chloroflexota bacterium
TGTAACGAACCCCTTTCAGCGCGCGTCGCCGAACGCTACGCTCTCGCCTGCAAGTGCTGCGTGTGCACCAAACATTGCGAGGGAGGGATCCATGCCCCCGACGATCACAGCGTTCTGGAAGAAGCTCAATGCCAACGAGAAGATGGTGATGTACGGCGCGATCATCGTCGTGATCGCGTTCCTCATCGGCATCGTCGGTAGCTCCGGGTTCGGATCGGCATCGACCGATCTCATCGCCGCTATCGTGATCGGCGTCCTGTACTGGCTGAAGTATTCGCCGAACCAGATCAAGTGGCCCGCCCCTATCCAGACCATCGTCCTCGTGATCGCCGGGATCGCCGCGATCTTCGCTATTCTCGCGGCCCTGGGCGCGCTGGCGTTCCTGTTCTCGTTCGGGCTCTACGGCATCGGCATCATTGTCAATGCCGTCGGTTGCGCCATCATGGCGTGGTTCGCCTACAAGGAATATCAGGCCATCCCCAAGGCCGCGGCGCCCCCGCCGGCTCCGCCGGCCGCCTGACCCTCGCACCCACCGAACAGCTGCCCAAGGAGCGGGCCGGGGTTACTCCCGGCCCGCTTCGCTGTTTCCGGCGTCTTCACGTTTTCGGCCGGGCGTCGCGGTTCGCAACCCAACGGCGTTGACGACCGCGCCCGAGACCAGGAGCCCGCTCGCCACGATGACGGCGAGGTGGTACGCGTCGGTGGATGCGACCTTGGCAGCCGCGGCGAGCGCCGGCGGCGCGTCCTTCGGCGGCGGGTTCAGGGCCTCGTACCTGGCGCGAAAGGCGGGTGAGTTCGGGTCTGATCCGGGCACCGCGGCAGCAAGCGTCGAGTAGAACGTCCCGCTGACGACGATGAACACGGCGGCCGCGAACAGCGGCTGACCGACCCGCGAAAGCGCGTTGTTGATCGCGGACGCGAGGCCGGCATTGCGCACCGGCACGGAGCTCATGAGCGCGGTAGTGAGCGGCGCGACCAGGAGTGACAGCCCCAGGCCGAACACGATCACGCCCGGGAGCGGCCCCACGAGGACGTCGATCGGCGGGATCAGTGATGACGCATCGGCGAGGTTGGCGACCCATGGCCTGGACGTCGCGGACACCGTCAGCCACCATGACAACCCCAGGGCCATGACCAGCGGTCCGGCCACGAGGAACCGCCGCACGCCATACCGGCCAGAGAGCGCCCCGACGCGGGTGGACAGGATGGTCAGCAGGATTCCGCTCGGGATGCCGGTCAGCGCCGCACCGAGGGGGCTGTAGCCCAGGGTGCCCTGCAGGAACAGTGCCTGGAACCCGAAGTTCGCGTACAGGGCGCCATAGATCAGCAGGGTCGACAGGTTGATCGTGCTGAACGCGCGGATCCGGAACAGGCTGAGCGGTACCAGCGGGTGCTTCCTGCGCGCCATGAGGATCGGGAAGGCGATGAGAGCGAGCGCCCCGAACCCGAGCGCCGCGAATGCGACCGGCTCGCGCCACTGGGTCTGCTGGCCACGCGTAGCCCCGAACGCGAGGCCGCCGACGGCGATGACGGCAACGATCGCGCCCAGCCAGTCGAACGAGCGGGACGCGTCCTCATCCCGGGACTCGTCCATGTATCGTCGCGCGATCCACACGCCGAGCACTACGAGCGGCACGTTCATCAGGAACAGCGATCGCCAGCCCGCGGTCTCGACGAGGATGCCGCCGATCGGAGGGCCAAGCGTCGACAGCGCCGCGGTGACCGCCGCCCAGAGCCCGAATGCGCGGGCCCGGCTCGCGCCCTCGAAGGCGTGGGTGATGATCGACAGCGAGCTCGGCACGAGGAGCGACCCCGCCAGGCCCTGCAGGATCCGCCCGACCACGAGCAGCTCCATCGTCGGCGCGAGGCCGGTCATGACCGAAGTCAGTCCGAACCCGATGAGCCCGATCACGAAGATGCGCCGTCGCCCGTAGTAGTCCCCCAGCGCGCCGGACAGCACGAGGAACGCGGCGAGGGTCGCGAGGTACCCGGACGTGACGTACGTCTGGCCCTCGAGGCGACCGAGAATCGTGCTCGGCAACTCCAGCCCGATCCGTTGCAGCGCGAGGTAGACAAACGATCCGTCGAGAAAGACGATCGCCGAGCCCAGCATCGCGACAGCAAGGGTCCCGCGCTGCCGAATCGTCATCCGGCCGAGTGTATCGGTGCCTCTGTGCTCACCGATCCCGCAGCAGATTCCGCGGAGCGCGCCGCGGAGTCAGCAGGCCGCCAGACGTCAGCGGACGTAGCACGAGGCGAAATCGCAGCCACTTCTCGACCGGCACGCGCCAGATGTACGCCTGGATTCGTCCCGGGCCACGCTCAGCTCGGGATGAAATCGAGGCCTGGCCCTGGCCCCGGCCGTTCCAGCGGGCTTGCTACCGCGCCCCGTGCTACGGGGAGTAGCGTCTGGCAGGAATCGAGTGGCGAACTCCGCACCGACCGGGGCGGGCGGGTTTCAGTCGGGGTTGGCCTTGCGGAAGCAGTCGGAGCAGTAGACGGGGCGATCCATCCGCGGTCGGAAGGGGACCTGCGCCTGGTTGCCGCACTCCGAGCAGAGGACCGCGAAGTACTCGCGGGTCGTGCCGCCGCGCTCGTAGCCGCGCGGGCCACCGAGGTCGGTCGCGGTATAGCCGGTGTCGCGAGCGGCGCGGCGGCTGGCACGGCAGCTCACGCAACGCTTCGGTTCGGACACGAAGCCCTTCTCGGAATAGAACTTCTGGTCGTCGGCCGAGTGGATGAACTCGGAGCCGCAGTCAACGCAGTTGAGGGTTCGATCGACGTAGGTCACGGGAGCCTCCGGAGCGCGTGGCGATGTGGCAGAAGTGCGCCGGGAGCCCTCGACGGCATCGCGGAAGCGGCCGGAGCCGGTGCCGCGCGACGCATGGTGCCGTCTGGAGTCCCCTGGTCTGGGCGCACCGGGTGATCTGGCCGAAGGATACCCCGGATCACCGGATCGGTCCGCTACGGAGGCCTGGACGGATCAGCCGAGCCGTGGCGGAGTCGTGCCAAACGACCTGTCACAATGGCCTGCGACCGTTCGCACAGGCGAGCGGGGAGCAATTGGGGGCGCCCCGCTCGCCAGGCTTCTTGCCGGCGCCGGGCGCACGGGGAGGCCGCTCACAGGCATGCTGCGACTGCTCCATACCGCGGACGTGCACCTCGGGGCTCGCCACGCCGACCTTGGCGACCGTGCCGCGACGCAGCGGGAGCGGCAGTTCGCCGCATTCGTGGCCACGATTGATCTTGCCCTCGCAGAGAAGGTCGACCTCGTCCTGATCGCAGGCGACCTGTTCGACTCGAACGTGCAGCCGCGCCGCTCAGTGGAGCGCGCGGCGGCGCAGCTGAAGCGGCTGGTCGAGGCGCGCATCCGCGTCGTGATCGCGCCGGGCACCCATGACGTGTACGACAGGGCGTCCATCTACCGCGCATACGACCTCGCCGCGCTCGCCGGTGCGGTGGGCTCTGACCTCGTCACGGTGCTGGATCCGGACCATCCGGACGTGCACCTCAAGGCGCTGGACCTGATGGTCCACGGGCGTTGCTTTGCCACGAAGCGGGCGCCGTACTCGCCACTCCAAGGCGTGGACGTGCGTGCGAACGACGGCGCGGCGTGGCACGTCGGATTGCTCCACGCGTCGGTCGCGATCGAGGGCAAGACTGACCGCGACGAGGTCGTCATCACGACCGACGAGATCGCCGCGAGTCACCTCGACTACCTCGCGCTCGGGCACTGGCACTCCACGAGCAAGGGCAAAGCCGGCAAGACCGTCTATGCGTACGCCGGCGCCCCCGAGCCGATCGCGCTCGACCAGGACCGCGCCGGCAACGTGCTCCTCGTCAGCCTCGACGCCTCCGACGGCAAGAAGCAGGTCACGATCGACGAGCACAAGGTCGGCAAAACAAAGTTCGAGCGGATCCAGCTCGACGCTGCCAAGGTCGGCTCCCAGCCGGGCCTCGTCGCGAAGCTCCTCGAGCGTGCGGACCCGGACCTGGTGCTGGACGTCGAGCTGATCGGCGTTCGGCCGGACGAGCTGGACGTGCATGTCGAGGAGGTCGAGGCGGAGCTCGGCGACAGCTTCCTGAAGGTGCGCGTGCGCGACCGCTCGGTGGCGCCGCTTCCGGAGGGCGTGATGGCCTCGCCGGATACCGTGCTCGGGGCGTTCATCCGCGACCTCGAGGCGCGCATCGCCGAGGTCGAGGCGGCGGACGGCGCTGGCGTGGCGGAGGGTGACGGCAGCGCGACCGGATCCGCGAACGGCACTGCCGGCGAGTTGCGCGACGCCCTCCGACTCGGACGGCTGCTCCTCGCGGGCACCGAGGTCACCCTGTGAGGATCACCCGCCTCCAGCTGCGCAACGTCCGGCGCCACGCAGACCTGGACTTGGCCCTTGCCCCTGGCCTGACCGTGGTCCGCGGCCCGAATGAATCCGGCAAGTCCACGATCCAACGCGCCATCGAGCTCGCGCTGACGCGCCGCGTGACATCCGGTTCCGCCGACCTCGACGGGATGCGCTCGTGGAACTCCGCCGACGACGACCGGCCGTGGGTGCGGCTCGAGTTCGAGCAGGAGGACCTCGATGGCGTGCGGACCGGCACGCTCGAGAAGGCATTTCGCGGCGCGCGCGGCACGGTGAAGCTGGAGTTCGACGGCGAGACGATCACCGATCCCGCTCGCGCCGACGAGGTGCTCGCCGACCTGACCGGCATCCCGAGCGAACCATTCTTCCGCTCCACCGCCTCAGTCCGGCATCACGAGCTCGACGGCCTGGCCCGCGATGAGGCCGCGCTGCGCGACCGCCTGCAGGCGTCGATCTCCGGCGCGGACCGAGGGACCAGCCGCGCCCGCCGCAAGCTCGAGAAGGCGCTCTACGAGCTCAATACGAAGGGCGACAAGAACCCGGGCAAGCTCAAGGCAGCAGAGGCGAATCTCGCCGCCGAAACCGCTGCCCAGCGCAACGGCGAGGCGGCCCTCGCGCAGCTGGAGCGTGATCGCGATTCGCTGGGCCAGGCCCGCGAGGACCGGGCGGTCGTTGAAGCGGAGCTCGCCGATCAGCGCTCCATGCTGGAGAAGGCCCGGCTCGCTGAGCGCCTCATCGCGGAGCGCGACCAGGCACGCGAGCGCTTCGAGCGCTACAGCGGCGCCGTGGACGTCAGCAAGCAAATCGACGGTCTTGAGGCATCCCACCCATCGTCGAACGGGCTACCCGCGCTACGCGACGCGCTGTCCAAGGTTCGTGCGTCGGACATCCGGATTCGCGAGGTCAAGGCCGCGCTCGCCGGCGAGGTCGAGGTGTCGTTCGTCGTGGACGAACCCACGCCACGCTCGTGGCGTCCGGCCGCGATCGCGGCGATGGTCGTGATCCTGCTCGCGGTCGGCGTCGTGGCCGCGGATTCCCTGAACATCCTGCCGCGTGAGCTGCGCACGCTCGGCATCTCGCTCGGCGGCAACACCATCGCCATCCCCGGCGCTCCGGTCCTGGCCGTCCTCCTCGTGCTGTTCGGCGTCGGTCTCGCGCTCGTCGGGCGCCGGCAGCGGATGCGGGCGATGGACCTGCGCAAGACGAAGGACCTCAGAACCCAGGAGATCGAGCGCCGGCTGCGCGGCCGGTCGATGCTCGAGCAGGAGCTCCAGATGGAGGAGGTCACCCTCTCCAACCTGCTCGCTGCGCTGGAGATGCCGAATCTCGCCGCCGTGGAGACGCTCGTGACCGCCGAGGAGGCGCATATGAGCCAGATCCTCCGGCTACGGGCGCAGCTCGAAGGCCTGGTCGGGCGCGAGCCGACCGACACGTTGCCGGAGCTACGCGACAAGGCCGCGCTGGACATCGAACAGAAAACGGGCGCCCTGGAGCAGCTCGGGCCCATCGCCCACGAATCCCGCGCACGTGAGCGGCTAGAGGTCGCCGTCGCCGACGCCGATCGCAAGCTCGGGTTTGCGCGCGACACCGAGGCGCAGGCTCGCGCCAGGGTGGAGCAGAACGCGGTCGACGCGGAGGAGGTTGCCGCGCACGCCGAGAGCGCGACGACCTGGGCGGAGCAGCTCGCGGCGCTCCAGCGCCGCAACCGCGTCTACGACGCCACACTCAAGGCCCTCGACACTGCGGAGCGGGCGACCATCCGGACCGCGACGCGCTACCTCGAGAAGACGATGGTCGGCGACCTCGATCGGGTGACCGCGGGCCGCTACAAGCGCGTCAAGGTGGACGACGAGAACCTGGGCCTCCGCGTGTTCGCCCCGGAGCGGGGCGACTGGGTGGACGTCACGACGCTGAGCCAGGGCACGCTGGACTCGGTCTATCTCGCCGCGCGGATCGGCCTTGTCCGCCTCGTGACCGGCGATCGACGGCCGCCCCTCGTGCTCGACGATCCGTTCGTGACGCTCGACGACGACCGTGCGACGCGCGCCCTCGAGCTGCTCCACGACATCAGCCGCGACTTCCAGGTCATCTACCTGACCACGTCGGACCGGTACGACGCGACGGCCGATGCCGTTGCGAAGCTGGCGCCTGCGACCGCGCTCTCGCCGGACGACATTCCGGACGATACGGAGCCGGAGCCGGAGCCGGAGCTCGCCCCGACGGCCTAGAAGCCGCCTCCGGAGCCGCCGCCCCCGCCGCCGCCCCCGCCGCCGTAGCCACCGCCCGACGAGGAGCTCGGGGTTGTCGAGATGGACCCGATGGAGCTGGCGAGGTTGCCAACGGAGCTGAGACCGCCGGTCCCGGCGTACCAGGCGGGCGCCCAGTACGTGGACCCGGAGCGCTGCGCGGTCTCGAACGTCTCCTTGATCAGGTCGTCGATCTCGTCCTTGAGCCCGAACGCCACCGCCCACACCGTGAGCAGGTCCGGCGTGGTGATCCAGGGCAGCTTGCTCTTCGTCTCCTCGACGGCCTCGTCGACCGTGTGCGCCTTCTTCAGCTCGTAGCGCAGGGTGTTCCTGTACGCGAGCGCCATGCCCAGCGCCTGGGCGCCGTCCTGGGTCCGTGCCACGAGCCTGCCGCTGAACACCGCGGTCGTGATTCCCAGCCCGATCGAGATCAGCATCGGGACGAGGAAGAAGCCCTTGCCGGGCCGGAACAGCTCCGAGTTGTCGGAGGTGTCGAACACGAAGATGAACCCGAACACGACCACGGCCACGATGAGCCCGATGGCGATGCCCGCCCACTTCGCCGGCAGCGAATTGGGATCCTCACGGAAGAACCCGGCCGCCTTTGCCGCTCGCCCCGCGTTCTTCTTGAACGATTCGTAGAGCTTGGCGCCCTCGCCCGTCTTCAGCTGCGTATAGCTCAACCGGTTGCCGATGGACTTCGCCGCGACGGAGCTCGCGAGCTGGCTCTCGGCGGCCCCCAGCGGCCGCCGCCGGGCCTCCAGGGAGTTCGGGTCGATGAGCGGCTCCGCCGGGATGACGAGATCGACGTGCTTCGAATCGCCGTCGGCCTGATCAAAGGTGACGAGGCCCCGGTGGCCGAGGTCCACCAGCGCGGAGGTGAACGCGTCCCGGTCCACGCCGTTGTTGCGGAGCACGGTGGCGAGTGCCGGGGTGAGCCCCGGCGGGGGAGTCGGCATGAGCACCGAGTCGTCGATCAGCGGGACTTCGGCGTCGCGCCCGCGCTCCCACCAGGTGCGCAGGAACTGGCCGAACACGAGCAGCCCCATGCCGAGCACGAACGCGACGAGGAGCCCGTTGATCAGGTTCTGCGTGCCGCGGTCCGGGTTGCCGTTCGGCTGGACGACATGATCGATCTTGCGGAGGCCGGCCAGCAGTGCACCGTCGATGTCGCCATCGATCGCCAGCGGCAGCATCGTCTCGTCGACGACGACCTTCGCCTCGTCCGGGTTCAGGTATCGCTCGACGAAGCCCTTGCCCGCGTAGACGTAGATCTGGCCGTGGTTCTTGCTGCCGCTGTCCATGTCGAAGAGCACCACGAGCCCGTCATCCACGCCTGCGCGGCCCACGCCCCAGGTGTTGATGATCGTGATGGCATCGACCCGGGCGGTCTCGGTCGAGACGTCGCCGTCATCACTGGGCCAGGACACGATCGCGAGCTGGGCCTCGGTGCGCGTCTTGATCGCCTCGGCGATGGCCTGCGCCTGCGCCTCCGTACCCGCGCTCCAGATCTCGGCGAGGTCATAGACGTACACGCCTTCGCGCGACGGCGGGAGCGTCATCGACGCGAGAACGCCCGGGACGGCCACCGAGCCGGCGATGGCGAGGGCTGCGAGGAGCGCGGCGACGCGACGCATGGGCATTCGCGATCATAGGCGGATGCAGGTCGTCATCCTTGGATTGCTCGCCTCGCTCGGCTGGGGCTTCGCAGATTTCGGCGGCGGGCTCGCCAGCCGTCGCGGTCCGGTGCTCGGCGTCCTGCTCGGGAGCCAGCTCGCCAGCCTCGTTGTCGGGTTCGCGATCCTCACGTTCGTCCACGAGCCCGCGATGCAGCCGCTCGATCTCGCGATCTCCATCGCCGGCGGGGTGCTCGGCGCGGCGGGCCTCGCGCTGTTGTACAGGGGCCTCAGCCTGGGCCGCATGGGCGTCGTGGCACCGGTTGCGGCCGTGATCACGGCCACCTTGCCGGTAGGCTTCGGGTTCCTCACGGACGGCGTGCCGTCGATCGTCACCATCGCGGGGATCGCCTTCGCAGTGATCAGCGTGATTCTCGTCTCCCGGGCCCCGGCGGCACCCGATGGCCGTCCGAGCGGCATCTGGTACGCAGTCGTGGCGGGCGTGACCTTCGCCGTGTTCACGATCGCCGCCTCTGGGCTGACGGACGGGCTGATCATGTCGCCGGTCGTCGTGATCCGCCTGACCTCCGTGCTGTCGATCTGCGCGTGGCTCCTCGTTCGCCGACAGCCGTGGCGAGTCGACCGGCGCCTATGGCCCGCCCTGGTCGGGATCGGGGTCATCGACATGTCCGCCACGGCCGCATACCTCGCGGCGATCGCCGTCGGGCCGCTCGCGATCGCGGCCATCCTGGCGGCGCTCTACCCGGTGATCACGACGATCCTCGCGGCGCTCGTCCTGCGCGAGCGGGTGACCAGGATCCACGCCGTGGGTATCGCGGCCGCCGGCGCGGCGGTCGCGCTGATCGCGGGGGCGTCGGCGGTCTAGGGCCGCCACTCCACCGCGAGCGCGTCCAGCTCTCCCACGGAGCGGATGACGTGGATCGCCTCGAAGCCTTCGCCCTCGAGGACGCCAGGCTGAAGCGAGCGCGCGAGATCCGCCAGCTGTCGCCGCACGGCGACCTCGGGAACGACTCGGCCGGGGCGTTGCGCGTTGCGATCCAGCACGACCGCGGGATTCAGGCCGAGCACGATCGCGACCGCCGGGATGCCGTGCCTGGCGGCGCGGCGAAGGAGCCCGCGGCGCGCGAACGGCGTCACGCTGGTGGCATCGACGACCGCCGTGCGACCCGCAGCGAGTCGTCGCTCGAGTTCGCGGTCAAGGATCGCGAAGGCCACCTTCGTGGCGCGCTGGTCCGCCTCGCTGCCGGACACGAGCGCGCGGTACGCGTCGGACGAAAGGATGGTCTCCGGCGGGAACAGCCGCGCGGCGAGCGTTGACTTGCCCGAGCCGGCGGCGCCGATCAGCACGACGAGGCACGGTTCCGGCAGCACGAGGATCCGCGGGGCCTGCATCCCCGCATGGTGGCGGCTCAGCTACCCTGGCGCCGTGCCTCCCAGCCGCCACCCTCGCGGGCGCGGACGTCGTACGCGGGCTGGTCGTACACGGATGGGCCTCGAACCACGTGCCCGTTCGCGAGCTCATACCGCGTCGCGTGCCAGGGGCACTCGATGGTGCCATCGACGACCTTGCCTTCGTTGAGCGGTCCGCCCGCGTGGGCGCACGTGTCATGCAATGCAAGGATCGTCTCGCCCTGTCGCACGAGGACCAGCTGGTTGACGCCGAGCTTGGCCTTCACCGGCTTGCCCTCCGGGATGGAGCCGTCCGCGTCGACCTCCGCGGGCTCGAGCGCGATCCACTTCGTGCCCGCGCCTCGGAACGCGTGCCGGTTGACCATGTTGCCGAGGACGTACACGACGTCGCCGCCGACGTACGCCCCGGCGGACATCACGAGGAAGCTGAAGACCGAGATCAGGAATGCGCCCGGCACGTCGATGAACCCGAACCCTGGAGGTCCGAGCCGCAGGAAGAACGACAGCGCGTAGCCAACGAGCGCCACCAGCATCAGGGTGGAGTGGAGCGTCGCCCGCTCGCGCGCCTTCCCGTCCGTGTCGGCGTAGTCCGCGTAGCCGGCGAGGGCCGCAGCAAGCATGCTCAGGATCCCCACGCCGAGCGCCCACCCGGCAGCCTCGGGCTGGCGAACCACGTCGAAGACGATCACGAGGAACAGGATCCCGATCGGGGCGTCGGTGAGCACCGCATGGAGGGGATGGCCGAGCCACCGGCCAATGAGCAAATCCCGGACGGCGGGCATCGCACTGAATAGCGCGTTCATGATTCGATGCACGAAGTCGCCCAGCGGCTTCGTCCAGCGACCCTGGGCATCCATGAGGCGAGTAAGCGATCGGGCGAGCACGACGCGACCTCCTTGGGCGAGGAGCAACCTCTGTCGAACTTTACGCCGTAGTTGTGCCTGGCGGATCAGCCGGGTCAGGCCGGGAGGTCGCGCTCCCCAGGGCCGGTGTAGCGGGCGTCCGGGCGGATGATCCGGTTCGCGCCGGCCTGCTCGATGATGTGGGCGGTCCAGCCGGCGTGCCTCGCGAGCGCGAACGTCGCCGGGAAGAGGTCCGGCGTGAGCCCGACGCCCATCAGCACGGGCGCTGCGTAGTACTCGACGTTCGTCTTGAGCGCCCGCTCGGGATGCAGCTCCGCCAGCACGCGCAGGGCGACGTCCTCGACCGCGATCGCGAGCTCCAGCCAGTCCGGCTTGTGCTCCATCGACTCGGCGACCTTGCGCAGCGCGGCGGCGCGCGGGTCATAGGCGCGGTACACGCGATGCCCGAAGCCCATGAGCCGCTCGCCCTTGGCGATCGTCTCGCGGACCCATTTCTCCGCGTTCTCGGGCGAGCCCGCGTTGTGGATCTGCTCCACGACCTCCGACGGCGCCCCGCCGTGGAGTGGCCCCTTCAGCGCGCCGATCGCCCCCACTACCGCCGACGCCAGGTCGCTCCGGGTGGAGGTGATGACGCGAGCCGTGAACGTCGACGCGTTCAGGCTGTGCTCCGCGCCGACGATGAAGTAGGCGTCCAGCGCCCGCGCCGTCGCGGGATCGGCCCGCTCGCCGTTGAGCTGATAGAGGAAGCCTGGTACGAGGTCCAGTGTCGGATCCGGCTCGATGGGCTCCAGGCCGCGCCGCAACCGAGCGAACGCGGCGAGCGCGGACGGAGAGAACGCGGTCAGCGCACGCGCCTGCTCGGGCGTCGGGGGCCAGTCGAGCGTTTGCGCAGCACCCCAGACGGATACGGCGGTACGCAGCGCGTCCATCGGCTTGGCCGTCGCGGGCAGGGCTCGCAGAGCGGTCATGACAGCCGCTGGCACGGGCGACGTGGGCAGGTGGTGATCGGGATCCCAGCCGCCGGTCCAGAGCAGGTTCGCAACGGCGGGGTACGTCCCATGGTCGACGAGGTCGCCGATGCGATAACCCCGGTACAGCAGCCGCCCGCGCTCGCCGTCGACGTAGCCGAGCGCCGTCTCGGCAGCGACGACCCCCTCGAGGCCGGGGGAATATGGTCGTTCGTCAGTCATGCCCGCCGATGGTAGCCCCGGGCCCGGATTCACGATCCGGGTCAGTCGGCCGGAAACGACGGGTCAGACGGACCCTTCCCCGCTCGAATCCGGGTCCGCCACGGGCAGGTCCGCCACGGGCAGGTCCCGCCAGACGGCCATCCCGCGATCGTCGTCTGCGGCGTCGTTCGGATCGTCTGCCGGCGGCGGTGCCGGTGCCTGGGCAGTGGCGTCGTCATCGAGGTTGCCCAGCGCCTGGAGGAGGACCTCGCTCGGCCGGCCCACGTCGGCAAGCTCCTGCGCGTCGGTGCCGTCGTGCTGGTTCGCGGCGAACTCGACGCCCGCCAGCGCAGCGACCCCGCCCATGGCCACGAGCCCGGCGGGTCCACCCGCAAGCGCGCCGACGATCAACGCCGGCGCCAGGCCCTGCGTGGGGCTCGGGCCCCGGATGTGGAGCGGTCGCTTGTCGAAGTCCTCCAGCGCGGGATCAACCGAGGTCAGGCCCGGGATCCGGAGCCCGCCGATCGATTCACGCTGGGCGAGGGCCGCGCCGCAGGCCGAGCACCGCGTCGCCTCCGTGTCGGCAGGCGCGGCGCACCATGGACAGGTCGTTGGTTCCTCGGTCGGATCAGTCATTCGTCGATCCTACGAGGACTGTCCAGCGGTTCGTCGAGGAATCGTTGAACCAGCGCAACGAATTCGGCGGCATGGGTGTGGTGCGCGGCATGGGCAGCGCCATCGATCGTCGTGATACGCGCGTTCGCGAGCCGGGCCTCAAGCGCGTCCGTCCCGATCCGGAACGGCGAGCGGCTGATCGAGCCGAGGACCAGGAGCACCGGCGCGGTGACACCGGCCAGGCCATCGATCGACGCCGGCTCGGTTGCCTCCGCCTCGATCTCGCGGAGGATCGTGTGGGCCGCC
>JANLSG010000245.1:0-9853 GCA_031362295.1 Chloroflexota bacterium
GGCGCAGGGTGGCCGGCGCGTCCACGGCGAGGTCATGGTCGCGAGCCTCGTGACGCTGTTCAAGAAACTCAAGTTCGGCACGGACGAAAACGTCGGCTGGGGGCCGATTGATCTTCCGGAGCTGGAGCTTCAGACGACCGCGTACTGGCTCACCGCGGAGGACGCTTCGGCGGGCTGGCGTAAGGACGACCTGGATGTCGCGCTGCTCGGGGCGGGGCGGGCGATCCAGGCGGTGGCGTCGGTCCTGCTCATGGTCGACCCGCGCGACCTCGGGCTCGTGACCCAGGTGCGCTCGCCGCACTCCGAAGCACCCACGATCTATCTGTACGAGGCAGTTCCGGGCGGGGTCGGCCTGTCGGAGCGGCTGTTCGCGCGCCATGACGAGCTGGTCATCGGCGCGACGGCGCTCATCGAGGCGTGCGGCTGCGACAGCGGCTGCCCCGCCTGTACAGGGCCCCGCCTTGATCCCACGATCGATGGCAAGGCCCTTGCGCTCCGCCTGCTGGCCGCCATGCACGCCGATCGCGGCGTTGTCGGGTCCGCGGGGTCGGCTCACGTACTCCAACGTACGCTCGCCGACCCTGCTCCCCGCCGCCTTGCGCTCGGCGCGCCTGACGGCCAGCAAACTCGGAACAGCGTCCCGGCATGAGCGCCGCAGGGCTGGAGCGCCGCTTTGCCAACTTCCGAACAGGGTTGGCGGCGAATCCCCGCCCCGTCTTCGATGGCCGACGAGCGTCGCTGATTGGCGCCGAGCGGTTGGCGGTTGCCGTTGGCGGCGAACTGGTGCGGAGCTCGCTTGGCTCGGTCGTGCTGGTCGAGTCGCCGACGACGCTGCTGCCGGTCGATCGGGAGCGCCTCGCGACGCTGCCCGGGCAGCCACCCGCCGACGCTCCCCTCCTCTGCCTCGACACGGAGACGACCGGGCTCGCCACGGCGGCCGGCACGCTTGCGTTCCTCGTCGGGCTCGGCTGGTGGGAGGGAAGCCTCTTCAAGCAGGTCCAGCTCCTCCTCCCCGACCAGGCGGACGAGCCGGCACTCCTGGCCGAGCTGACCGCACGGATTCCCCGGGACGGCTGGCTGGTCACGTACAACGGCCGCGGCTTCGACTGGCCACTCCTCGTCGCGCGCTATCGCATGGCCGGCTCGGATCCGCCGCGCCACGACGGGCACCTCGACCTCCTGCCGCTGGTCCGCCGCGTGTTCCGCCACCGGATGACGGACGCGCGCCTGCCCTCCGTCGAGTCGGAGCTGTTGGGCGTGCGCCGGCACGGCGACATCCCCGGTTGGGAGATCCCGGGTCGGTACCTCGACTACCTTCGATTTGGCGACCCGGGCCCGATCGTCGACATCGTCCGGCACAACGACGAGGACGTGCGCTCCCTGGCGAGGCTGCTCGTGCACGTGGACCGCGGGTACGCGGACGACGCGCGCTGGCACGAGGCTCCCGCAGGCGATCTCGCGGGACTATCTCGGGCGTTCGCCGGCGAAGGCCGGCACGACGAAGCGCTGCGCTGCCTCGATATCGCCCTCGCTGCAGCGCCGGTCCCGTCACGGCCGGCAACCGGTGAGTACGACGAACCGGCGCCGGAACGAGCCCGGCTCGCAGCTCGCGAGTCGCGCCCGGACGACGAGCCATGGTGGTCGCCGCGGCGCCGCCCGGACTTCGGCGGATCGCCGGGTCGATACGCGACGGTTGCGGCGTGGGACGCCGCGGAGTCGAGCCGGCGGGACGCGCCGTGGACAGAGACGCGGATGATCGCGGACCGGGCACGGCTGCTCCGACGCCTCGGCCGCTACCGCGATGCCGAGGCGGCCTGGATCGCGCTCGCGGCGGGCTGCGGAGCGATCGGCGCGCTGGCCTGGGTCGAGGTCGCCAAGCTCCGCGAGCACCGCCTCGGCGATCTCGCCGGCGCCGCGGAAGCGGCAACGGCTGCGCTGCGCCTCGCCGAGCGTCAGGCCTGGCTCGGGCGGCCGCTCCCTCGATTGGAGACTTCGCTCGGGCGCCGACTCGCGCGACTCGGCGCACGGGTCATGCGAGCCCGCGTCAGCCGCGCCCGAACCGCAGTGAGCTCCGGCACGCCAAGCAGACCCGGCCCCTCGATCGTGAGCGAAGCCGCCGCCGCGGCAAACGCGGTGGCGCCATCCGGATCCCCGATCGATGGGCTGATCGTCGCCGCGAGCCACGCAGCGAGAAAGACGTCGCCGGCGCCGGTTGGATCGACGACAGTTTCTGACGGGATCGCCGGGTAGCGGTCCTCCACATGCCCACCGTGCCCATCGGGACGGAGGACGCGCCCTCCGTCGGCGCCCTCGGTCCAGACGAGCGTCGCCGGGGGGTCGAGGAACGCGAGCATCTGGTCGGGCGTGGTCCCCGGCGACACGTCCTCGCGGCTCATGACCACGAGTCGTGCGGCACGGGTCAGCGCTGTCGCTACGGGCGGCGCGGGCCGAACGAGATCGCCGGCGGCGAGCCAGCGGAGCAGGCCCTGCCAACCGAGGCCGACGGGCGGCGGTGGGTCGCCGCTCGCGAGCATCGCCCAATCCTCGCCAACCTCGGCGGCGACCGGCACGAAGAGCACGCCGTCGAAGCCCGAGGTCCAGCGACGCGGGAGCGCCGTGAGCGGAAGCTGATCGGACGCCGAGTGCAGGATGTGCCGGACGTTGTCGAACACGGGGCCTGATCCGAGCGGCGCGATCGCCAGCGAGACGTCCGCTGAGCGAAGAAGGTCGAGCTCCGAGGCTCCGGCTGCCTCGTCGTCGGCGCCCACGAGCGCCCAGACTTCGAACCCGAAGCGGGCGAGCGCCAGCGACGCGAAGGTGACCGTGCCGCCGAGCCGCCAGCCACGCGGGTCGTCGTCGACCACATCCCGCGATGCGGCGCCGACAACCAGGACGATCGGTCGAGCAGGCATCACGGGGTATCCTGCTCGCCCACACGAACCCACATCGGAGTTCCCGCTTGTACTTCTACGAGTTGCATGAAGGCGACGAGGAGATCTTCACCGACCTGCTCCTGGTTCACGACGAGGACTTCGAGCCGGAAGACTTCTTCGAGCTTGTCCAGGCCGTTCGCACGCAGGTCCAGGACACGCACGAGGACGATACCCTGATCGAGGCTATCGCCCTCGAGCTCGAACGCGAGCACGGCTTCACGTACGTCTCCGACACCCGCCTGAGCGCATCGGTCCATATTTCGCCGATCGAGAAGGAGAACCGGCTGATCGCGCTCGACGACGAGCTGATCGAGACGCCGGAGTTCCGCACCTTGCTCGCCGACTACGACCCGGAGCTCAGCCGCAGCGAGAACCTCGACCGGAACTAGCGCTCGAGGCGCCGCGCCCGCAGCTCGATTTGCGCGCTACCGGCTGAAGAGGATCTCCATCACGTCGCCGTCGGCGACGCGGTACGTCTTGCCCTCCGAGCGGAGGCGGCCGACCTTGCGCGCCTCCGCATGCGAGCCGAGCCGCACGAGATCGTCGTAGCCCACGGTCTCTGCGCGGATGAAGCCCTTCGCAAGGTCCGTGTGGATCGCCCCCGCGGCGTCGACCGCCGTCGAACCCTCGGGAACCGGCCAGGCGCGGACCTCGTCGGGGCCGGCGGTGAGGAAGGAGATCAGCCCGAGGAGCCGGTACGAGAGGCGAATCACGCGCTCCAGCCCGGATTCCGCGATGCCCAGCTCCTCCATGAACGTCGCCGCATCGGCCGGATCGAGCTCGCCGAGCTCCATCTCGATCTTCGCGGAGAGGTGATCGACCATCGCTTGCTGGTGCGCGTAGCCGGCGAGGATGCGATCCGTCAGCGCCCCCGCGCCTGCCAGATCTCCCTCGCCGACGTTGAGCAGCACGAGGACCGGCTTCTCGGTCAGGAAGCGGAAGCCGCGCACGGCCTTGGCCTCGTCGTCGGACATCCCGGCGTCGCGAATCGGATGGCCCGCCTCGAGGGAACTCTTGAGCCGGCGGAGGATGACCTCCTCGCGCTCGTTCGACTCGCGCTCCGCGGGCGTCCCGTGCCGGCCGCTGGAGCCGAGCCGCTCGAGCCGGCGGTCGACCATCGCCAGGTCCGCAAGGATGAACTCGAGGTCGAGCTGCTCCAGGTCCCGCGCCGGGTCCACCGAGCCGGACGGGTGCGGCAGCGACGGGTCGTCGAACGCGCGGACCACGTGGAGCATGGCGTCGGATTCACGCAGCCGGGCGAGGTGCTCGGCGGGCAGCTCCTCGGTGCCGACGTGGCCCTCCGACGATGCCGGGGGCGCCGGCAGGTCCACGTAGGTGACATCGGCGTGGACGATCTTCTTGGGCTTGAAGATCTCGGCGAGTCGGTCGAGGCGCGCGTCGGGCACCTTGACCACACCCACGTTGAGCGTGAGCGCCCCGAACCCGCCGGTCTGCGCGTGGCCGCGGGTCAGCGTGTTGAAGACGGTGGTCTTGCCGCTGCCGGCGAGCCCCACGATCGCGATCTGCACCGCTGTCTAGTAGCCCGCGCTCGGATCGACGACGTTGCGCAGCGGCTCACCGCGGCTGAATCGCACGAGGTTGTCGCAGAACAGGTCGACGCTCCGATCGAGGACCCGCGCGGACGACCACGCGGTATGCGGGGTGATGATCACGTTCGAAAGCTCCCAGTACGGGGAGGCCTGCGGCAGCGGCTCGTCGCGGAACGCGTCCAGCGCGGCGCCGCCGATGCGATTCTCGCGCAGTGCCCGGATCAGTGCCGTGTCGTCGATCAGCCGGCCGCGCGCCACGTTGATGAGCCATGCGTCGCGCTTCATCGCGCCCACCGCTGCCTCGTCGATCATCCCCTCCGTCTCGGGCGTGAGTGGGGCCGCAAGGACGACGATGTCCGACTCCGAGAGAAGCTCGTGGAGCCGATCCGGCCCGACCAGGCGATCCAGGCGGGGCTCGAACGGGAAGACGTCACCGTCATCGGCTCCGGGATCGCGCGCGGGCCGCGTCTCTGCCGCGTCTGGCCTGCGGCGCATCGCGATCACCCGCGCACCGAACGCGGAAGCGAGACTCGCCACGGACCTGCCAAGGGAGCCGTAGCCGACGATTCCAACCGTGAGCTCCCGGAGCTCGCGGCCCTCGAGTGGCTGCCACGTCCGCTCGTGCTGGAGCTCCAGCAGCTCGGGCAGGTGCCGGCTCACCGCGAGGATCATGAGGAGCACGTGCTCCGCAATGGGGCGCGAGAAGACGCCCCGGGCGTTGGTGACGAGCACGTCGCGCGCAAGCGCCGCGGGCGTCAGGGCGCGCTCAACGCCGGACGTCGCCGAGTGGACCCAGGTCAGGTGCGGCGCGCGCAACAGCAGGCGATCGAACGCCTCGGCGACCAGCCAGCCTCGCAGGAGGACCTCGACGTCATCGACCGGACCGTCCGCCAGCCCCTCGACCGAGAGGTTGACGATGCGCGCGCCGGGCGCCGCCGCCCGGATCCGTTCCAGGTCCTGGGCGCGGATGCGCGCCGAGAGGATCGGGCTGACCGCGATGGCGAGCGGGACGCCGTTCGGGCCGCGACCGGGCCCCGCGGCGGATCTCACGCCAGCACCCGCGCGATCCACAGGTTGGGATCGGCGATCTCCTCGGCGGACGGCAGCGACTCGGGTCCGTCCCAGATGCGCGCGAGGGCAGGTCGGCCACGCGCCTCCGCGATCGCGCGGACGAAGCGCTCACCCTTGGCGTACTGCTCGAGCTTGAGGTCCATGCCGGTGAGCCGGAGGACCGCGCGCTCGAAGCCGGTGCGTCGCTGACGACGATCATGGAATCTCGCGGAGATCTCCTCGACGCCCTCGACCAGGCCACGACCCACCTCGTCCATGATGTAGTCGCTGAAGCCCTCCAGCAGGCTCATCACGGCCTGCGTCTCGCGGAACAGGCGCTTCTGCTCGTCGCCCATGATCGTTTCCATCCAGTGCTCACCGGTGGAATCGCCACGGAGCGTGCGCCCGATCGCGCGGAGGGTGTCACGACCCAGCGTGGACGCATTGCCGCTGAACAGGCTGAGCTGGCGCTCGAGGCGCTCGGCGAGGTACGGCCGCAGCCAGGGGTGCGCCTCGAACTCGAACGCGTGCGTGGTCTCGTGGAGGGCAATCCAGGTCCGGAAGGGAGCAACCGGGATGCCGAGTGCGTGCGCGGTGCCGCGAATGTTCTCCTCGACGAACAGGAGGCGGCCGTCCTCGGCCTCCGCGGACAGCATCGCGAGGTCGTACTGCCCGAGGACGCGTGTGCCCATGAACCCGAGCAGGAAGCCCAGCTGCTGGCTCGTCACCCAGCGATTGGCCAACGCCATCGTGGCGCGGGTGAGGCCGCCACCCTCGGGCACCACCTGGTCCAGCAGGTCCTGCTCCATGCGCGAGATGAGCGAGCGGAACGTCCCGACGTTGGCACGGATCCAGCCCGCCCGGTCGACCACCGACGCGCGCTCGACGACACCCGGCAGGGTCGTCCCCAGTGCCTCGGCGAGGCGCGGCACGACGCGGGCCATCGCCTCCCGGTAGGCGCCGTCCGCCGCCTTCAGCTCGAGCGCGGACAGGCCACCCGGTGCACGCTCGGCACGGCGGATGGCGATGCGTTCGACCGCGCCCCAGTCGACCAGGCCGCGGCGCGCGGCGCGCTCGGCTCGCCGGCCCAGCACCGTCGCGGCGGCGCCGATCGCGGAACCCAGGATGAAGCCTGCCTGCCATCGTCGGTCAGCGCGCCAGCCCCGCGAGCGCCAGCCGCGCCGCGAAGGTCGGGTGTCCCCACGGGTATCGCCGCGGATCTCACTCACGCGGCACCCGCCAGCTCGACGGCGGCCACGTCCGGAAAGGCCTCGCCGAACATCCGCTCGGCGATTGCGCGGAACGCATCGACGTCCCCGGTCGTGAGCTGCACATGCGAGGCGGAGCCGGCGGGTGCCTCCAGCCCGTTGATCGACAGCAGCTCGGCGAGCGCCGAGGCCGTCGCGGCCGCGGAATCGACGATCGCGATCCCCTCCCCTGCGACCGCTCCGATGGCGTCGCGCAGCAGCGGATAGTGCGTGCAGCCGAGAAGCAGCGCGTCCACGCGCGCCGAGGCCGGCAGCGGGAAGACGAACTCGCCGCTCGCGTCGCGCAGGCCGAGCAGCGGGGCGAGCGCCTCGCGGACGCTCGCCTCCACCTCGGGGCCCGAGAGCAGGCCGGCCTCGACCATCGGCACGAACGTCGGCGTGGCGTGCTCGTATACCTCGACCGCCGGGTTCTCGTCCTTGATCGCCGCGAAGTAGGCGTGCGACCGGATCGTCGCCGGCGTGCCGATGACGCCCACCCGCCGATTGCGGGTGGCGAGCGCTGCGGACGTCGCGCCGGGGCGGATCACGCCAAGGATCGGCAGGTCGTACCGCCTGCGCAGGTCTCCCAGCGCGATCGCGGTGGAGGTGTTGCAGGCAATGACCACCGCCTTGACGTCGCGCGCGACCAGCATGTCGATCGACTCGATAGAGAAGGACCGGACTTCCTCGTCCGGTCGGACGCCGTACGGCGCGCGCGCGTTGTCGCCGAAGTAGATCGTGGATTCGTCGGGGGATCGGCGAAGGATCTCGCGCAGGACGGTCAGTCCGCCGACGCCGGAGTCGAAGACGCCGATTGGTCGCTGGTCGGTCACCCGGTGGATGCTACGCCGATGTGGCGTTCCTCCTACCCGACGGGCTACCGGGCGCCGGCGAGCGCGGGCTTGCGACCACCTGCGAGCGAGCGCCCGAACAGCGCCTGGGCGATCTCGAGGACGTCGCGGCTCACGCCCGCGCCGGGGTCCGAGGTCACGAACGGCGTGCCCTGATTGCTGGCCGGACCCACGACCTGGCCCTCCGACCGGATCTTGAACTCCGGCTCACGGCCCAGCGCCACGCGCAGGTCGTTCGGATCGATGCCGGCGGCCGCGTCGGCACGGTTGACGAGGTACTGGACCTTGCTCGGCGGGTAGCCGATCTTCTGGAACGTCTCCGCCATCGCGATCGTGTTGCGGATGGTCGTGGCGTCATAGGTCACGATCTCGAGGATGGTGTCCGCCTGGTCGAGGAGGGCGAGGGTCAGCTCGTCCAGCCCGACGCCCGTGTCGACGATCACGAGGTCGTACAGCCGGCGCATGAGCGACAACGTCTTCTCGACGTCGCGGATGAGGACCATCTCGGCCATCTCGATGCGCGGCGGCGCGAGGAGCACGTCCACCTCCGCGGGTCCGCGCCAGAGCACGTCCGCGAGGTCCGTCTCGGAGATCCGATCCGTCGGGAGATCGAGCATGGACGGCGCGTCGCGCGGGGCCTTGAGCAGCCCGCGGAGATCGCCGAACTGGATGCTGCCGTCGACCAGGGCGGTGCGCAGCCCAAGTCCCGAGGCGGCAACGCCCAGGTTGAACGCGATCGTTGACTTGCCGACGCCGCCTTTCGGGGCGAAGACCACGACGAGCCGGCTCGGGCCCTTCTCGGTCGCCGCCGATGCGGTCTTGTGCACGCTCGCGATGCGGGTGATCAGGTCGTAGCCGTTGAACGGCATCGACAGGACCTCGTCGATGCCCTTGTCGGGATCGATGTTGACCGGGTTCTGGGGCACGGTCAGGACGATGACCGGCACGCCGGTCTTCGCATCGTGGAGCTGCTTCACGAGCTGCATGCCACGCAGCCGACCCTGGAGCAGGGCGTCGACGACGACGACGTCGGGTCGGTGCTCGCTGATTCGCTGCGGCACGACGGTCCCGTCGGACACGATGTCGACGAGGCGCACCTGACTCTGGGCGTTCAGCAGTCCTCGGACGTACTGGGCGACCTGGGGTACGTCCTCGACGAGGAGCAGGCGAATCTGATCACCGGAGGCCATCGTCGGAACGGTACCACGAGGGACGGTCCGATCCGGAGCCCGTCAGGCGGACGGGGGTTTACGAGCCAAAAGTACCGCTCGATCGCTCCCTGGGGACATCGGACCGAGCTCGTGATCGCCTGCCAGCTGCTCCACCTGGAGGCCCGCGTCGGCGGCGTAGTCGATCAGCTCGTCGGCGGTGATCATCCGCAGCGCATCCTGCCGCGTCCAACGGACTGGAGCGGTCCCCGGCGCCCCTTCCTCGAACGTCGTGATCAGGGTCACGAGTCGGCTGGTGGGGTCGAACCACGCCGCGCTGGACTTCGTGACCTCCAGGCCGGTCTCGGGATCCGTGCGCAGCCAGTCCAGCGAGAGCCGGCCATCGAACGCGGTGAGGTCCGCCGGAACCGGCAGCCAGGCATCGACGACCGCGATGCCGCCGGGCGCGAGCGCGCGGGCCATGGCGCGCAGTGCAGCTCGCTGGCGCGCCGGGGTCGTGAGGATCAGGATGGAGTTCAGGGCGAGGATCGCGAGCCGGTACGGACCGCCGGCGACGACGGCCGGGTGGTCCGCGGCCTCCGTCATGTCCGCCTCGACCATCTCGACGCGGTCGGCGGCCTTGCGCCCGGTCGTCGCCAGTCGGGCGCGGCCGCGCGCCATCATCGCCTCATCGATGTCGACGCCGACGACTCGATAGCCCGCGGCTGCGAGCGGCGCTGCGATGCGGCATGAGCCGATCGCGAGCTCGAGGATTGGGCCCTCTGTGCGCTTGGCTAGTGCCAGGTACAGCTCGACGTCGCCCGGGTCGACGCTCAGGTCGAGGTCGTACAGCCTCGCGATGGCATCGGCGGAGGCGGCGGCGCTCATCCCGTGCGAGCGGTGACGGCTCGCTCGAACCTGACCGCGGTGCCCGCGCGCCGCTTCACCGCGAGCGCGGAAATCGCCTCCAGCGCGACGCGGTTCGCGATCATCGCCGTGGATTCGGCCCAGTCGTACGGGGGCGAGACCTCGACGATGTCCATGCCCGCGAGATCCACCGCGCCGACGATCTGC
>JANLSG010000033.1:0-3440 GCA_031362295.1 Chloroflexota bacterium
GATCACCTCGGCCTCGACCTCGTCGCCGATGGCGTAGGCGGTCTCCGGGTTGTTGACCTTGTTCCAGGAGAGCTCGCTCTTGTGGACCAGGCCGTCGATCCCGCCCAGGTCGATGAAGACGCCGAACGGCGCGATCGACCGGACGTGACCGGTGACCTTCTGGCCGACCTGGAGGCTGCTGAAGAGCTCATCGCGCTTCTCGCGCCGCTCCTCGTACAGGGCCACCTTCTCGGACAGGATGAGGCGATTCGCCTTGCGGTTGACCTCGAGGATCTTGAGCCGCAGCTTCCGGCCGACGAACGGCTGGAGCTTCTCGGCGATCTCCTGCGCGGCGTCGCGCGGCTGGTCGTTCTGGGGCCGGCGCGGGAAGTCGACGATCTGGCTGATCGGCACGAAGCCGCGAATGCCGCAGTCGACGATGAGGCCGCCCTTGTTGTGGTCGATGACCGGCGCCTCGATGATGACGCCCGCCTCGAACTGCTCCTGCATGGAGCGCCACTTGCGCTCGAGGCCCGCGCGGCGCAGCGAGAGGACCACGTGGCCCTCCGGCGACTCGGGCTGGAGCACGTACACGAGCACTACGTCACCGACGTTGAGGGCCGGCTGGGATTCGGTGTTGCGACCGAACAGCTCGCGGTTGCTGACGACACCCTCGCTCTTGGCGCCGATGTCGACCAGGATCTCGTCCTTGTCGATCCGGACCACGGAGCCTTCGACGACGTCGCCGTGCTTGAAGCTCTTGATGTCCGAGTCCTGCTCGGCGAGGAGCTCCGCCATGGTCGTCGGCTCGGGGCCGGTCGGGACGGGCTTCGGCGCCGGTGCGGCCGGCACCGCCGCCTCGGGCTCGACGGCGGCGGCCTCCGGCTCTGCAGCCATCTCGGGCTCGACCGCGACTCCCTCGTCGACGTCGTCCTCAGCGGCGGCAGGAGCCTCCATGATCTCGTCGTCGGCGATCGGTTCGACCGTTCCGGTCTCGACCGGTTCGGGCGCAGCCTCATCGGCGAGCGCTTCGGGCACGGTCTCGTCGGCGATCGGCGCGTCCGCGGTCGCGGCGACGTCCTCGGCAACTGCCTCGGGTGCCGCGGTTGCAGCGGGCGCCTCGTCCGGTACGGGTGTGTCGCTAGCCATCGCCTCGGTGTCGAGGCTCGGGCTGGTGGCGGGCTCGTCGGCGACGGCTACCGTGCCGGCGGGCTGCTCGGATGTCGGGGCCTCGGCGGTCGCTTCGGCCGGCGGCATCGTCCCGCCCTGTTGCTCTTCGGTCAATTCTTTCTCCTGTCCACGAGCTCCCTCGAATCGAAACGGCCCGAGCACACCGCTCAGGCCGTCAGTCCTGCGAGCAAGTGGTCCGTCGGTTGGTGGGTCCGCGGTCCGCTCCTTCGTGGTCGCATCGGGTTGAGCGTGGTGTTGTGCAGTTCCGCCCCGAAGGGCCCGCGGAGTCTAGCACGCATGAATACGCGGCTACAATCTCGCGGCCGTGCCCGAATTGCCCGATCTGGCGGTCGTCGCCGACGCCCTGCACGCCGCACTTTCCGGTCGGCCCATCGAGCGGGCAGAGGCACCCGCGCCGCTTGCCGTCCGGGGAACGCCAGCCGAGCTCGGAGCCCTGGTCGGACAGCAGTTGCGCCAGGTCCGTCGGCGCGGCAAGTTCATCGTCCTCGAGCTGGACCGCGATCGAATTGTGGTCAACGCCATGCTCACCGGCCGCTTCCAGCTCGCGCTGCCGGGCGCCAAGCTGCCACAGGGCACCGCGGTGATTCTTGGCTTCGGCCCGCGGACCGCGGTGCCGAAGAAGGTGGCGCGCTGGACGAAGGGGGCGAACTGGTTGCCGGGCGACGCCGCCGCCGCCGAGCTGCGCTACCGGGACCCGAGCCAGATGGGCAAGGTCTACGTCCTGCCCGCGGGCGTTTCGCGCGCGGTCACGGCCTTCGAAAACGCCGAGCAGGGCCCCGACGCCGACTCCCCGGAGCTCACCCTCGAGGTCTGGCGGCAGCGGGTCCGCCGCCACCCCGGCGAGCTGAAGTCGCTCCTCCGAAACCAGGCGTTCGTGGCGGGCATCGGCAACGCGTACAGCGACGAGATCCTGCACGCAGCGAAGCTCAGCCCGTTCCGGCGGCGGTCCTCGCTGGCCCCTGAAGAGATCGACGCGCTGTACGAGGCGACGCGAACCACCCTCGCGCGCGCGATCGACGTGCTCGAGGAGCGAGTCCCACCGACGTTCGAGAAGCAGGTCCGCGACTTCCTGGCGGTGCACCTGCGGGGCGGCGAGGCCTGCCCGCGCTGCGGCACGCGCCTGAGCGAGGTCAGCTCGCGGAGCGAGGCGACGACATGGTGCCGGGGCTGCCAGCGCTAGCCCCGCCCAGGTTCGACCTCAGGGGTTCGGAATCTTCAGGATCTGCCCGATATGGAGCGTCGTGCTCACCTTGATCCCATTGAGGTCGGCGATCGCGCGTGAGGTCGTCCCAAAGTCGCTCGCGATCCCGCTGAGCGTGTCGCCGGACTTGACCTTGTAGGTCCGGAACGTCTCCGTCGGGCCCGGCGAGGTGGTGGGCCGCGCGGTGGGAGCCATGGTCGGGGCGCTGGAGGACGTGGGCTCGGGCACGGCGCTCGTGCTCGGTGCGGTCGATGGCGCCGTGCTGGGTCGGGCGGTCGCCGCGGCGGTCGAGGCCGGGCGGCTCGGTGTTGCCGTCGCGACGGGCGTGGCGCCCCCACCCCGGAGGCCGGAGATGGCGAGGACGAGCAGCGTGACGACCAGGAGGACCGCTGGAATGGCCGGCCAGCGGCCGCGGTCCAGCACGAGCCCGATGACCCGCGATCGCAGGCCGCCGGCGTCCTGGATGACCGTGGTCGTGCGGGCGAGGCCCCAGCGTGTCGTGCGGTCCGTCACGGGGGCAACGGGCGCGCCGACGCGGGTTTCGCGCGCGGACAACGAGGCGAGGTAGGTGGCGCAGTTGGTATGTGCCCCCGTGAGGCACAGGCGCGTCTGCTTCTCCGGCGTCAGCGCTGCCGGCGGACTGACCGCGGCGCAGCGATGATCGCGCGACGGGACGTCCAGACGCCAGCCGCCGGCCTCCGCAACCAGGAATGGGCAGCCCTGCGGCATCGCAAGGCCGGCCACGTTCGGAGCCGGAACGGCGGGAGGGGTGGCGAGGGAGTCGAGCGACGTCTGTGACGGGCCTGACGGCGCCGCGTCGGGCGCGGCGTCCGCCGCGTCGGGATCGGCCATGTTCATCGAGGGCAGCATAGCCAACGGAGGCCGGCCGCCGCCGAAGCCGTTCATCGCCGGGGGAGCGCCGAAATGGCGCCGGAAAGCACAAGATGCTGGCGACGACCTATTTTCCCGAAAGGCTGCCCTCTCAGTATCTTCGGCGCTGGAGAGCTTGACTTCCGTGTTCGGGATGGGAACGGGTATGGCCTCTCCGCTAGCGTCACCAGCATCCTGC
>JANLSG010000275.1:0-1884 GCA_031362295.1 Chloroflexota bacterium
CCTCATCGCCGAGTCGATGGTTCGGGCAGCGGAGGGCCGCCTCGACCTCGCGGTGCCGCTCGCGCGGGAATGCGTCGACCGTGCCGAGGAGACTGGAGCCTCCGCCTGCGTGCTGGCATCGTCCTGGGTGCTCGGCGACGCACTCCATCGCCTCGGCAGGTACGCGGACGCGCGAGACGTGCTTCGGCGCGGCGCCGACATCGCCAACGTCGTCGATCGACGCGCGTGGCGGCCCACCCTCCTCGCCTGGCTGCGCACTTCCGCGACGGCGTTGGGCGAGGTGGCCGACGGCACCGATGAGGAATCGCTGGCGACCGCGCGGGAGACGGGCAGCCGGGTGAACGAAGCGGGGATCCTGAGCAAGCGGGCGGAGACGGCAGCGCGACTGGGCCACATCGAAGCTGCCGTTGGGGACTTCGCCGCGAGCGCGGAGATCCTCGAATCGCTGGGCCTTCGTCCGGCACTGGCGCGCCTGCTGATCGGCTGGGGCATGACGCTCCGGGCCGCTGGACGAACGGCCGATGCCGAGCCGCTGCTCCTGCGATCCGCCGCAATGCTGGACGAACTCGGCCTCGAGCGCGAGGCGCAAGGCGTTCGAACGACGCTGGCGATTCGCCCGACGACGATCGCCTTCGACTGACCCAGGCCCGCGGATCAGAGGGTGACGGAGCCGCGGTCGCTCGCTGCCTTGGCCAGGGATGCCTCGATCGCGGCTGCCAGGCGCTCGCCGGACGGCGTCCCAACCAGGGGCGTGATCCGGTTGGACCCGGCGATGTCGATCCACTCGGGCTCCATGCCGGACGCGGTCAGGACCATCGGAACGTCCGGATGGAGGTGCCGCAGGCCTTCGATCAGCGCCTGCGCACCTTCCGGCTCACCCGTCGCCCACGCGTCGTAGACGAGGACGTCCGCCCACGCCGCCAGCTCGCACGGTTGGTGCGCCAGGATCGGGCAGTGCGCCCCGATCGGGCCGAGGCACTCCCTGACCTCGTACCCGCGGCGGCGCAGGGAGTCGACCTCCTGGTCCGCCAGGTCGATGTCGTGATTCACCACGAGGACACGGGTCATGGCACACCTCGCTTCGCGTTGGGACAGGCCTAGTCCTCAGCGCCGCGATTGGGTAGTGCCATCGGTCACCCGTTTCGGGGGATCGAGCCGTGGTTCGGGCGGTCAGCCCTTGCGTTCGAGGATCGGCTTGGCCAGGTCCGGTCGATCGACGACGAAGGCGAACATCGCGCGATCTCCCCAGCGGCCCAGGAACAGGTGCCCGTGGATGTTCACGCCGGCGTCCGCGAGGGCACGCGCGATGCGGGCCATACCGCCGGGCTTGTCGTCGACCTCGGCAATGATCGATTCGCCCTCGACGTACGTGTAGCCGCCCTCGTCGAGGATCCGCTTGGTCGTGTCGTCGTCGGCCGTGGTCATGATCACGTGGCCACTGTTGCCGAGCCCGCCGCCGCCGATCGCGCGCAGGTCAACGCCGCGCGCGGCGAGCTCCTCGGCGAGGATCGCCATCGCGCCAGGGGTGTTCTTCAGCTGGACGACGAACTGGTTGGCCATCGGGATCCTCCTCGGCCGGACCGGCCGGCAGCGCTGATCGTAGCCCGAGTTGCGGCGGTCTTGGCTAGAGTGCCGCCATGACCAGCGAGGCCGTGCCCGCTCCGGGCGCCCGAATTCGACTCACCGCCACGGCGGCGGACCTGCTGCCGGCCGTCGCGGCAGCGCTGGCGGCGCCGGTGGCCGGCACTCCCGGCTGGGTCAAGGCGGATGGCACGCGCTGGGGCACGGTGTCGTGGGGCCGCGCGGACGACCCGCCCATCCTGCTGCTCCACGGTGTCACGTCCAACGCCGGAATCTGGTGGCGCGTGGCTCCCGCCGTCGCCG
>JANLSG010000287.1:0-1723 GCA_031362295.1 Chloroflexota bacterium
GGTGGTGGCATCGTGGCCGTGGTGCTCGCCGTGGTCCTGGGCGGGAGCTTGCTGAAGCCTGGGTCGAGCCCCGCACCCTCCGCGGTGGTGCTAGGGACCGCGACGGCAGGCGCCACGACCGCGCCGACCGAGCCGCCGGCGAGCACGACGACGCCGACCGGCCCACTCTCCGCGAACGAGCAGGAGCTCCAATCCGTCCTGCCGCGGGTCAACGGCGTCGACGCCTGCACGAGCTGGCCGACCCCGCCCGGCGGCAGCGACGTGCTCTCCCCGAGCGGCTACGCGGGCTCGTCGGCGCGCGTGTCGTGCCCAGGCCCGTCAGGCGGCTCTCCGACCGAGTACGCCCTGTACCCAACCGGCGCCGCGTTGGACGCGGACTTCGACTCGATCATGACCAGCCTCGGCGTGGCCGCCGGGGGCGCGTGCGTTACTGCGATCCCTGCGAATGCACCGTGGAACTTCGACGCGTTCCCGGAGTCGGGCAGGCTCGCGTGCTTCGAGCGGAACGGCAGCGTCCAGTACGTCTGGACGCAACGCGAGCTGCGGGTCCTCGCCCAGTGGCTGGCTCCGGACAACGCGGCCGGCTACGCGTTCTGGAAGAACTGGACGACGACGATGAACCCGGCCGAGCTGGACCTCCTCGTGGAGCTGCCCGCGTCGGCGGACGAGCTCGGCGCATGCGTCCGCGCCGCGGACCGCTACTACGAGGATGCGCTGGCCATCGTCGCCTGCCCCCGGCCGGCGGGTGAGAGCTCCGTGTTCTACGCCCTCTTCGAAAGCGCGGCGACCTTCCCGAACGACCCCATGACGGCGAACTTCGACTCGATCATGACGAGCGGCGGCTTCCCGGACGACACCGAGACCGCGTGCTACGACGAGACTCCCGTGTATGGGCGGTATACGTGGGGCTACAACGACAACGGCACGATCGGCGACACCGAGGGCTACCTCGGCTGCTACGAGCGCACGGACTCGACGCCCTCCACGGCGCAGTACGTGTGGACGCTCAATCGAACGTCGACGATGGGCGCCTGGGCCGCTCCCGACATCCAGGCCGGCATCGACTTCTTCGACGCCTGGGTCGGCGACGTCAGGTAGCCGTCAGGCGATGACCTCGTGGCTCTTGCGGTCGGGCGTGTCGCCGGCGATCGCCCCCAGGTAGCCCTCGACGTCCTCGTTGAGCACGTCCTCGATCCGCTCGGTGAACGCGGTGAATGCCGTCTTGTGAGTCGCGAACCGCCGGAACGCGCCGCTGAGCTGCAGGTACTGCCAGCCGAGGGTCTTCAGGAGCTCCGTGGTCCGCCGGTAGTGACGCCACCGATCGCCGAAGTGGAAGACCTCCTCGATCCCTGCGCACAGCGCGACCGCGAGACTCACCGCGAACGCGAGGAAGCGGATGCCATCGACCGGGAAGCCGCCGAGCCATGGAATCGTCGCCCCGTCGTCGCCCTTCGCGGACAGCAGGATCGTCACGAGCGCCGGGATGAACACGCCCCCGACGACCACCGGGATCCGGAAGGTCAGGAAGCGTCGCCGCGCCTTGCGCGACTGCTGGCCCATCCACGTGAGCTGGTCCAGCCAGCGATCGCGCAGGAGATCCTTCTGGAAGTCGCTGAGGTCGAGGGAGTCCAGGACGGCGCGGAGGCGCGCCGTGGAGCTCGGTCGGTCGGCGGGCGTGGTGGTCATGGGTGCAGGGCCGCGGCCAGCCCGGCCTCGTCGACGG
>JANLSG010000326.1:0-4019 GCA_031362295.1 Chloroflexota bacterium
GGCGGACGCCGACGCGCCGGGCGCCGCAGGCACCGAGGTGCTGACGCTCACGACAGGTTCGACCGGCCACGCGGTCGTGAGCCTCAGCTACGACCAGCCCTGGGACGGTGGCGAGAAGGGCGCCTGGTCCCTCCAGCTGGACGTCGTGGTGCGCGAGGCGGTGTCGCTGTCCATCTCGTGCGACGCCCTCACCGCGACCCCCGGCGCCGTCGCATCGGTGGATGTGCCGGTGGGTGACGTGGTGCTCCTGGACATCTGCGCGAACGGCACCACCGGGTTCACGTGGATCCCGGCGACGACGTCCGACCCGGCCGTCGCCGTGCCCGGCACGTGGGCCATCGCGGCACCCGCGGACACCGGCATGGCCGGTGCGCCCGTTAGCGCGCGACTGGTGATCGCGGCCGATTCGGCGGGCAGCGCCGTCATCACGTCCAGCTACGACCGCCCGTGGGAGGGCGGCGAGAAGGGCGTCTGGACCCTCGCTCTGACCGTCAACGTGCGGTGACGGCCGACCGGAGGGTCGCTCAGGCCTCCGGCAGCATGGGGATGTGGACGCCGCGCTCGCGGGCGACGTCGATCGCGCGCTCGTAGCCGGCGTCCACGTGGCGCACCACGCCCATGCCGGGGTCGGACACCAGGACGCGCTCCAGCTTGCGCCGGGCAAGATCCGTGCCGTCGGCAACGACCACCATGCCCGCGTGTTGGCTGTACCCGATCCCCACACCGCCGCCGTGATGGATCGAGACCCATGTGGCGCCCGCGGCCGTGTTGACCAGGGCGTTCAGGAGGGGCCAGTCCGCGACCGCGTCGGAGCCATCCAGCATCGCCTCCGTTTCGCGGTTCGGTGAGGCCACGGAGCCGGAATCGAGATGGTCGCGCCCGATCACGATCGGCGCGGAGACCTCGCCCGTTCGGACCAGCTCGTTGAAGGCCTGCCCGGCCTTCGCCCGCTCGCCGTACCCGAGCCAGCAGATGCGCGCCGGCAGGCCCTGGAACGGGACCTGCGCCTCGGCCATCTCGATCCAGCGCCGGAGTCCGGCGTCGTCCGGGAACAACTCGACGATGGCGCGATCCGTGCGCAGGATGTCTGCCGGGTCCCCGCTGAGGGCGGCCCAGCGGAACGGGCCGCGGCCCTCGCAGAACTGCGGCCGGATGAACGCGGGCACGAAACCGGGGTAGTCGTACGCGTTCTCGACGCCCGCGTCCTTGGCCTGCGCACGCAGGTTGTTGCCGTAGTCGAACACGATGGAGCCGGCGCGCTGGAATGCGAGCATCGCCCGGACGTGGTCCGCCATCGACGCGGTCGCGCGGCGGACGTAGTCCTCGGGCTGGTGCTCCCGCAGGAGCGCAGCGTCGTCGAGCGAGATCTCGGCGGGTATGTAGCCGACGAGCGAATCGTGCGCCGACGTCTGGTCCGTGACCACGTCGAACCGCTCACCCGCCTTCGCCCACGCAGGCTCGATCTCGGCGGCGTTGCCGACGAGCGCGATCGAGATCGCCTGGCCCTTCTCGGCAGCGACGCGCGCCATCGCCAGCGCCTGGGCCGGATCGTCGGTCAATCGATCGACGTAGCCGATGTCATGGCGGCGCGCCGCCCGTGTCGGGTCGACCTCGATGGCCAGGCAGACGCCGCCGTTCATCGTGACCGCCAGCGGCTGGGCGCCACCCATGCCGCCAAGACCGGCCGTGAGCACGACGCGACCGCGCAGCGTCCCGTCGAAGTGCTGGCGGGCGAGCTCCGCGAAGGTCTCGTAGGTGCCCTGCAGGATGCCCTGCGTCCCGATGTAGATCCACGACCCCGCGGTCATCTGGCCGTACATCATCAGCCCGGCCTTCTCGAGCTCGCGGAAGTAATCCCAGTTCGCCCACTTGCCGACCAGGTTGGAATTCGCGATCAGCACGCGGGGCGCCCACTCGTGCGTCCGCAGCACCCCAACGGGCTTGCCGGACTGGATGAGCAGCGTCTCGTCGTCCGCCAGGGCGCGCAGCTCTCGGACGATCGCGTCGAAGGCCGCCCAGGAGCGCGCGGCCCGGCCGGTTCCGCCGTAGACCACGAGTGCGTCCGGGTTCTCGGCCACCTCGGGATCCAGGTTGTTCATGAGCATCCGGAGCGCGGCTTCCTGCTGCCAGCCGCGGCAGGTCAGCTCCGTGCCACGAGGGGCGCGGACGGGGCGCGCGCCGGGAAGGGCTGGATTCATGCGCTCCTCCGGCGGCGGACGAGGATGACAAGGACCGCAAGGATGCCGGCGGCCGCGGCGAGGGCCGCCAGGACGATCGAGCCCAACCAGAGGACGTCCTCGCTCGTCGCATCGGTCAGTGCGGTCGCATGGCCCGGGCCGAACGCCGCTACTGCGTCGGCGTACAGGATCTGACCCGCCTCGGATTGCAGCGTCGCGTTTGGCCAGCACGTCGACGGGACCAGGGTGCCCTTGTCGATCTTCGCGACGATCAGCATCTCGCGCCCGGCCTGGAGGGGCAGGAGGCATTCGCCATCGCTGCCACCGCGGATCGGCATCTGGGCAGTGAGGGACAACCCCTTGAAGATGCGGCTGATCACGAAGGTTCCGTGCTCGACGAATCCCTGCACGGCGTCGGGCGCGACCACCGTGCCGACCACGACGACAACTGCCGGGTCATCGACATAGGTCGCCATCGGGGCGGGCGCGCAGTAGCACGCGAACACGTTTTCTGGGAGGGCGAGCCGCCCAACGGTCAGCGAGCCGATGAGCATGGCCACGGAGAAGACGAGGCGGCCAAGCGCCGAGAGCCGGTTCACGCCGGCACCCGGATGCCTTCGAGGAGCTTCTCGCCGTAGCGGCCATCGCCGATGGACGACGCCGAGATAAGGATGTCCTGCTCCTTGACCCACAGGTGGTAGGTGTGCAGTCCGGTGACGCAGCTCGTCACGAACGCCTGCCGGCCCGCGATCGTTGCCTCCGCGCGACCGACCACGCCGCCGGCCGGGGCGCACGCGCCCTGATCGTACGAATCGCGCCACTGGCGGAAGTCGCTGTCCGTGAACACGCCGGGTCGGAGCTGCACGATCCACGCGTACACGAGGTTGCCGGTGCCGGTGTCGACCGCGACGGCGCCGTCGACGGCCGACGCGATGCGGGCCAGCTCGGGGTCGCTCAACGCCGTCGCCGCCTCGTCTACGTCCTCGACGACGGTGATGCCCTCGACCGTCTCCGGCAGGAATCGGAGGAGCGTCGGGTCGAGGACGATCGGGCTGGTCTCATCGGGGGGCGTGGGGCTCGGCGGCGGCCCGAAGCTCGTGGGCGGTTGGATCGTGGAGGTCGCGCCTGGTCCGGTGGCGAGGGGCCTGGGGGTCGGCGTCGCTGCGCCATCGCCACACGCCGCGAGAATCGCGACGGGCAGGATGAGTACCGCGAGCGCTCGAAGGGCCGGCGCGGAAGCGCGATTCACAGCTCCCTCCGGACCACCGGGAAGCGGTCGTCATCGATCGCCAGGTCGAAGCCGCATTCCCGCCAGAACGCGGGGTTCGCGCCACTCGTGGAGTCCGGGCGCGCCTCGGGCTCCGGGTATGCCTCCACCGCGGAGAAGCCGCGTCCGGCCAGATCCTCCAACACTGCGAGCACGAGCTGCTTCGCGAGCCCGCGGGTTCGCGCGGGCGCGGTTGTGGCGATGCAGGTGATGACCGCGGGCAGCGGCGCGCTGGGCAGCTTCGGGTAAAGGTCGCGGACGCGCTGCGCTCGCGGGTACGCGGACAGCGGCCCAAACTGGCACCACACGGCGGGCTCGCCGCCGACCTCCAGCACCTTCGCGTAGCTCCCGAATACCGCCTTCCCGCGCACGAGCAGCTGCAGCTTTCGCGGTGCATCAGAGGGAAATGCCGGCCCTCGCTCCCGGCGCGGCGCAAACGGGTTGTCGATCGGCTCGTCGTCGGCCGCGAAGGGGTCGAAGACCTAGCCAGCCGGGGGCGCGGCCGCCTTCGGGTCGAATGGGTTGAACGCCGGCCCACGATCCGCCGGCGCGAACGGGTTGCCGGTGAGGGTGGG
>JANLSG010000329.1:0-2426 GCA_031362295.1 Chloroflexota bacterium
GCGAGGTCAGGATCGTCAGGCCGACGAATTCGTACGTGCCGATGGAGCCCGGCCCTGCGGGGATCGAGGTGCTCAGGGCCAGCCCGCCCATCACGAGCGCGCACTGCGCCAGCGACAGCCCGGACCCTGCCGCGCCGGCGACGATCGCAAACATCGCCACGGCGGTCGCGAACGCAGCAACGGTCAGGACGGCCGTCGAAACCGCGATCGATGGCGATCGGACGCCTTCAACGCCGCGCAGGACGCGGTCCACGAACGATCGGAGCGAGGTTCGGAGCCTGCCGCCGCCGGGGCGCCTGAGCCACAGGAGCGAGCCGGCAAGGACGAGCAGCCCCGCGACGCCCAGGACGCCCAGCAGGAGCGCCGTGGAGGCCAGCGACGCGCCCCCGGCGACCGTGAGCCCGAGGACGGCGACGACCGCGAGGATGAACAGGCCATCGGCGAGACGCTCCACCACGATCGTGCCGAGGACGGCGAGCCGGCTGACATCGAACGCGCGACCGGCCAGGAACGCACGGGCGACGTCGCCCAGGCGGGCCGGCAGCATGCTGTTCGCGAAGTAGCCGATCGCGAGGTAGGCGACGCTGCGACGCAGCGCGACCGGCGCAATCGGCTGGAGGAGCCGCTGCCAGCGAATTGCGCGCAGGACCAGCTCCAGCCCGACGACCGGCACCGCGAGCAGCACCCAGCCGAAGTTCACTCGACCCAGCGCCGCCCCGACCTCCGCCAGGTCCACCCGGCTGATCGTGAGGATGGCGAAGATCGCGCTCACCGCGACCCCGACCACCAGTCGGATCGCCCCCCGGCGCGTCGGGCCGTGGGTCACGCGGGAGCCCCGACGCTGGCGCGGCGCTGCGCAGCCCAACGCCCGAGCGCCTCGCGGAGGAACGGCAGGACCCCGACGAGCATGGCCGGACTGATCGTGTAGAAGGCGGGCAGCGCGAGCGTCGCGCCGACGACGACCGGCCAGCGCCAGCCGCGCCACGCGCCGATCAGCACGATGGCCGCAGCGCCGAGGAAGCGCGGCCAGAAGGGCAGGTAGTAGGGCGCGACGGGTTCGGGTGTCGCGCCGCTCTGCAGGAGCCGGACCCAGTCGAACCAGCGGTCGGGCCAGACGACGAAGGTGACGCCGGCCACTGCCGCGGTGACGCTGATGGCAACGCCGAGGGCGCGCCACTGTCGACGGGCCGCGAACCACAGCACGGCGATCCCGGGCGTGACCTTCGTGAGAATGACGAACGCCCACAGACCGGGCCACGCCGCGCCACGCCGGAACGACAGGACGATCGCGGCAGCTGCCAGGATCTGGATGTTGCCGGCATTGATCTCCGACGCGACAGGCACGGTGAACAGCGCGATCGCCGTAAACGGCCCGGCCAACCACGCGAGCGCGACCAGCAGGATCGCCCGCCAGATGGACGTGAAGACCTCGAACGTGAAGTTCCTTCCCCAGCCGACGAGGAGCTCAAAGGCCGGCGAGTAAAGGTATGCGTCGCGGTGGAGCGGCGAGTCCGCAGGTGGATAGAGGTTGTTCGGGTCCGCGACCCAGTAGGCGTGAACGTCGACGGGCAGGCCGATGGTCGAGGTCAGCTGGTACCAGTAGTAGGCGGCAAACACGATCCCGACCCCGGTGAAGACGAGGCTCAAGAACCGCGCTCGACGCGCGGCGAGGTCGAGGAGCCTGCTCACGCGGCGGTCGGAGCAGCAGCCTTGAGCCGGGCGAGCGCCCCCGGGTGCCCGTCACGGATCCCGAACCAAGCCACTGCGGCGAGCGTGACCCAGAACAGGATCGGATAGGCGATCGGAGGCGTGAGGCCGATCAGGAGCGTGGCGCTGATGAGCGGGATGACGGTCGCCCACCATTGCCCGCGCTCGAGGAGCCACGCAACCGGCAGCAGCAGGATCAATGCGTAGTGATCCCAGAGCACCGGTGAGACGAACTGCGTGGCGATCTCAACGGCGAGGTAGGACGCCACTGCCGTTCCACGCCACACGACGAACGCAACGACGACTGCGACGAGGCCGAGATTCGCCCAGTGAATAAGCGTCGCGACGGACTCGGAAACGCCTGCCTCGTATGCCAGCCGGCCAAATCCGAACGCGTTCGTCGTGAGCACGGGCCGGCTCACGCGACCCAGCAGCGATGCCTCATCGAGCCACGCCTGCGGACCGGCGACCACCGTCGCGGCGAGCGCCAGCAGCCCGCCGACGGCGACGGCAATCAGCGCGGCCCGGCGGCGTCCCGTGACCACCGCCCAACCGATCAGGAGCGCAGGTTGCAGCTTGATCACCGTGCCCAGCCCGGCCGCCACGCCCAGGGCCCACGGCCGGTCCAGCCAGCGCCACGCGATCGCAAACAGCAAGAGGAGGACCGGCCCGACCTGCCCCAGCTTGATGGCATAGACCAGCGGCCAGGACAGCGCGGC
>JANLSG010000001.1:0-8469 GCA_031362295.1 Chloroflexota bacterium
CTTGGCGCTCGCTTCGCGCTGGCTCTCGGCGGCCGCGCGGCGTGCCACGTCGGCCGCACGGATCGACTCCTGGGTGGAGGGTTCGAGGAACTCCTTGACGACGACGTCGAACGAGTCCGGTGGGATCTCCAACCATAGGGAGATGGCGTCGCGGGCCATGTACTCCACGCGGGCCAGGCGCTTCGCCTGGCTGAACACGCCATGAAGCTCCGGGATGGTGATGGCCCACCAGCCACCTGCCAATTCCGCCTCCGCCGTGTAGGTTGGTCTCATTGCTGCCACCACCGTTCTCCGAACGTGTTCTCGAGGCCAATCAGGATCTTGAGCACCGTCACCCGGTGAACCTCTCGATGTCGCGGGATCTGCACCTGCTGGCCATCCAGGCTCCAGATCTCGTGCTCGGCCCCGTGTCTGAGGAGCACCCATTGGTGGCCCGATCGACGGGCAGCGCGAGCAATCGTCCGGATGAGGTGGTCGCGCTTCACGGATCAGCGTAGGCTAGGGCTATTGCCAAGTCAAGCCAAGAGGCCTAGGCGGATCTCAACCTCCTTGCGGCTGCCTGGCCGTCATCCGGCAGTAGCCTGGTTCTCTGTCTTGCGAGCCTTCTTGACCTCCTGGAGCACGCGCACGACTTCGTGGGTCGGGCCGGCCGGAGTCCTGAAATGCCGGGCGCGGCCTGCGATCTCAGCGTCGACGTCTCGGCGATCGAGGCAAACGGCGGCGCCGACGCCTGCCTGACCCGCGGAGTGGTGCGTAGTATCAATGCGTGCAGGCGGGCCGAGTCTCCTGTCCGGCGTGCGGGACCGCAAACGACGTAGCCGCGCGCTTCTGTAGCAACTGTGGGAACCGCCTCGCGCCGGCGGAGGCCCCACGAGCCGAGCAGCCGCGGGTCGACGCCCCGCGCCGGGAGCTCGAGCGCAAGGTCGTCACCGCACTGTTCTGCGATGTCGTGGGCTCGACCGAGCTAGCCGAGCGGCTCGACGCGGAAGACGTCGAGCAGATCATGTCGACCTACCACGAGCGGGCTCGGCGGATCATCGAGACGCACGGCGGCCAGGTGGAGAAGTTCATCGGCGACGCCGTCGTCGGCCTCTTCGGCGCGCCGGCGGCGCACGAGGATGACCCGGCGCGCGCCGTTCGCGCGGCGCTTGCGATCCTCCGCGACCTGTGGGGTTCGGGGCTGGGCATCCACGTTCGGATCGGCGTCCACACCGGCGAAGCCATCGTCCGGGTCGATGCCGATCGCGGGCCCGAGGAGGCCTTCGCGACCGGCGGTTCCCTGAACACGGCGGCGCGCGTGCAAAACGCTGCGCCCGTGGATGGCATCGCCGTCGGCGACTCCACGTACCACCTTGCCGCGGCGGACTTTCGCTGGGAGGACCTTGGCGCGATGAGCCTCAAGGGCATCGCCGAGCCCGTGCACATCTGGCGCCCGGTGGAGGCGCGCTCTTCTGCCGCCAAGGCGGAGGACACGGAGGCCACCCCGTTCCTGGGCCGCGACGCAGAGCTGGCCACCCTCGTGCGCGCCTACGACGGCGCGATCGAGCGCGCGACGCTCGCCGCCATCACGATCGTGTCCGAGCCGGGCCTGGGCAAGAGCCGGCTCGTCCGCGAGCTTCGGCGCCACGTCGAGGCGACCGGGACTGGCGCGATCTGGCGAGTGGGGCGGTGCCTGCCCTACGGCGACGGGATCGCCTTCTGGGCACTCGGCGAGATCGTGAAGTCGCACGCCGGGATCCTCGAGACCGACGACCAGCCGACGATCGGGGCGAAGCTCGACGCAGGACTCACAGAGAAGGACCCCGAGCTTCGCGCCTGGATGCGCGAGCGGCTGGCGCCGCTCGTGGGGCTTCGAACGGAGGCCGAGCCGCCGGCCGCGGAAGAGGCTTTCGCCGCATGGCGTCGGTTCCTCGAGTCCCTCGCGACCGCAGTACCGGCGGTCATCGTCGTCGAAGATCTGCACTGGGCGGACACAGCGTTCGTCGCGTTCCTCCTCGACCTGGTCGCCAGGCCACCGGCGCGCCCCATCCTGCTCGTCGTCACGACGCGCCCGGAGATCGCGGAGCGCGCCCCCGCGTGGCTCGAGCAGATCCAGCCGGCTCGAATCCTGCAGCTCGTCTCGCTCGGCGATGAAGCAATCAAGGAGCTGATCGGGTCCGCGCTCGGCGACGCGCCCCCGGAGATCGTCCAAACGGTCCTCGAACGAGCGGCCGGAAGCCCCCTGTACGCCGAGCAGCTGGCGCTTCTTGTCATGGAGCAGGGCATCGCGACCTCGGGGCAGGCCATTGAGCTCGGCACGATCCCGGCCACCGTCCAGGCGCTCCTGGCCGCCCGAATCGATGCCCTGCCACGCGAGGTGAAACCGGCGCTCCTCGACGCGTCGGTGATCGGCCGCGTTTTCTGGTCGGGCGCGATCGCCAGCCTGGAAGGGCGCGACCCGGCCTCGGTCGAGCCCGCCCTGTCCGATCTCGAGCGCCGGTCGCTGACCCGCTCGAACACGCCGTCGAGCATGGTCGACGAGTCGGAGTACGCCTTCTGGCACGCGCTGCTGCGCGACGTCGCGTACGCCATCCTTCCACGGGCCAACCGCATGGCGAAGCACCGTGCGGCGGCGGCGTGGATCACGGCCAAGGCGGGCGACGCCGTCGGCGACCTTGCGGAGATCGTCGTCGATCACCTTCGTCGAGCGTCGGAGCTCGCCGAGGCCACGGCTGCCGGAGGTGAGCTCCCCGCGATACGGTCCGAGCTCGCCGACGCGCTGCTGGCCGCGGCGAGCCATGCTCGCCTCGTTGAACCCGGGCGGGCGGTCGGGTATCTCCGAAGCACGCTCGAGCTCCTCACCGAGGACGATGCTCGCCGCGGAGCGACACTCGGCGCGCTCGGTCGTGCGGAGCTGGACTCGTCGGACTACCCGAAAGCGGCCGCGACGCTCCAGGAGGCCCAGGCGTGGCTCGGCGAGCATGGCGAGGCGCTTGCGGCTGCGGAGATTGCGGCCCCCTTGGCCAGCGCCTTGCGCATGGGCGGCGACATTGCCGCCGGTAACGCAGTTCGGGAGGCGGCGCGGCCGGTCCTCGAGGCCAATCCGGGGCCCGGTCTGGTCGCGCTGCTCGCCGCCGATGCTACCGCCGCCAGCGAGCTGGACCGAGCGGTCGGCCGGGCCGACGCCGCTCTGGCTCTCGCCGAGCGGCTCGGGCTGCCCGAACCCGCCCTCGCCCGAATCGCGCGCGGCCTCGCACTACTCGAAGGCGGCGACCGGTCCGGCGAGGGGGAGGTGCGGCGCGGGATCGCGGCCGGGCGAGCTTCAGGCGACCTGCGTCAGGCCCTTGCGGGCTACGCCCAGCTCGGGTGGATTCTCACGGAACACGGCACCATGGACAACGCCCTCGCCGTCTATGACGAGGGTCTCGCCTTCGCCCAGGATCACGGGCTCGACGACCTCGACCTCCGCTCCAACCGCCTGGACGCCCTCGACTACGCAGGCCGACAGGACGAGGTCGTGGCCGAGGCTCATGACCTGAGGGCGCGCGCGATGCTCCGCGGAAACGCCTACGCGATGATGTGGTGCGACCTGGCGTTGGCCTCGGTCCGGCTCGTCCGGGGCGACACGGCCGATGACCCCGAGGGGCTGGTGGAAGCTGCCCGCGGCGTGGGCTTCCCCAGAACCGGTTTTGTCATCTTCCTGGCACAGGCAACGCTCGATCGCGGTGATCCCGAGGCGGCGCGGAAGATGATTGGCGATGCCCTTGACGCCCTCCCTGACGAGGCAACGGTCTACGCGGCCATCGAGAATGTCGGGATCGCGCTGGAGTTGGGCGACCTCGATCTTGCCCGCAGGATCATGTCCAGGGCCGTGCCGCCGGGTCCGACCGGCCGCGGCTACCTGTCCATGCTGGCGATGGCGATGCTTGCCGAGGCGGAGGGCGATCTCGCCTCGGCGCGCGCGGCATACGACGACGCCGGGACGTACTTCGCCGTCCGCGGGTGGCCCTGGTACACGGCGAATGCGCTGGCGGGGTCTGGCCGCTGCCTGGTGGGGGAGGGGAGCACGCAGGCGGGGCTCGAGGCACTGCGCGAGGCCCGTCGGCTGGTAGAGCCCCTCCGGGCGGCGCCATTCATCGCCCGGCTCGACGCCTTCATTTCAACCGTTTGAGGAGCGCCTGCAGGGCGAGGATCGCCGCTGGCCGCGTGCGAGCGCGTCAGAGTGCGGTGATGGACCGCACGTTGTTGAAGTGCGTGAACTCCCACTGGCCGTTGTTCCAGCGCGTGAGCCAGCGGTCCGAGGCGAGGGTCAGCTCGCCCTTCACGAAGCACGTGGGCAGCCAGCGCTCCTGCGTGCCCGCCGGGACCTTGCGGACGAGCGTCGCCGTGGTCTTCGGCGCGAGGCGCACGATCGCGTCCTGGCTGGTGTTGCCGATGAAGGCCTCCTGACCGGCGACGTATTCCAGGTTGCTCGCTGGGATCGGCACGTCAACCTCCTGTGGGACAAGCGGAACATCGGGATCGACCGAGGCGATCTGGAGCAGGCGGCGCCACGGGTCCACCGGCTTGCCATTCTTCGTGACCGCGAAATGGAGGTGGCAAGCGGTCGACAGGCTGCCGGTGCTGCCAACCTTGCCGATAATCATCCCGGCGGTCACCAGGTCGTTCTCGTGGACCAGGAACGGCGACTGCACGTGCGCGTACCGGGTCTCCCACTTGTGGCCGTCGTGGACGTGGTGGTCGATGACGATCACGTTCGCGCCCGAGCCATCCGGGTGCGCGAGCTTGACCGTGCCGTCGGCGGCCGCCAGGACGTCAGCGCCGCAGCCGCCCTTGCTGATGTCGATGCCCACGTGAAAGTTCGGGTACGTCTTCGCGACGATGGGCGTGCTGAAGATGTTCGACTCGCCGCCCGGCCAGACCATCGACGGCTCGGCGACCACCGTCGACGGCCCGAAGTCCTGGGTGACGAGCGGGATCTTGCTGCCCGCCGGCCGCGAGACCGCGTCCGGATGCGTTGGATAGTTCTTCTTGTCCGGCGCGAGCGTTCCCCGGACGGGGTTGGCGAACAGCATGCGACCCTCCCTCCTGGCCGGCGCCTGAGCGGAGCGTCGACCCTCCCATCCGGATTCAACGCCGGCCGCCGCCGCGTGTCACCCCGGCAAAACCCTACGTTTTCGGCGAGTTTCAAGGGATTCACCGGGATGACAGGGGGCGACGCCCGCCCAGAAAATCGCCCGAGGACCTGCAGAGCGCAGGGGAGGGGAGGGTGCCGTGTTCCGAGCCGTTGCGTCCGCCGAGGTGGCGACCGATCCCGATACGGGCGTCGCGAAGATGGACCTCGTGAGCCTCGCCTCATGGGAAACGCGCGTCTACCAGTACGACCGAACGACCGCCGCCGATTTCGGCTTCACGATGGGCTCCGTGAAGGCAACTGCGAACTCACGGTTGCTGGTGATGGACACCACCCGGTCCAAGTCGATCAAGGCCGGCGACCGCACGGAGCTGTGGGGCTGCGGCTATCGCTTCCAGATCGAGGTCAGCGATATCAGCCTGACCACGAAGCTGACCCTGCCGGCCATCGCCGCCGCTATGGAGGTCACGGCGCTGGAGGCGAGCGTTCGCCTGGAGGTCAAGGGCTACACCGGTAACGAGATGTGGACCGTGATCCCGGCGCCGCGTCCGCTGGACGTCGACACCTACCGGACGTACATGGGTGCCGTCGAGCAGATCCAGGCCGCCTTCGCGCAGCACCCGGAGTCCACGGTCCCCGTGCTCCTCGCCGAGGGCACCGTAGGGATCCTGGAGGGCGGCATCAGCGATGTGGACATCGACTCCGCGGTCCTCGTCGTCTGGGCGCTCAACCGGATCCACCGCGGCCAGAAGCTTGCGGACGCCGCCGCGGACCTCGCTTCAGACGGCCCTACGGAGCTGGGCGACGCCTCCGCCGAGGTCCTCGCGCGCACGTACGAATCGATCCTTGGCGACTCCGACTCGAACGCCGAGCCCTCCGAGGAGGCCAAAGCGCAGGCGGCGAACCACCTCGGGTCGTTGTTGATGTCTCGGTAGCACGCGGTAACGGGAAGGCATGAAGCGCCAATGACTCCGCCCGAGTTTGCAACCGCGGTCCTTCCGATTCTCCTTGCGGCGCTTGGCACCTATCTGCTGTTCAAGGAGGTGGGTGCCGGACACCGATCGGAAGAGCTCACCCGATCGCTGGACGACATTCGCGAGCTCCAGGATGTATACCCACTCAACCCCCGCGAGTACCTGATCCGCAATTGGATGTATGGCCACAACACTGACCGCGCCACGGCCACTGCCCGGGTCGACATCAACAGCCCAGTCGAGGTTCAGGAGTTTGCCGACGACGCGTACGCGGCGATGGACGCGCAGGCGGCAGCGAAGTTGGAGGAGTGGCGCTCGAACGGCCTTCCCAGCGTCATGGAATGGAGGCGGCGCGTCCTGAAGGCCGGCTTCGTGGCGCTGATCGCCAGCTTCGCGATCGACGCAGTAGTGGACATCGCCAAGTTCGTCGGAGGCTGAGGGTGGATGTTGCGGGAAGGCCGGGGCGCCAGCTAGACAGTAAGCGGGTAGGAAGTCCCTCTGTCCAAGCTCGATCGGCCGGACTACGATCCGAGCGAGCGGTCGACATCGGCCCTGAACGGGGACGACATGACGGCACCGCTCGCATCTCCGGTGGGTTCGTCCTCGCTGATGAGACGGCCCTGGCGCTCCGGGCCGTTCAGCAAGTTCTTCGCGTTCACGCCGCTGTGGATCCGGATCTACGCGTTCTTCGCCTGGCAGACGTTCTTTCCCGGGATGTTCACCGCGACGGGCCTCTTTGGGATCCCGCAAGGCATTCTCTTTGACGGACTGGTCATGTTCTGGATGCTGATCGGGGCGTACGTGCTTTGGGGCGCACGGTCTCGACTGATCGCGGCAGTCGTGTACCTCCTGTTCACGATCCCGGCGACGATCGCGCTGCTCTTCGGGCCGGCCATCGTCCTGATCCTCCAGAAACCAACGTAGGTGACCGCTGCTGGAGGGCGGCCCACCACCAAGGAACTCCTCGCGGCGGACGGCGTGGCGATCGAGGATCTCGTTCGGCCGGGATTGCGGCTGCTCCTCGTCGGGATCAACCCGGGGCGCCACTCGGGCGCGACGGGTTTTCATTTCGGCAACCCACAGAACCTCCTGTGGCGGGCGCTCCATCAATCGGGCCTGACACCTCGATTGCTGCAGCCGCAGGAGACCGACGAGCTCCTGGCGCTCGGCATCGGCATCACGAACTTCGTGAACCGCACGACCCAGGGCTCGAACGACCTCCGCGCTGCCGACTACCGCGCCGGCGCGATCGAGCTGTGCGCCAAGGTCAAATTGCTTCGACCGCGGGCCGTCGCGATCCTGACGGTGAGCGGCTACCGAACCGGCTTCGGGCTGCCGAAGGCTGCCATTGGCCACCAACCCGAGCCCCTCGAAGGCAGCGACCTCTGGGTCTTCCCGAACCCAAGCCCGATCAACACGCGCTACCCGCTGTCGTTCCTGGTGGCTAGTTTCAGCGAGTTGCTCGCCGCCGGTAGCCCAGATAGATCGCGCCTGAGGTGAACGTACGGGTCTCGAACAGCTGGAGGTCGAGCGGGTAGGGGAGCGGTGGAAAGAACGGCGTGCCGGCACCAAGGACGACCGGATGCACGACCGGCCGATACTCGTCAATCAGGTCGTGGCGAATGAGCTCTGCAGCGATGGTCGCCCCGCCGACGCCCACGTCGCCGCTGAACTCCTCACGAATGCGGCCGAGCCCCTCGACGACATCGCCCCGCACCAGCCGGCTGTTCCAGTCGACCGAGTCCAGCGTCGACGAGAACACAAACTTGGGCATCGGCTTCCAGATCCGCGCGAAGTCGAGCTCCACTGGGCTCGCATTCGGGTCCGACTCGGCCGTCGGCCAGTACCCGGCCATGAGCTCGTACATGCGCCGGCCATACAGCAACGCCCCTGCTGCCCGTTCCTGTTCGTTGAACCACCTGTGCAGCTCTTCGTCCACGTTCGCCCAGTCGAGGCGCTGGTCGGCTGTCTCGACGAACCCGTCGAGGGACACGTTCAGCGAATAGATGACCTTGCCCATCACCCCGAATCATGACGCGTGCAGGAAGCGAGCGACAGGCCAGGGTCGAGCGTTTGTCAGCGCCGAGCTTCGACGGCTCGACCACCTCGTGACGCGCGGTCGGCGCGCAGGTCTGGTCGATCCTGATCCGATCGCGGTATCGGCTTCGGCGACCGAGAGCTAGTCGCGACGACGGGTTCAGGCAAGGCACGGGCTGAGCCCGCCCCCGACCGTGATCACCACATTGGGAGGAACGGACCTCCCGTGCCACCACCAAAGTGACTCTCGGCCAGGAGCTCGCTGTACGCGAGGGCCGGCGTTGCCACGCGGATCGCGTTCTCGTCGATGGCCCCGATCCAGAAGAAGAACCCGCCCAGCGCGGC
>JANLSG010000072.1:0-27759 GCA_031362295.1 Chloroflexota bacterium
CGGGCGCTCGTCGCCGCGCCATACGACAGCGCGCTTCGGGTCAATCCGCCGCTGCGCTCAGCCGTGGATGCGCGAGCCTGCCTGGATGCGCTTGTTGACGGAACCGCCGACGCCATCGCCACCGACCATGCGCCGCATACCGAGGTGGACAAGGACGTCGAGTTCGGGCTGGCGCGGCCGGGCATCGCGGGCATCGAAACGGCGCTTGGGCTGCTGCTTGAGGCGGTCGACGCCGGGCTCCTGCCGCTCGCGCGGTTGATCGAGGCGCTCACGACCGGGCCGGCGCGGGTGCTGGGAGGCGCGGCGGGAGGCGCGGCGGGCGACACGCAGTCGCCGTCCGCTCCGGCGCCCGGGTTCAGCATTCGTGCGCCGGCGGATCTCGTCGTCTTCGATCGCGCGGAGCGCTGGATGGTCGATGCCAAGAGCCTCCGGACACGCGGGTTCGGCAACCCGCTCGCCGGTCGAACGCTGCCCGGGGTGGTCCTCCTCACGGTCGCAGGTGCCGGCTCGCATACGAGGCGCCGGCCGGCTGACGGCTCGCCCGGCGTGCGGCTGGCCCGATACGATGCACGCGATGCCCAAGCCGCCGCCCCTCAACGACGATTACGAGCGCCGACCGTACTGGTGGGCCACGATGCCCCCGATGCCGGATCGGAGCGGGCGCGCCCTCCCGGCCGATGCGGACGCGGTGATCGTCGGTGGCGGCTACACAGGACTCTCGGCCGCTCGCGAGCTGGCCCGGAACGGCACGCAGACCGTCGTGCTGGACTCGGAGACCATCGGCTGGGGCGCGTCGTCCCGGAACGGCGGCATCGCTCATCCAGGCTTCAAGTGGAGCCCCGGCAAGCTCGTCAAACGCTACGGTCCCGAGCTCGCGCGAGCGCTGTACCGGGAATCGCAGGAAGGCACCGACCTGCTCGAGCGCACCATCCGCGAGAACGCGATCGATGCCGAGCTCCGCTACAACGGCTGGCTCGAGCTGGCGTGGGCGCCGTCGCACGTCGCCGGGTTCGCGGACGAGGCGAGGGAGCTGACCGAGTTCGGCTCGCCAGCCCGGGTGGTCTCCCGGAAGCACCTCCGCGAGGAGATCGGGACCCCGTACTACCACGGCGGGCTCGCCATCGACCGGGGCGGCCTGCTCCACCCGGCCAAGTGGGTTGGCGGGCTGGCGGCGCTCGCCGAGCGTGACGGCGCGCAGCTCCACGACGGCGTGCGTGCCAAGTCGATCAAGCGCCAGGGTGATGGGCGCTTCGCGGTGGAGACGACGCGCGGGACCATCCTCGCCCGCGATGTGCTGATCGCAACGAACGGATACACGGGCGGTGTGGCGCCGTCCCTGCGCCGTCGGATCATGGCGATCGGCAGCTACATCATCGCGACGGAGCAGCTGCCCGAGGACCTCGCCCGCGAGCTCGCACCAACCGGCCGAGCGTTCTTCGACACAGCCAACTTCCTGTCCTACTGGCATGTCAGCGCCGACCGCCGGATGGTCTTCGGCGGCCGGGTCAGCTTCATGCCGACCACGGTCGACAAGACCGCGGTGATGCTCCACGAACGGATGCTGCGGGTCCACCCGCAGCTCGCCGGCTACCGGGTCGAGTACTCGTGGGGTGGCAAGGTGGCGCTCACCATGGACCGCATGCCGCACATCGGACGCGCGGGCGGCGTGATGTACGCGCTGGGCTACACGGGGACCGGTGTCGTGATGTCGCACTGGCTCGGCATGCGCGCGGCGCAGTGGATGGGCGGGGGCGAGCCGCCCGCCCTGGCGAAGCTGCGCTTCCCGATCGTGCCCGCGCCATACGAGGGCAAGCCCTGGTTCCTGCCATTCGCCGGTGAGGTCTTCCGGCTCCGTGACCGGCTGGGTGCGCGCGAGAAGCGGCTCGAGGAGTAGCTCGTCCGCGGACCTGGGGTCAGCCGCGCTTGCGGGTGCTCCCGAATGACTGCGGGATGCTCGGGTTGTCGTCCGTCGTCATGGTCGGGCCGTCGGGCGGTGGGCTTGCGCACGAGTAACAGCGCGTGACCCCGGCGCCGTTGACCGACTTGCAGGACCCGCAGACCCACCATGCGTTGGCGAGGACGGGGGCGAGCCGGCGACCGGCCCGCCGGGCGACGAGGCGGCTCACGAGCCAGACGACGAACAGCGCGCCGACGACCAGGAACCCTACGAGGAGCGCGTAGCTCGACAGCGGCGCAGGTACCGCGGCATGGCCTGGCCGGTACAGCCCGACGACCTCGCCGACGATGCAGCCGAGCCGGAGGTCGACGCCCGCCGGTCCCTGGTCGGGGAAGCGCTCGGCGCAGGTGGGCGGGCGTTGCGTCGCGGCGGGGCCGGCGGTCGGATCAGCGGCGATGGACATGGGCGGCCCGGCGAGGGCGAGCCCAGCGAGGCCAAGCGCGGCGAGGGCGAGGGCGACGGGCAGGAGGCGGGCGCCCGCCGGCACGCCGATGCGCCGATCGCTCAGGGTCAGGGCGTGGGGCTCGCTGTTGGCTGTGACGCGCTCGATCGCCACGTCGCGCAGCTGTGGCAGCGCGCCGCCCCATCCATGTTCCCGGCGCCGCATTTGGCGCACGTCCACCAGCCCTCCGATACGGGCGGGACCGCCTTCGCACCGCGCGTCCGGAAGAGCACGAATGCCGCGGCGAGGAGGGCGACCGCCGCAACCGCGAGCACGGCGATCAGGACGAGGATGAGCGGGTTGATCGCACCTGGGGTCCCGGCGCCCTGCGCCGGCGCGTCAGCCAACTGCCGGATCACCGCCGGGCCGATGGTTGATGGCGGCGCCGCGGCGATGAGCACGGTCAGCGCCACGATCGCGAGCGCGGGCCGGGCCAGTCGGGTGAGGCGCGTCGGTCGGCTGCCGTCGCTTCGCATGGACCGATCCTACCCCGTCACTCCGCGGCGAGCCGCCGCAAGAGCGTCAGCAAGTCGTCGACGTCGTCGACGGTCGACTGGGTATTGAGGATCCCGGCGCGCAGGTACGTGGCGCCCCGGAGGCGCGTCGTCGACACCCAGCCCTCGCCCGAGGCCTCGAGCGCGTGCTGCAGCCTGTCCTGGTGCGCGTCGAGTGCCTTGCCCTCGGGCGTGCCCGCCACGGCACCCGGGCGCCCGTCTGGCAGTTGCCGGAAGCAGACAACGGACAGCGGCGGCGCCTCGGGCAGCGCCTCGAAGTCGTCGGACGCCGCGATTCTCGCCGCGAGGTGGGCGGCCAGGTCGTCATTCGCCTCGACGAGGCGGGCGAAGCCAGTAGAGCCGACATGCTTCCAGGACATCCACAGCTTGAGCGCGCGCCAGCGCCGGGTGCCCTCGAAGCCGAGGCGCCAGAAGTTCAGCTGATCCGCCGCGCCGTGGCTGTCGTCGTGGTCGTCGGTGCTCGGTGCGGGAGCCGGGGCGTCGCCCCCCGCAGCGCCGCCGTCTGCCGCCGGGCCGGCTTCCGGGCCGTGGCCGGCGCGGTAGTACTCCGGCCTCCGGCCGCCAAAGGCCTGCGCGAGCGTGGGCCCCTCGCGGACCATCAGGCCGCCGATGTCGTAGGCCTGGAACAGCCACTTGTGTGGATCGACGGTCACGGAGTCGGCTCGCTCCAGGTCCGGCACGCGCCCCGCGTCGCGGGGGGAGAGGCGCGCCGCGGCGCCGTACGCCGCATCCACGTGCAGCCACAGGCCCTCGCGCGCGGCAACGTCGGCGAGCTCACCGACGGCGTCGACGGAGCCGGTGTTCGTGGAACCAGCGACTGCCGCGATCGCGACCGGCTGGAGGCCCGCGGCGCGATCCCGCGCGATCGCCGCGGCGACCGGAGCGCCGCGGAGGCGGAAGTCGTCGTCGGCGGGGATGACGATGAGCGTCTCGATCGGGAAGCCGAGCTCGTCGAGCGCGCGGCCGATGGAGAAGTGGGTCTGGTCGGACGTGTAGACGCGCACGCCTTCGAGCGCCCGGCCGCGCGGAGGCGCCCCGTCGCCGCGCAATGTGGGCAGGTGGACGTCGCGCACGAGCGCCATCGCGATGAAGTTGGCCATCACGCCGCCCGAGGTCAGGATCCCGAAGCTGCCCTCGCGATACCCCACGAGGTCGCACAGCCAGCGGAGGACCTCCTCCTCGACGAACGCGCCCACCGGGCCGGCGTGCCAGATGTCGATGCCCTGTTGGGTCACCTGGGCGAGGATCTCGCCGGCCACGGAGGCGAGCAATGGCGGCGGCGTGAAGTAGCCGAACGAGCGCGGGTGGTAGGCGCTCACGGTGTGGGCGGCGACCCGCGCGGAGAACTCGTCGAGGACCGCCTGCAGCGTCGTGGGATCGAGCGGCGCCGCAGCGGGCGCGAGCGTGGGACCGAAGAACGCGCCACGGAGCTCGTCGTAGTCCACGTGCGGGCCCATCGCGCGCCCGAACGCGTTGTCGTACAGGTAGTCGAGCGCGGTTTCCCAGATCGCAGCACCCGCGTCGCGCAACGCGTCGCGGGAGACATCGGCGTCGCGGACGACGATCAGCTCGGGCTCGGGATGCCAGCTCGCCGCGCGTTGGTCGCTCATCGACGACAGAGTAGCGATGCGCAGGAGGGCGATGACTCGCGCCATCCGAGCGGCCATAATCGCCCGACGCTCGCGGCCGGGGAGGCGAGGGGAGCATGGAGGGCGCTGCCGGCGGTGGCTGACGGGTCCAGCACGATCGTGTTCTTTCCAGAGGGTGCCCATGGGCCGACGAACAACTGCGTCGGCATCGGCGACGTCCTGCGCCGGCGGGGCCACCGCGTCATCTTCGTGATAGAGGAGTCGTTCGCTGGCCGGCTGGAGGCGCTGGGCTTCGAGGAGCGGCTGATGCGCCTCGGGCCCAAGCCGGAAGCCGAGGAGGCGCCCGGTCAGTTCTGGATCGACTTCATCCGCGACACCGCCCCGATCTTCCGCAAGCCGACGATCGAGCAGCTGGGCGAGTTCATGCAGCCGACGTGGCAGGCCCTGGTCGACGGCGCGAAGTACGTGGACGACCGGTTGCGCGAGATCATCGACGAGGTCCAGCCGGATGCGATCGTCGAGGACAACGTTGTGTGTTTCCCCGCCCTGCCGGCGTCTGGCCGGCCCTGGGTTCGCATCGTGTCCTGCAACCCGGCCGAGTTGAAGGATCCGGCGGTCCCGCCCCTGTCGTCCGGCTATCCCGCCGGCGATCGATCGTTGTACCCCGCCTTCCTTGCGGAGGTCGACCGGACGCATCGAGCGATGTGGACGGACTTCGACGCCTTCTGCCGCGAGCGGGGCGCGCCTGGCCTGGCGTGGCGTGACGTTGGGCCGGAGTTCATCGGGGAGTCGCCCTGGCTGAATCTGTACGTCTATCCGTCCATCGCGGACTATCCGCGGGAGCGACCGCTCGCGTCAACCTGGCAACGCCTCGATTCGTGCGTCCGCGCGACGGATGGTTCGTGGGAGCTGCCAGACCACCTTCGTCGTGGCGAAGGCGGGCTCGTGTACCTCTCGCTCGGCAGCCTTGGGTCCGCCGACGTCGGACTGATGCAGCGGCTAGTCGACGTGATGGGCCGGACGCGTCACCGGGTCATCGTCAGCAAGGGCCCGCTTGCGGACCAGATCCACCTCCACGACAACATGGTCGGGGAGGGCTTCCTGCCGCAGCCCGTCATCCTGCCGTTGGTGGATGTCGTCGTGACCCACGGTGGCAACAACACCGTCACGGAGTGCTTTCACCACGGCAAGCCCATGGTGGTGCTGCCACTCTTCTGGGATCAGGTCGACAATGCCCAGCGGGTCGACGAGACTGGGTATGGCGTTCGCCTGCCCACGTACGATTTCGAGGACGAACAGCTCACGGGCGCGGTTGACCGCCTCCTCGCGGATGTGGCGCTTCGGTCGCGCATGGGGGCAGCGGCGGTCCGCTACCAGGCTGATCCGGGCACCGTCCGGGCGGCCGATCGCATCGAACGAGTGGCCCGAACGGGCCAGCCGGTGCTCCAGTGATCCACGGAGGAGGAGGGATTCGCATGCATCCATCTGCCCAGGCCCCGTTCCCGGGCCGGCGCCTCGCCGCGACGTTCGCGGCAGCCGCCCTGCTCGCTGTCGCGTGCTCGACGGGCACGCCATCGGCCGCCCCCACGGCGGGGGGACCTACCGCCGCGCCGGCAACGGCCGGCCCAACGGCTGCTCCAACCGAGGCGCCGAAGCCGTCCGGCAAGATCACGGTCTCGAACTGGGACCTGTACTTCCCCGAGGACCTGATCAAGAACTTCACGGCGGCGACCGGGATCGAGGTCGAGTGGGTCAAGCACACGACCAACGAGGACATCGTCGGCAAGCTTGATGCCTCGAACGGCACCGGCTACGACATCGTCTTCGTCTCCGCGCCCTTTGCCGAGGGCCTCAACAACCGCGGATGGCTGGAGACGCTGGACCACGGCCAGCTCCCGAACGCATCGCACCTCGCGCCCGAGGCGGACAAGCTCGGCTATGACCCGGGGAACACGTTCTCCATCCCGTACACGTGGGGCACGACCGGCCTGTGCTATCGCACGGACCTGGTCTCGACGAGGCCGACCTCCTGGAACGACCTGCTCAAGCCGTCTGCGGAGCTGGAGAAGAAGGTCACCATGCTCGCGACCGATCGCTGGCTGCTGCTGCCTGCGCTCAAGGTCCTGGGCTACTCCGTCAACGAGACGGACGAGGCGCACCTCAACCAGGCGCGCGACCTGCTGATCGAGGCCAAGAAGCACCTGCTGGGCTACGACGACACGACCTTCTACTCGAAGCTCGTCTCCGGTGAGGCGTCGCTCGTCGAGGCGTGGGATGGCTGGTGCAACTACGGCATCGCCGACACGACCGTCGGCTCGAAGATCACCTACGTGGTCCCGTCCGAGGGCACCGACCTCTGGAGCGACACCATGGCGATCCTGAAGTCGTCGACGAACAAGCCGGCGGCGTATGCGTTCATCGACTACATCCTGCGACCCGAGGTCGCCAAGACCGTGGTCGACCTGACCCTGTACAAGGTCCCCAATCCCGATGCCATGGCGCTCGTGGACCCGGCCGTTTTGGCCCAGTTCCCGAACCTCGCGATGAGCCCGGCTGACCTCCTCAAGGGCGAGCCGGAGCGCGACCTGGGGGCCGCGGCGCCGCTCTGGGCGAACATCGTCACCCAGATCACCACCGCCGGCCAGTAGCGAGCAACGCGACGGGGCGCCGGGCAACCGACGTCCCGTCGCGATCCATTTCTCGGTGCGGCGTCGTCGACTGATCCTGCTTGGGCCAGCCCTGGCCTGGTGGGCGGTGTTCCTCGTCGTCCCGGTCGCCCTGATCCTCGCGTACTCGTTCTTCGAGCGAGGCACGTACGGCGGCGTCGTCCCGAACTTCACCCTGGACAACTTCGCCCGCGCCCTCGACCCGCTCTACCTGCGCGTGCTCGTGTTCTCTGTCCGAATCGCGGTCACCGCGACGGTCGTCGCGCTCCTGATCGGCTACCCGGCGGCATACCTGATCGCCACGCTCCCGCCCAGGTGGCGAACGCCGGTGCTGGTGCTCACGGTGCTGCCGTTCTGGACCAGCCTGCTCATTCGGACGTACGCCTGGATCGTGCTCCTCAACCGGGAGGGGCTGATCAACCGCGGGCTGGAGGGGGCCGGGCTCATCACGGAGCCGCTCCAGCTGCTGAACAACGAGTTCGCGATCGTGCTGGGGCTCGTGTACGGCTACCTGCCGCTGATGATCCTACCGATCTACGCGTCCATCGAGCGGCTCAACCCGGAGTTGCGTGAGGCGTCCGCCGATCTCGGCGGTGGGCCGTTCCGCACGTTCCTACGGGTGACGCTGCCGCTCACCCTGCCAGGCATCGCGGCGGGCTGCATCTTCGTCTTCGTCCCCAGCCTCGGGAACTTCATCGTCCCGGACCTGCTCGGCGGAGGGCTGACCAGCATGGTCGGCAACCTCATCCAGTCGCAGTTCCTCAAGGCGCGCGACTGGCCCTTCGGCGCGACGCTGTCGCTTGTCCTCATCGGCCTGATGGGCGCCCTGCTGTTCCTCCAGTCCTGGCTCCTGAGCCGCCAGCGCCGGGAGCAGCTGGATGGCTGACCGGGCGATCCGCGGGTGGGGCCGCCGCTTCCTGCGATTGGAGCTCGGCGTCGTGCTCGCATTCCTGTACCTGCCCATCGTGGTCGTCGCGGGCCTGTCGTTCAACAAGTCCGGCCTGCCCACGGCGTGGACCGGCTTCAGCCTCGACTGGTACGCGTCGGTCGTCCAGAACGAGTCCCTCCTCGGGGCGTTCGGGAACACGCTGATCGTGGGTGTCGCGACGACGATCATCGCGACCGTGCTCGGCACGCTCCTTGCCCTCGGACTCGAGCGGACGGTCAAGAGTCCGTTCCTGTACACCTTCGTCTACGTGCCGATGATCATCCCGGACATCGTCTTCGCGATCGCGCTCCTGAGCTTCTACAACCTCGCGTTCACCGCGATGCTCAACCTCAAGCTAGGCCTGTGGAGCGTGGTCCTCTCGCACGTGACGTTCGACATCGCGTTCGTCGCGGTGGTGGTCCGGACGCGCCTGCGGCACTTCGACCGTTCGATCGAGGAGGCCTCGCTGGACCTGGGCGCGAACGAGCTGCGAACGTTCTGGAACGTGACCTTGCCCGCGATCCTGCCGGGCGTCGTGGCCGGCGCGCTGATCGCCTTCACCCTCTCATTCGACGAGTTCATCATTGCCTTCTTCACGAAGGGCACCAGCGAGACGTTTCCGACGCAGGTCTACTCGATGGTCCGCTTCGGCGTCACGCCGGAGGTCAATGCCATCGCCACCGTCGTCCTGGGGTTGAGCATCACGCTCGTCCTTGCCTCGCAGCGAATCCGGGGGAGCGCCGATTGAGCGAATCGATCATTCGGATCGAGGGCCTGACGAAGCGCTTCGGCGAGGTCGCCGCGGTCGACAACGTCGATCTCGACCTGCAGGAGAACGAGTTCTTCGCGCTGCTGGGGCCGTCCGGCTGCGGCAAGACGACGCTGCTGCGCATGCTCGCGGGCTTCGAGACGCCCGATGCCGGTCGAATCACCCTCGACGGCAGGGACCTTGTCGGCGTGCCGCCGTATCGCCGGCCGCTGAACCTCATGTTCCAGACGTATGCGCTCTTCCCGCACCTGCGCGTGGCCGACAACGTCGCGTATGGGTTGCGCATGGATGGCGTCGGCAAGGCCGAGGTGAGCCGGCGGGTCGGGGAGGCCCTGGACCTCGTCCGACTGCCGGGGCTTGAGCGGCGCCGGCCCCACCAGCTGTCCGGCGGGCAGCGCCAGCGTGTCGCGCTTGCGCGGGCACTGGTCAAGCGTCCGCGCGTCCTCCTGCTCGACGAGCCGCTCGCCGCGCTGGACCGCGAGATCCGCCTGGAGATGCAGCTGGAGCTGAAGCGGCTGCAGCACAGCGTCGGCATCACGTTCGTGGTGGTGACGCACGACCAGGAGGAGGCGCTCGCCCTCGCCGATCGCGTGGCGGTCATGCGGACGGGCAGGATCCTGCAGGTGGGACCGGTCGAGGAGCTGTACGAGCGACCGCGCGCCCTGTCGGTGGCGACGGCGCTCGGCGAGGCGAACGTCCTGCGCGGCGTGGTCGAGCACGCCGAGGGGACGGATACGCCGCAGCTGCGGGGCACGTCCTGGGTCATCCGGCTGGACCGCGCCACGGTAGACGGCCTCGCGCTCCGTCCCGGCGACCGGGCCGCGATCGTCCTGCGGCCGGAGCGGACCGTCGTGACCGCGGTGGCCGGCGGAGATGGCCTGACCGGCATGGGTGTTGGCATGGACGCCGCCGCCGTGACCGGAGGACCGGAGGCGGCCCTGCGCGGGCGGGTGTCGGAGACGATCTACCTGGGCGGCAGCCACAAGGTCGCCGTGGACGTGGCGGATGGCACCCAGGTGGTCGCGCGCGTCCAGGGGGCGCACGAGGCGAATCTCGTGCCCGGGGCGCAGGTGACCGTCGGCTGGCGCCCCGACGGCGCCGTCCTCGTGGTCGACGATCGCGGGTGAGACTCCGCGTCGGGACCGCCGTCGACCCGGACCGACTGGTCGGAGAGCGCTGGTTCGCCACGAAGGATCGAGCCGTCACCGCCGTGACGGTGGAGGAGCGTTTCGCCATGGGGCGGGGCGGCCTGGCGATCCTGCGCGCCGACGTTGGGCGAGGGCGGTCGCTGCGGTACACGTTGCCGATCGATGACGATCCCTCGACATGGCTCGCCGTGGCCGACCTCGCGCGGCGCGGTGGTTTGATCACGGGTGATGCCGGCGGGTCGCTGACGGGTGTTCCGCCGGTGCGATCGGGAAAGCGCAGAAGCGACGCGCTGGGCGATCGCGTGGCGACCAATGGCGACGTTGTCCGACCGCTCGGCGTGGACCAGTCCAACACCAGCTGGGTGATCGGCGAGCACAGCATCGTGAAGCTGTACCGACGCCTGGCGCCCGGGCCGAACCCCGAGGTCGAGCTCGTCTCGTCCCTGGGCGACGCACCAATCCCGGCGTTCCATGGCGGGATCCGGTATGACGGGGCGTGGGGATCCGCCGATGTCGCCATCGTCCAGCAGTTCGTCCCGGAAGCCGGCGACGAGTTCGAGCGGCTTGCACAGCGACTCGCGGCGTGGCTTCGCGCCGGTTGTCCGCCGGCCGATCTCCGATCGCCCCTCGCCGATCTCGCGAATGCGGGTCTCGCAACAGCTCAGCTGCATGCCGCGCTGCAGCGGCTGGAGGGCCGCCGCCTTCGGCCACGGCCGGCAGTATCCGCCGACGTGGCCAGGTGGTCCGTGCGTGCCCGGTCCGCAGTGACCGCGGCGATTCGCGCCATGGCCCCGGCAGACCCGGCACTGGCAGCGGAGCTCCGAGCAACGCGGCCGGCGATCGAATCCGCGATCGCGCCGCTCGCCGCCGTCGCGCCGGGGGCGACCATCGCCCGCATCCACGGTGACATGAGCGTCGGGCAGCTCGTCCGGGATGGAGCCCGGTTCCTGATCGTGGATCTCGAGGGCGAGCCAACCAGGCCCGTGGCGGTGCGCAGGCGACGCGACCTCCCGCTCCGCGACATGGCGTCGCTCCTCCGCTCGGTCGACCACATCACCAGGAGCGCGATCCGTCGATCGGACGTCCACGATCAAGGGCGAGCGGTCGATGACTGGCTGGACGCTGCCCGAGCGACCATCCTCGCTGCCTACCGCAACGGTGCTGGCGATAGCGCGGGGATTCCGTCGCAGTCGCAGCTCCTCCACGCCCTCGAGGTCGAGAAGGAGCTGTACGAGTTCGTCTACTCGGCGATGTACCTCCCCCCATGGCGGTATGCCCCGGCCGCGGGGCTGCGCTGGCTCATCCAGCGCGGGCCGGTGGAGGGCTGAGCGGATGGTCGATCGCGCGACGGCACTGGTCCACGACATCGAAGCGATCCCGCTCGTGCTGGACGACATGGCAGCTGCCGATGGCCTGCAGAACGCCCTGCGTGCCGGCATCGGCGGCGCGTCGTGGACGCCTCGCCGGGTGGTGCTGACCGGCCTCGGGAGCTCGAGATTCGCGGCCCTCGACATCGAGGCGGACCTGCGGGCGCTGGACATCGACGAGGCCGTGGAACCGGCCTCCACGGACCGCCCGATCGCGCCATCGGCGGACACCCTGCTGGTGGCGATCTCCAGCTCAGGTCGAACTCCGGAGGTCGTCGCCGCCGCCGAGCGCCACTCCGGTGCGAGCCGGGTCCTCGCGGTCACGCGGGATGCGAGTTCACGCCTCGCGGGCACGGCGGACTTCGTCGCGGTCCTTCCCGTGGAAGCGGAGGAAAGCGGCGTGGCGACCACCACGTACGTCGCGACGATGGCGGTCTTGCGGTACCTCGTCGCCGCGCTCGGGGAGGCCTCGTCGCCGGCGTCCCTGCTTGCCGAAGCCGCCGAGGATGCCCGATCGATCCTCGCGACCCGGGACACCTGGCTTCCGCCCGCCCTCTCGATCCTGCGCGAGGTGGAGGCGCTCACCGTGATGGCGGCATGGTCGGAGCGCGGGGCGGCCGAGCAGATCGCGCTGCTCTTCCGCGAGGCGCCCCGCCGATCGGCCGACGTCGCGGAGACGGCGGAGTGGTTGCATACAGGCGTCTACACGGCCCTGCCGGGATCCCTCGCCCTCGTCATCGCCGGATCGCCGGCGGACAGTGAGGTTGCGCAGACGATCGTCGGCCGTACCGGGCAGGTGATCGTGATCGGCGGCGGCGCCGACACCGTGAAGGGCCCCGATGCGCTCCTTGGCGGCCAGGTGCGCAGCGGCGCCGGCACCGCCCATGCATCGCCAGCGGCCGCGGTGATCCCGGGCCGAAGCCCAATTGGCCGCTTCGTGGGACCGGCGCTCCTCGCGGCGGAATTGTGGCGAACCCTGTCGAGATGATCGTCGGCGAATACCAACGCGACGAGGTTGGGCATCGCGGGCGTTGAATCAGGCCTCGACAGCCGTCCTGGAGCCGACACCTCGTCGATCCTGTACGTGGCAGCGCACATTTCGACCAACTGGGCGCAGTTGCGGCGTCGCGAGGGGTGCGACCTCGTCGAGTTGGTACATGGCCACGAACATTCGGCGCCGACCGGTGGCCGCGACGGCGGCCGGCGCCGCTCGAAACGCTTCTCGGAATCACGGCTAGAGTCAGCGGGTGATCGATGAAGCCCCGCCCACGGCGCCGGCACCGCCGGCGAAGAAGGGCGTCGACTACAAGGGCGCCCCGCTGGATGCCGCGAAGGGGCCGGGCCTAGGCTGCTTCTGGATCCAGGTCGTCGTGCTCGTGATCGCCATCGTGCTTACGCCGCTGAGCGCGGCCTGGAACTGGCCCGTGCCGGTCGTGATCTTCCTGCTCGCACTCACGCTCGTCCTGCTCCTGTTCGTCGGGCAGACGGTGATCTTCCTGCTCCGGCTGGTGGCCGCGGATCGGCGGTCGACCGGCCGCCGGCGCCCGATGCGCTCTGGGACCAAGACGGTCGGTGAGATCGAGGACGAAGGCGCCGAAGACGACTCCGAGCCCGGCGAAGACGAGTCGGAGCCCGGCGAGGCCGACGCGGAGCCCGCCCCGGAAGCGGACGCCGGGAACGAGCCGCCAAGCGTGCGAGAATAAGCATCGCTCGCAACCACCCTCGACCCAAGAAACCTCCGTGGAGGACTTGACCGCCCGTGCCCGTGCTCGCGACGTACTTCACCGTTCGACGCGGCCGCGACCCGTTCTTCAAGTTCTACATGAAGACCCTGTTCCCGCGGCAGGTCCGCGAGTACGGTGAGAAGTACGGCATCAAGCTGATCGGCTGGTACAACGTGGCCCATGGCTGGGACTTCGACAACGTGATCCTGTTCGACCTGCCGAGCTACGGAGTCCTCGACGCGATGGAGGCGGACGAGGGGATCCAGGCGATCGCCCACCGTGGCGCCGAATGGATCATGGAGCGCCACCACACCATGTTCCTCCGAGAGCGGATGGGACCCGAACTCAAGATCCACCTGTAGGAGGACCCGACATGGAAGCGCGAAGAAACGCTCTCCTCGCCGACATGTCTCGGGACGCCGAGATCGAGCGGACGGATTTCCTGGCCCGCGCCGGCGAGCAGCTTGACCGGTTCATGGCCGCCCACCAGCATCGAATCCAGCAGATGGGCGGGCTCGTCCTGATCGATGACGACCCCGACTACCTCGCGGTTACCGCCGATGGCACGTTCCGCAGCCGGAGTCGCGTATACGACGAGGCACGCGGGCAGTGGATCGCCGAGACCGAGGTCATCGAGACAGCGGCGGAGCTGGTCGAGATCTACAACCCGGCGGACATCCTGCAGGCGTTCGCGGACGCCCAGGTGGAGGACATCGGCATCTCCGGCGACGGCGTCGTGGCCGACGGCGACGCGGCCGAGGACGAGGCCGACGGCGACGGGGCCGAGCAGGGCGCCGATCCGTACGCCGCTGCCGCGGATCAGTGGGCGGCCGGCCAGCCGGAGGTCCGCGAGGTCCACGACGAGGCCGGTGCCGCACTCGCGCTGTACGAGCTCGCGCTCGACTACCAGGATCGCAGCCAGCGCACGGAGGCCGGCCTGATCGGTGGCTTCGAGAACGCGGCCATCGGGCTGCTCGGCTTCGTCGGCAAGATTTCGATCGTGGACGACGACGACGAGCACCTGGAGCTCGGCGTCGGTGGCTTCCGCGGGCGCGTCATCCCGGAGGGCGACAACGACTGGCAGGACATCTCCACGCCGGACCAGATCGTCCGCTTCTACGACCCGACCGACGTGTTCGGGGATCTGGCCGAGGCGCTCGTCGACGCCTATCCGGCGGTCGCTGGCGCCGCGGAGGATGTCGAAGACGTCGAGGACGCACCCGACGAGTCCAAGTCCTAGAGGCCGGACGGCTGGCCACTCGCACCCGAGACCCGAGCCCGGCCGGTCCATCCACGGCGTCCATGCGCCTCGCGGGCGCCGAGCTCCTCGAGAGTCGCGAGATCCTGCCCGACCAGTGGCTCCAGACGTTCCACGCGCCCGAGCTCGTCTCGGGGGCGCGCGCCGGCCAGTTCGTCCACGTTCGGACGGGCGACTTCTCCGGCATGGTCCTCCGCCGGCCCTTCTCGTACAACACGATCGACACGGTGGCCGGGACGCTGTCCATCCACTTCCGGACCGTGGGTCGCGGGACGGAGTGGTTCACTCGTCTCCGACCGGGCGATCGGGTGGACATGCTCGGGCCACTGGGGCGCCCGTTCGAGGTGGATCCGCGCTCGCAGCACCTGCTGCTCATCGCGGGCGGGCTCGGGATCGCGGGCGTGCGCTCGCTCGCGGACGAGGCGATCCGCGACGGGCGCCAGGTCACGCTCCTGTTCGGCGGCGCGAGCGCACGCGAGGTCTACCCCTCGTCTCTCCTGCCGGACGAGGTCGAGTACGTCGTCGCCACCGACGATGGCTCCGTGGGGCATCACGGCTATGTCACTGAGCTCATCCCGCAGTACGAAGGCTGGGCGGACCAGGCGTTCGCCTGCGGCCCGTTGCCGATGCTCAAGGTCCTCGCGTCGCTGGCGCATTCGCGTCGCGGCCGGCTCGGCGTCGCGAACCTGGGTCGGAAGCGCGGCGGTGGGCGGCCGATCCCCGCCGGCTCCGCGCAGGCGCGGCGCAAGGCGTTCCTGCAGGTGTCGATGGAGCAGAACATGGGCTGCGCGGTGGGAGCGTGCTTGGGCTGCGTGGTCATGAACACCGCCGGCGCTCCGCAGCGGGTCTGCCGCGAGGGGCCGGTCTTCGCCTCGGACGAGCTGGACTGGGAGGGCGGCTGGTGAAGACGAAGCGCCGCGTCGTGACCTCCGGGCCGGCGCCCAAGCGGCGTCCGACGGTTCGCAAGATCAAGCCGGCGATCGTGCCCGCGCGCCGATCAGCACCCGCCGCGGAGGCGACTCATCCCGCGGCGCGACCCTCGTTCGCCGCGCTCAAGGCGCCGCCGATGGCGTCCGACGCCGCCGTCGACCTGTCGGTCGATCTCGGTCGAGGGCTCCGGCTGGAGAACCCGATCCTCGTCGCGTCGGGGACGTTTGGCTACGGCACGGAGTACAGCGAGGTCGTCGAGATCCAGCGACTCGGCGCAATCTGCTGCAAGGGCACGACGCTCCGGGCGCGCATCGGCAACCCGACGCCGCGGGTCACGGAGACACCCGGCGGGATGCTGAACTCGATTGGGCTCCAGAACCCCGGCGTGGATGCCGTCATCGCGAAGTACGCCGAGACGTGGGCGAGCTGGCGCGTGCCGATGATCGTCAACGTCGCGGGGGAGTCGGTCGCGGACTACGTGGAGGTCGTGCGGCGCCTGGAGGGCGTGCCCGGGATCGCGGGCATCGAGCTGAACATCTCCTGCCCGAACGTGGGCGCGGGCGGGATCCAGTTCGCGATCGATGCCGGTGCCGCCGCCGGCGTCACCGCCGCAGTCCGCCGCGCCACGGACCTGCCGCTGCTCGTAAAGCTCTCGCCGAACGTCGCGGACGTGCGCCCGATCGCCCGCGCGATCGCCGATGCCGGCGCAGACGCGCTGACCGCGATCAACACGTTGTCAGGCATCGCTGTCTCGCCGACCCGCCAGCGGCCGCTGCTCGGCAACACGTACGGCGGCCTCTCCGGCCCTGCGATCAAGCCGGTCGCGCTGCGGATCGTCTACGAGGTCAGCCAGGTCGTAACTATCCCGGTCATCGCGATCGGGGGCGTGACGGAGCTCGCCGACGTGCTGGACTTCCTCGCCGTCGGCGCGGTCGCGGTGCAGGTCGGTACGGCGATCTTCGCCGACCCGACCCTGCCGGTCCGCCTCGTCGATGAACTCGCCGGTGAGTGTCGCCGCCGCGGCTTCGCCAACTACTCGTCATTGATCGGCACCGCGCTCCCGAAGAAGGCGTCCGCCCCGTCATCGAAGGGCGTCGAGTACCGGCCCTGAGCAACGGGTTGCGGGAAGTTCCGCAACCGGGACCGCGGCGAACCGCCGGTATGCCCGACGCGCCGACCCTGCCACGTTGACGACCAACGTCGCTGTCGGTCTGGGGAGGGCGGTCAGGTGTCGTCAACGAATGGTGGTGAGATCCCCTGGATCAAGCCCGTCGCGATCGTTTCGGTCGTGCTGGGGCTATCGATCCTGGTCCTGATGCTGCTCGGATCGCAGGTGAGCGGCGTCCTGTCGACGGTCGGGGCTTCGGTGAGCGGACCGTACGGCGACGGCGTGGTGGTGGAAGGCGACGGTGATACGTCCGGCGGCGAGGCGCCGGGGGGCGGCGGTGCGCCCGGCGCCGGCGACGATGGTGTCGTGCTGGCGGCCCCGCGAGACGAGCTCTTGATCGTCAAGACCGGCACGCTGACGCTCCAGGTCTCGGGCATCGGCGCCGCCGTGACCGCGGCGACCTCCGCCATCGATGCGCTCGGCGGCTACGCGGCCGGCTCGCAGCGGGCCGGCTCGGGCGACGGAGCCCAGGCGACCATCACCTTCCGCGTGCCGGCAGCGCGTTGGGACGAGGCCATGAACGCCGTGCGCGGCCTCGCGACCGAGGTGCTGACGGAGGATTCGACGACCGAGGATGTCACCTCGCAGGTCGTGGACCTCGGCGCCCGGATTCGCAATCTCCAGGCAACGGAGCGCGCGCTCCAATCGATCATGGATCGCGCCGAGGTGATCAAGGACGTCCTCTCGGTTCAGGCGGAGCTCACCACGGTCCGCGGCCAGATCGAGCAGCTGACGGCACAGAAGACGCACCTCGAGGAGCAGGCCGCCTACTCGAGCCTCACGCTGACGTTCGTGCTCAAGCCGGCGCCCGTGCTGGTCGAGCAGCAGGCGGGTTTCGACCCGGCGTCCGAGGTGGATGCGGCATCGGCGAGCCTGGTCGGCGTGCTCCAGGGCGTGGCCACCGCGGGCATCTGGTTCGGGATCGTCTGGCTTCCGATCTTGATCACGCTCGCGATTGTCGCGGGCATCGGCGCCTTCGTGGTCCGCCGCTTCCGTCGCAGCGCCATCCCCGAGCTCGCCGGGAACTGAACTGCTCGCTGGTTCGTCGTGGACCTGCCGTCGTACTGTGTACGGGGGCACCACGAGAGGAGCAGCGCACATGCTGTCCAACGCCACAACGCTCGGCCGACGGGGGCCGACGCTGTTCGCATTTCTCCTGATCGCCGTGATCGTCGCCGCCTGCGGTGGCGCGAGCAGCCCGGGAGCCGCCCCTGCCGGACTACCCGCGGCCGGGGATGGCGATCAATCGGGCGCGGGCGAGGGGCCCGTCTTTGGGAACGCGAATGGCGACGGGACCGGCAGCAGCGGCAATCGCGACGTCGCGTACCTCGTCGGCGCGCCGGACCTCCTGATCATCAAGAGCGGCACGCTGGTCCTGCAGGTCACCGGCATCGATGCGGCGGTCGCGGCGGCTACCCAGCAGATCACCGCGCTTGGCGGCTACGCGAGCGGCTCAGATCGATCCGGCGAGGAGGGGACCGATCAGGCAACGGTCACGTTCCGGATCCCAGCCGCGAATTGGGACCAGGCGCTGACGGGCCTGAAATCCCTCGGCATCAAGGTCCTGGGGGAGCGCTCCGCGACGGAGGACGTGACGACGCAGGTCGTCGACCTCGGTGCTCGGATCAAGAACCTCCAGGCAACCGAACAGGCGCTGCAGGGGATCATGGCGCGCGCTGTCGAGATCAAGGACGTGCTCTCGGTGCAGGCCGAGCTCACCACCGTGCGCGGCCAGATCGAGCAGATGACAGCCGAGAAGGCGCACCTCGAGGCGCAGGCGGCGTTCTCCACGCTCGCCGTGACGCTCTCGCTCAAGCCGGACCCGGTGCTGACGTCCCAGAACCAGTTCGACCCCAAGACCGAGGTCGACCAGGCGTCGGCCAGCCTCGTGAGCGTCCTCCAGGGCCTCGCCACCGCGGGCATCTGGTTCGCGATCGTGTGGCTGCCGATCCTGATCGCGCTGGCGATCATCACGGCCGTCGGCGTGTTCATCTTCCGTCGGATGCGACCGGCGGTCGCCGTGCCGGTCGCGCCCGCCGCCTCCGATGGGGAGAGCGGCGGCTAGCCAGCGCCAACGCCATCGCGCGGCCCAAGAGCCCCGGTTGTGGGTCCTGCCGCAACAACGAGCGAATGGGGAGCTTCCTCCAACGCGCCCGGAGCCCGTCAGACACTCACCAGACGCTGATTGGTGGTCCACGGCCACCATTCGGAGGCGGAACAGGATCGTGGAGGTCGGTGGGCGGGGGCCGACCGCGGCTCCTCGCTCGTTGTCGATCCATGACCCACAGACTCGGCCGTCCTCCGCTAGATGTCGCCGCAGGACCCACAGCCGCCGGGACAGCCGCCGAGGCGGCCGGGCCGGCCGGGCTAGCAGGCGCGGGAGCGAATCCCGGCGCCCCGAATACACTCCGGGGCGCATGACCACGATCAAGCCCGGCCTCGAACTGGCCGCCCGGGCGGCCATCGCCGCGCGCACCGAGGCGCTCTTCCGGAGCTCCGGCGCACTACGCGATGGCCACTTCCTGCTCAAGAGCGGGCGCCACTCCGAGGCGTACCTCGAGAAGTTCGCCGTCCTCTCCGATCCCGCGGCGACCAGCGAGCTGTGCGGTTTCTGGGCCGGCCAGTACCGAGGCGCGGATGACCGGCCCACGGTTGATCTCGTGGCCGGCCCGACGACGGGTGGCGTGATCCTCTCGTTCGAGACCGGCCGGCAGCTGGGCACCCATGCGATCTTCGCGGAGGAGGTCCACGCCGGCGGCCACCCGCGGCGCGAGTTCCGGCGCGGCTTCCGCATCGAGCCCGGCGAGCGCGTCCTCCTCGTTGACGACATCCTCACCACCGGCGGCTCGCTGCTCGCGATGATCCCGGCCGTCGAGGCGATGGGCGGCGAGATCGTGGAGTGCGCGGTGCTGGTCGATCGGTCCGGCGGCACCAGCTCGCTCGCATCGCCGACGACCGGCCGTCGCTACGGCCTCAACGCCCTCTGGATCCTGGACCTGCCGACGTACGAGCCGGGTCCGGCGACTTGCCCCGTTTGCGCCGCCGGCACTCCGATCCACGCTCCAGGGAGCACCGGCGCCGCGACATGAGCGACCTGCCCGACCTCACGCCGTACGAGCCGGTCGGCTGGGAGGCCAAGCGGCGCGCACGCGCGAGGCGGTTCTGGCCAGCGCTCGCAGTCTTCGCGGCAGTTGTCGCGATCGGCATCTTCGGGTTCGGGCCGCAAGTGACCTGCGCGTGCACCCCGACGCAGCTCCCACCACCGACGTCGCCGATCGAGGGTGTGGTCGTCGCGGTCGATTCGCCGAGCCTCGGGCAGGTCTCCAGCTTCGTGCTCCGCCTCGCGGATGCCTCGACGCTCCGGTTGACCGTGGGCCAGCTCGAGAACGCGACCGAGTTCTCGCCGAGCCACCTCAGCGAGCACATGGCATCCAGCGAGAAGGTCCGTGCCTTCTTCCGCATGGAAAACGGCGCGCCGATGGTCTACCGACTCGAGGACGCGTCTACCTAGCTCGGACGGCGCCGTGGTTTGGCTATCGCAGGCACGCTTCGTCGTACCGGCGCAGCTCGTCGGCGAGGGTCAGGGGTTGACGGTGCTGGCGCAGGGTCGGCGCGTCCGCGTTGACCTGCGCGATCGACGCGTTGATCTCGCCGACCAAGCGTTCGAGCGCGAGGCGGTCCCGTCGGCGCGTGAGCTCGGATGGCGCCAGTTCCGCCGCGGCGCGGGCCAGGATCGCGTCACGACGTGCGAGCAGCGCGCGCACCTCCTTGTCCGCCTCGATCCAGGGAGGCGCGAACCCGGCGTTCCTGAGTACGTGGAAGGCGAGGCCCCATTCGGCGGCGTACGGGTTCTCGTCGTTCGGGAGCGGCTTCCCCTGGTACGGCAGGTTGTCGAACCTGCCTTCTTCGACCGCCTCGCGAATCTGTCGGTCGAGCAGCGTTTCCTGCGAAGAGCCCAGCTGGCGCTGCGGGTCAGCGCCGTGGTGGGTGTCAGCCGGTTCCTCACCGGACGGCTTTGGCGAACTCACTTGACCGCGTCGAGCGCCGTGGTCAGCTCGGCGTCGGAGAAGATCAGCTCGAAGCTGGCGGTGACGGTGCCGGTGCGGTCGACGACGAAGACGACCGGCTCGGTCTTGAGGTGCCACTCGTCGGTGACGGCGGTGGTCTGGGGATAGTTGTTCGCGTCGACGTCTGCCTGGAGCGTGCCGTCGACGAGCTTGAGCTTGTACGGCTCGACGTTGATGAACGTCACGGTCGGGTATCTCGCCACGAATGGCTTGACCCGGTCGAGGGTCGGGCCGCACTGGGCGCTGGTACAGAACTTCGGGGTCGCGAAGATCAGGGCGAACGGCTTGTGCTCGGCGATCGCCTGGTCGACGGAGGTCTGGTAGAACGCCGGGTCGGGCGACTTGTCGGTGGAGATATGGGTCGCGTCGCCACCGACGTCCGCGAGGGTCGGGGTCTTCGACGCCGGCGCCTTGTCGCCGACCTTGATGACAGCCGAGCTCGGCTGGACATCGAACGTCAGGCGGACCGTTACCGGCGCGCCGCCGGCCGCGGCGGTCGTGAATTCCGCGCCGTACCGGCCGGCATCGGGGAAGGTCGTGTTGACGACGTAGATGCCGCGCACGTCCTCGATGGCCCAGATGAACGTGCCGTCGAGCGTCGCAATCGGCTTGGTCGAGTCGCGGCCCAGGTCATAGAACGCGACCTTCGCGGTTCGGTCGGGCGCGCCGATCGGGGCCTGGCCGTCCTTGTCGAAGATGGTGAACAGGACGCGATTGGCGCCGCAAACGAGCTCGCCTTCGCCGGCGATGATGAGCGGGATGACCTCGGGCGCAGTGGTCGGCGTGCCCCAGCCCGCGAGATCCTCGGGGACGCTTGGGGCTGTCGGGCAGGCGGCGGCCCCGGAGCTCGACGGCCCGGGGGGGGACGGGCTCGTGACGGGGGAGCAGGCGGCCGCTGCGAGCGCAACCGCAAGTGTCGTTGCCGTGAGCACGAGAAGGCGCGAGGGGATTCCGGATGGCATGGCGAAATCGTACCGCCAAGCTGGGATTTGGCCCGAAGCGTTCGCACCGGCCGTGTTTCCACCGGGTTCTCCCGCGGGGAGCATTCGGTAGCTGTTTGCGGTGTGGAGCTCGGCGCGGCATCCGTACAACGCTGGCGCTGAGCGTGAAATGGCCGGCTTCGCGGCCTGTGCATGCGCGAAGACGGCCCAATCGTCGTCCAATGACACCGCGGGGAGAATCCGGCAGCATCGGGGCCGGATCGCGCGCGCCTGTGGGCTTTGGCGCGCCGTGGCTGCCCAAGTCAGGGGCCGTCGCGCGGGAGGCTAGAATCCGGCGGCATCACCCGGAGGATTCGTGACCCGCTTCCAGCGGCTCGCCGCCGCGACCGTCATCGCCTCGTTCGTGCTCGTCGTGATCGGCGTTGCCGTGCGCGCGACCGACTCCGGCGTCGCGTGTCCGCATTGGCCCGGCTGTTTCGAGGGCCAGTTCCTGCCCGGGCTCGATGCCGGGCTCCAGGTCTGGATCGAATGGATCCATCGGTCCGTGGCGGCCCTCATCGGCCTGCTGATCCTCGGGATGGCCGCGCTCGCGGTCCTCGACCACGGCGATCGACGCTCGATCCTGTGGCCGTCCATCGCCGCCGTGCTCCTCGTCGGGTTCCAGGCGTGGCTCGGGCGCGAGACGGTCCGGCTGGGCAACTCCGGTGAGTCCGTCACGGCGCATCTCGCCGCAGCCATGGCGCTGGTCGGCCTCCTCGTCTACCTGCTGGTTCGCGCGTCGTATCCGGCGCGGCTCGCCGGTGCCGGCAGCCAGCGGTTCACGCTGCTCGCGGCGTTCACGGCCGCTGCGACATTCGCCGTCCTGCTGTTCGGGTCGAACGTCACGGCGCAGGGGGTGGGGCTCATCTACCCCGACTGGCCGTTGCTGAACGGTGGGTTCCTGCCGACACCTCCCGAGGCGCCGCCGGGAGCCGACATCTTCTACAACATGACCGGATTCTTTACGCACGCGATGCATCGGTATGCCGCTGCGCTCGTCCTCATTCCCGTCGGCGTAGCGGCACGGCATGCGTGGAAGAACCGGGTGGCACAACCGAGGTTGGCGCGCCTCGCGGTCGCGGTTCTCGCGCTTTACGTCGCGCAGGTGGTCGTCGGCGGGCTCCAGGTGCTGCTGCTCCTCGCGCCGTGGACACAGACGCTGCACGTGGCCCTCGGGTCCGTGATCTGGGGCGGCACGGTTGCGCTCGCCGTTGCCGCGTACTACGAGGCGAGAATCGCGGCTCCCGCCGGGCATGCGGGCGTGGGCGCGGATCCGGGCGCGGACCCCGCGACGCCCACGGGACCCGGGCGGCGCGAGACGATGGGCGATTCGATCCGGGCGTACGTCGCCCTCACCAAGCCAAGGATCATCGAGCTGCTCCTGGTGACGACCGTGCCGGCGATGGTTCTCGCGACGCGCGAGGTCCCCGGGATGCCCATGGTCGATTGGGCCAGGCTCACGTTCTGGACCCTGGTGTGCGGCACGCTCGCCGCCGGCTCGGCAAACGCGATCAACCAGTACCTCGAGCGCGACATCGACAATCTCATGGCCCGCACCCGCCGGCGGCCGCTGCCGGCGAACGCGGTCACGCCGGAGCGAGCCGTCGTGTTCGGGATCGTGCTCGGTGCCGTGTCGGTCGGCCTGATGGCCTGGACCGTGAACCTCCTCGCCGCGTTCCTGACGTTGCTCGCGATCGGGTTCTATGTGGTCGTGTACACGATCATGCTCAAGCGCAGCACGCCGTCGAACATCGTCATCGGTGGCGCCGCGGGCGCGCTGCCGCCGGTGATCGGCTGGGCGGCAGTCACGGGCAACGTCGCCCTGCCCGCGCTCCTGCTGTTCCTCATCGTCTTCTACTGGACGCCGCCGCACTTCTGGGCCCTCGCCCTGCGGATCCGCGGCGACTACGCCGCAGCTGGCGTGCCGATGCTCCCCGTCGTGCGCGGCATCGCCGAGACGAGCCGCCAGATCGGGCTGTACACCATCCTCCTCGTGTCCCTCACCGTCGTGTTCGCGGTCGTGGCCCGGATGGGCCTCATCTATGCCATCGCGGCGGCCGTCATGGGCGCGCTGTTCCTGTGGCGCGCCTGGGTCCTGTGGCGCCAGGGGACATCGCCGGAGGCATCCACCGCGCAGGCGATCCGGCTGTATCGCTACTCGATCACGTACCTGACGGTGCTCTTCGCCGCGGTGGCGCTCGACACCGTCTGGCGCGTGTAGGGAACCCGCGACCCGTGCCCGGCGTCTCGCGGCCGATGACACGAGTCCGCCTTGCTCTCGTTCCGGTGCTGGCTGTTCTTGCCGTGTTCGCGAGCCCACTGGCGAGCTACGCGAGCTGCGTGCAGCCGCCCGCGTTCCAGCAGGCCCTGGGCGAGGCCGAAATCGTGTTCGTGGGGACCGTCGCCTCGACCGCCAACCAGGGCACGTGGGCGACCGTTACCGTCGAGGAGATCTGGAAGGGGCCGGACCAGCCGGCCAGCGTCCTGGTCAAGGGCGGTCCCGGAGGGGGCGCGGCGACCTCGGTCGATCGCACGTTCGAGATCGGCGTGAAATACGTGTTCTTTCCGTCGGGGGCGACACCCGACCTGACGGACAACGCATGTACCTCGACGACCCCGTGGTCAGACGGCCTCGTGGCCCTTCGACCCTCCGATGCCCATGCGCCAGCGGCAGCCCCGCAGGCCGAATCGGGGTTTGATTTCGGGGGCATGCTCGCGCCGGTCGCGGTCGCGCTGATCGTCGCCGGTGTCCTGCTGGCCGTCGGACTCGTGGCGCGCAGCCGGCGGTCCGACTGAGTCCGGCTGCAATCTCCGTTCGACTAGACTCGGCCGATGCGCCGCGTCCGCACCTCGCTCCTCACGACCCTCGGGATCGCCGCGACCCTCGTCGCCACCAGCACGGCGCTCGCCGCCGGCAAGCCTGGGTATCCGGACAAGGTGACGTGGAACGGCGTCGCGTGGCAGGTCAAGACGAGCAACGCCGCCGTCGGGCCCGGCCCGAACATCTTCTCGAAGGCCAACGTCAGCGTCGATTCGGCCGGCCTGCACCTCAGGATCGCGAGGGACGCGAGCGGCCGCTGGACGACGTCCGAGGTCATCGCCCCCACGAGCCTCGGCTACGGGACGTACACGTTCACGGTTGCGACGCGGCTCGACCAGCTCGACCCCAACGTCGTGCTGGGCCTGTTCACGTGGAGCGACAAGGCGCCGTACGCGCACCGGGAGATCGACTACGAGGCGGCCCGCTGGGGCAGCGCCACGGATCCCACGAACTCGCAGTTCGTCGTCCAGCCGTACGACAAGCTGAACCACCTCGTCCGGTTCACGGCACCCGCGGTCGCCCGCACGATCCAGCAGTTCACCTGGCGCGCGGGCAGCGTGTCGTTCGTCAGCAAGCGCCTGGACACCAACGCTGAGGTCTACTCGTACACCTACACCGGCGCGGACGTCCCGAGGCCCGGTGACGAGCGCGTCCACCTGAACCTGTGGCTGTTCGGCGGCGCGGCGCCCACGAACAACCTGCCGGTCGAGGTCATCGTCGAATCGTTCGCGTTCGTGCCCTGACCCAGGTGGAAATCTCCTTTCTCGGCGGCGCCAGCACCGTCACCGGTTCCCGCTTCCTGCTGACCACCCCGCGCGCGCAGGTACTCATCGACTGCGGGATGTTCCAGGGCAGCCCCAACGAGACCGTCCGCAATCGCGTGCCGCTGGGCATGGACCCAGCGGACCTCGACGCGATCCTGATCACCCACGCCCACCTCGACCACTGCGGCCTCCTGCCCGTGGTCGTGCGCGACGGGTTCAAGGGCAAGATCTACCTCACCTCGGCGAGCGCGGAGCTGGTGGAGATCGTCCTGCTCGACAGCGGCAGGCTCCAGGAGGAGTTCGCGAAGCGCCACGACCGCTGGGAGCGCCGGCACGCCCCCGAGGCGGCCGCCGCGGACGCTGCCGCGGCGGCCAAGTACCAGGCCGCGCTCGACGAGGCGAAGCTCGCCGAGGAGGAGGGCCACGTCCCGACCTCCGTGGAGCCCGACGACGAGCCGACGCTGCCCGGCCTGCCTGCGACGGGCGACGACCCGGAGGAGATGCTGCGGTCCCAGCCGCCGATGGTGAACGCGGACCTCGACGAGCCGCTGTACACCGAGGACGACGCGAAGCTGGTGATGCCGCTGTTCCAGAAGGTGAAATACGGCTCCGAGGTGCAGGTCGCGGACGGCATCACGGCGACGTTCGTCGACGCCGGCCACATCCTGGGCTCGGCGATCATCCGCCTCCAGGTCCGCGACAGGGACGGCGACGAGCCGACGACGATCGTCTTCTCCGGGGACCTTGGCCGCCCGGGTACGCCGATCCTGCGCGACCCAACCGCGATGTCAGGCGCGGACTACGTCGTGGTCGAATCGACGTACGGCGGGCGCGAGCATGAGCCATCCGAGGAGGCGACGCGGATGCTCGCGGAGGCGGTGCATGCCGTGAACGACGCGGGCGGGGTGCTGCTCATCCCTTCGTTCGCGATCGGGCGCACCCAGGAGGTCGTCTGGGAGCTCGACCGGCTGATCGAGCGGGGCGAGATCCCGCAGCTTCCGCTGTACCTCGATTCGCCGATGGCCTCGCGCGCGTCGGATGTCTACCGCCGCCACCCCGAGTTCTACGACGAGCAGACGGCGAAGCTCCTCGCCGGCGGCAACACGCCGCTGGACTACCCGAACCAGACAATCACCCGCTCGTCCGACGAATCGAAGGCCATCGCGCAGGCGGCGCGGCCGTACATGATCGTCGCCTCCAACGGGATGCTGACCGGCGGCCGCGTGGTCGCCCACCTCCGCAACCTGATCGACGACCCGACGGCGACGATCCTGTTCGTGGGCTACCAGGGCCAGGGCACGCTCGGCGCGCACCTCCAGGCCGGCGCGAAGACGGTTCGCCTCGACGGTGCGACGCGCGAGGTCAAGTGCCGGATCCGCTCGATCAGCGGCTTCTCCGCCCACGCGGACGAGTCGGAGCTGCTCGATTGGCTGCGCAACTTCGCGAAGGGTCGGCGGGCCGGCGAGCCCGGCTACCCGAAACAGGTCTTCCTCGTCCACGGCGATCCCGAGGCGCAGGTCGCGATCGCGCCAAAGGTGTCCGCCCTGGGCTTCGAGGTCCACGTGCCGCACTGGCGCGAACGCCTGACGCTCAACTAGGCTCCGGCCGTGCGCCCGCGCCTCCAGCTCCTCGACGCGCCGCTCGTCGTCTCGATCGTCGACGAGGCGAAGCGGCTGCTCGCCGAGGTCGGCATGGAGATCCGCGGCAAGGAGCTTCGCCAGCGCCTCCTCGACCACGGGCTGCCCTCGGATGCGACGGGCACGCGTGTCCTGTTCCCGGCGGACGTCGTCGAGAAGGCCATCGCCTCCGCGCCGCATTCGTTCGTGCTTCACGATCGCGACGGCAATCCGCATGCGGAGCTGGGAGGCGATCGCGTCCACTTCGTGCCGGGCTCCAGTGGCCTGAAGATCCTGGATCACCGGACCGGCGAGGCGCGTCTCGCTGATACGAAGGACTTCACCGAGTACGTGCGCATCGCGGACGGGCTGGAGCACATCCCGTACCTCGCGACCGCGTTCTCCACGAATGCCGACATCGAGGCGCAGGTCTCCGACGCGTGGCGGCTGTACGTCGTCCTGATGAACTCGAAGCGGCCCGTGGTATCGGGTGCGTTCACCGAGCACGGCGTCGAGCGAATGGTCGAGATGATGGCCCTGTTCAGGCACGACAAGGCGGACCTCATCGCCCGGCCGATGTCGATCTTCACGATCACCGCATCAGGCAACTTCCGGTACAGCGAGGACTCCTGCCAGAACCTGATCGACTGCGTGGAGGCGGGGATCGCGGTCGAGATCGTGCCGGTGACGCTGATGGGGCTGATCGCGCCGGTGACCGTCGTGGGGGCCACCGTCTTCCACACCGTGGACGTGCTGGCCGGGATCACCATGGCCCAGATCGTCCGGCCCGGGGCCCCGGTCCTGTTCGGTGGCGCGCCGGCGACGTTCCACATGAAGATCGCCAGTTCCCCGATGTCGGCGATCGAGGCGCTCCAACTGGACGCTGCCTATGTGGCGGTCGGCAAGTCGCTGGGGCTGCCCACCCAGTCGTACATGGCCCTCTCGGATGCGCCGATCCTGGACGCCCAGGCCGGCGCGGAAACGTTCGGGAGTGCGCTGATCGCGGCCCTGGCGGGGGTCAACTCCGTGTCCGGCCCCGGGATGCTCGAT
>JANLSG010000107.1:0-10574 GCA_031362295.1 Chloroflexota bacterium
GCCTCGGTGAACGCGATCACGCCCTCGATGTCCAGGCCCGCCTCGCGGTTCGGATTCACCGTGAACCCGAGGGCCATGAGTCGATCCAGCGCCTCGGACTGGCTTGCGAGGCGGAGCGGCGTTGCCTCGTCCTCGATGAGCTGGTACGACCACGTGCTCAGCTGCCGCGCAGCCGTGACCGCCGGATCCTTCTGTCGGAGCGACCCCGCGCCGGAGTTCCTTGGATTGGCGTACAGCGGCAGGCCCTGCTCCTCGCGCTCGCCGTTGATCCGCGCGAACTCGCCCTTGGGCATGTACACCTCGCCGCGCGCATCAAGCGAGACGGGCTCGCGGAGCCGGGCGGGCACGGTCTTGATCGTCCGCAGGTTCGCGGTCACGTCCTCGCCGGTCGTGCCGTCGCCGCGCGTCGCGCCCTGCATGAAGCGGCCGCGCTCGTAGCGCAGCGAGATCGCCAGCCCGTCGATCTTGAGCTCCGCGACGTAGCGCAGTTCCGGCGCCGGTTCCGGTGCGGGCGGCAGGGTGAGCCCCTTGCGCACCCGGGCGTCGAACGCCCGGAGCTCGTCGTGGCTGAACGCATTCGAGAGCGACAGCATGATCCGGCGGTGGCGGACCTCGTCGAACGTGTCGGCAAGCTTGCCCCCCACCCGCTGCGTCGGCGAGTCCCGGGTCACGAGCGCCGGAAACGCCGCCTCCAGCGCGACGAGGCGGCGGAAGAGCTGGTCGTACTCGGCATCGGTGATCGTGGGCGCGTCGGCGCCGTGATACGCCGCGTTGGCAGCGTCGATCTGCGACGCGAGCTCGGCGTGACGAGCGGTCGCGCCGGCTTCGGTGAGCGCGGCGGCTTCGGCGATCAGCGCCGGGTCAACCGGCAGCTCCGTGTCGAGGTCGGTCATCGAGGCGAAGGATACGAAAGGGCGAGGAACCGGCGATTCGGCACAATCCCGAGGTGACAATGCCCGAGATCTCGACCACCCGGCTGCGGCTGCGCGGCTGGAAGGAGTCCGACCGCGACGCGTTCGCGGCGATGAACGCCGATCCGGTCGTGATGGCGCACTTCCCCAGCGCACTGGACCGGGCCGCGAGCGACGCGATGATCGAACGCATGCGAGCGCACTGGAAGGTCGAGGGCTTCGGCCTGTGGGCGATCGAAATGCTCGGGGACGGCACGTTCGCGGGCTTCGTCGGCCTCGCGCGGCCAAGCTTCGAGGCGCACTTCACTCCAGCCGTCGAGGTGGGCTGGCGGCTCGCGCGCCCCGCCTGGGGCCACGGCTATGCGACAGAGGCGGCCCGGGAGGCACTCCGGTTCGGCTTCGACACCCTCGGCCTCGAGGAGATCGTCTCGTTCACCGTGCCGGCGAACACGCGGTCGCAAGCCGTGATGGAGCGCCTGGGTATGACGCACAACGCCGCCGATGACTTCGACCATCCGCGCCTGCCCGAGGGGCATCCGCTGCGCCGCCACGTCCTCTATCGATTGCCAAGGGCATCCTGGGAGCGCGCAGCCAAGAGCTAGTCGGAGTGCGCTCGCGTCACGCCAGGAGGTCCAATCCGATCTCCGCCATGGACGTGCAGCCAAGGAGCGGCAGCGCCAGCTCGAGCTCGCCACGCAGGATCGCGACCGCGCGCTCGACGCCGGCCTGACCACCGGCTGCGAGCGCCCAGTAGAACGGCCGGCCAACGAGCACGCCCGTTGCGCCAAGCGCGAGCGCGGTCACCACATCCAGGCCGCGCCGGATCCCACCGTCGGCCCACACCTCGCACCGCCCATCCACCGCGGCCACGATCTCCGCGATGACGTCGGCGCTCGTCACCGAGCGGTCGAGCTGGCGGCCGCCATGGTTGGACACGACGATGCCATCGACGCCGGCCTGAACCGCGAGGCGTGCGTCATCGGCGGAGAGGATCCCCTTGAGGACGAGCGGCAGGGAGCTCCAGGATTGGATCTCGGCGAGGGTGTCCCAGGTCAGCCCGATCCCCCGCTCATGCTCGAGTGCCCCGTACCGCATTGGCGGCGCGTCGTCCGCGGCGTCCATATGGGGCATCGCCGGGAGCGCGAACCCCGATCGACGGTCTCGCTCGCGGAAGCCCAGCACGGGGAGGTCTACAGTCAGCACGATGGCCCGATAGCCCGACGCCTCGGCCCGCTCCACGAGCGTCCGGCTGTAGGCGAGGTCCCGGATCATGTACAGCTGGAACCAGCGCTCGGCATCCGGCGCGGCAACGGCGACCTCCTCCATCGTCATCGACGACGAGGTCGACAGGATGAACGGGATCCCGGCTGCGGCTGCCCCGCGCAGCATCTCCGCCTCGGCGCCGGGGTGGGCCATCGCCTGGGCCGCCATCGGGGCGATCGCAATGGGCAGGCTGGAAGCGCGGCCCAGGAAAGTCCCGCCGACATCGATCGTCCGCACGTCCCGGAGCACGCGCGGCACGAACCTGAACCGGCGCCACGCCTCGACGTTCTCCGCGAGCGTGATCTCGTCCCACGCCCCGCCCGTCACGTAGTCGAAGGACGGGCCAGCCATCCGGGCGCGAGCGGGCGCCTCGAAATCGAGCAGGTTGATGACGCCGAGAAGATCGGCGGGCGACGTGGTCTCAGGCATCGCCGGCCAGCGTACCGCGCAGATTGTGCCAGGTCGGTGCCGATGGACCCCATACCCGGTAGCGGCCGGCAATTGCCCGGCCTTCGGTCATCGGAGGGCAACAACCATGCGGCGCCTCGGTCTCGCGATCGTCCTGATCGCACTCAACGGCATGCTCGGGGCGGCGGGGGCCTCCGCTGCCCCACGATCGGCGTTCGAAGGCGCCTGGTCGAGCACGGACCCGGTCGACCTCAGCACCCAGCACCTCTACGTGACCGGCGGCACCAACGTGCAGATGACCTATGTCGACGAGTACGGCACCACCTGCGTGGAGATCGCGGCTCCGACTGTCGTCTTCACCGGCCAGCTCACCGGGCGCGTCCAGGGCGACGACCTGTTCGCGTGGTTCAAGCAGGGCGGTTGCGGACGGGTCCTGGTGATCAGTGCGAGCATCAAATTCGCCTGGACGTTCCATTACGACCAGGCCACCGACACGATGTTCGGCGCGATCCAGGACGGTCCCGCCACCTGGTACCGCGACTGAAAGCGCGGCTGGCGCTGGCTAGCTGTCGTTCCCTTCGACCTTGTTGACAAGCACTGCCATTGGCGCCTGGCCAGCGAGACCGGCTTGGGGACGGCGGCGATTGTAGGAGTCGAGCCAGCGCGGCAGTGAATCGAGTCGCTCCTGGTTTGAGGTGAAGAGCCGCGGGTAGGCCCACTCCCGTTGGAGGGTCCCGATGAACCGTTCGGCCTTGCCGTTGGTCTGGGGCCGTCGCGGTCGGATCCGAACGTGCCTGATGCCATGGTCCGCGAGGAGGGCCGCGAAGCGCGGCGAGTGGGTGTAGGTCATGGCGTTGTCGGTCATCAGTCGCTCGATCTGGACGCCGCGCCCAGCGAAGAAGCCTATGGCGCCCTCGACGAAGGCCAAGGTGGTCGCCGCCCGCTCGTCCGGCAGCGCCGCGACAGGGCGACCCGGCTGGCGTTATCGACCGCGACGTGCAGGAAGTCGTGACCAAGGCCGACGTGGTTCCGGGCCGTCGGCCCGAGCAGGCGGTGACCGCCCCCAGGCGGGACACGGCCCAGCTTCTTGACATCGACGTGGACGAGCTCGCCAGGGCGATCGCGAACGTACCTGACCGGCGCTCCGGTGAGTCGATCAGCGTGCGCCAAGCGGCTCTGGCCATGCCGTCGGAGGACGCCGTACACGGTCGAGCGCGGATGGCCCAGGAGCGGACCCAGCCGGTGTGGCCCGACGCGGAGCCGGCGCCTCGCGAGCCGAGAATCTCCGCCGCGGTTGCGGGTGCCCAGCCCTCGACCAGGATCCGATGCACCAGCAGCCGTCTGCCGAACGGCGTGAGCTTGGCCGTACGATGAAGCATGAGAGCCCTCCGTCGGAATGGAGCTTCGACACCCCATACCGAGCACGAGGGCTCTCACTTTGTCAACGATGGAAGCGGGAACGACACCTAGGACGGGCAGGTCGACAGGTCGTGGAGAGGCAGTAGGGAATGCCGGCCGCGGCCGCGCCGGCGATGAGCTCCGCCTCACCGTTCGGGTGGGCAAGCCTCTGGGCGGCCATGCAACGGCGACCGGCATCGCAGCGCGCCGCCCGAGGAAGGTCCCCCCGATGTCCGTCTCGCTGACGTCGCGGAGGACGCGGGGCACGAACCGGTGCCGGCCCCAGGCCTCGACGCTCCCGCGGAGGGTGATCTCGTCCCACGCCCCACCGGCGACGTAGTCGAACGCAGGCCCAGCCATGCGCTCGCGTGCAAAAGGTTCGAACTCAGCGAGGTTCACAACCTCCGCAAGATGCGAGGTCGCGAGTGGATGGATATCGACCGCGGCCTAACGCGACCGACCCGACCTCCGATACGCGCGCGCGATCAGCCGGACACCTGAGTCCAGGCCAAACGCGTCCACGCTGGACGAATGTAGATGGACCCACGGCTTGACGGGCGGACTACCTTGTCTGCGAACGTCGACGTGGTCGCAGGACGTTTCGGGGGTGTTGTTGTGAGTCCGATCGCGAGAATCCCAACTGTCGTCGCCGCCGTCATAGCCCGCGCAGTATCAGGGCTTGGATTCGGATCAGGATTGGCGGCGACGGCGGGCACGGAATACGAGCCCTGCGCTTGGAGCGCGACGGAAGCGACGCACGCCGAGCATCTCCGGAAGGCGGTCGGCCTGCCGCCGGCGGCCCGACCAATCTCCAAGCTTGGCGCAACCCCGCGCATACCCACACTTGGGGCGCGAACAAGGGTATGGACTTCTATCTCTATGAAGGCTCGCCCTATTGCGCGGTTCCAAACACCATCTGCGTTTACAACGACCTTGGGTACTTCAGCATAGGAAGTAGCCCGCCGACCGATTGGAATGACTACTTCTGGGCTGGCTCGCCAGGCTGGGTGAACATCAACGCACGAACGCCCAAAGGCAACCAGCTCGTCGGCCAAGTCGTCTGGCGTTACGGCCGGACGAGCGGACTGGACGCTGGTGCGATCTCTGCCAAGCCCACGTTCGTTACACAGGACACCTGCACCCCGACATTTACGTGCCGCAACTACAACGCGATTGAGGTTGACCTCGCGAGTGCTCCCGGCGACAGCGGCTCAGGATTCTTCCGCCTTTACTCGGGGCCGTACGGAGACGCGTTCGGAATTCTTTCCTTTGGCAAGACAGGTGCAGGAAACACCTACTACTACAGCTGGGACCAGCCCTTCTACGGCGGCGTGAACTTCACCGACCAGAGAAACGTCTACACGTGCGCCGCGGCGGGATGCCCTCTTTGAAACGGCCCGTAAGCTCCTAGCCGTGCTCCGCGAGCAACAGGTTGTTCCGCGCTCGCGCAATTACCGACCTTTGCTCTCTGCACTGACGGCGGCGCTATTGGCGTCGGTGCTGGGCTGTGGCGCGGAGCGGCCTGTGCCGTCGGCCGCCAACGGAACCGCGAATCCGACCCCGACATCGGAACGTCGCGGTCCAGGTGAGGCGCTGCTCGCGACCCTCCCGACTACGGCGGGTGGAGTCTCGTTTGCCGTAGTGCAAATCGTCGACGACTCGCTGAACGCATTTCACTACGTTGACGACGCCCTCAGCGCGCTCAGCAAGGATCGGAACGACGCGGTCGCGGTGTTCCGCTACTCCGAGGAGTCCAGCGCGACGATTGGGGCGACCGCAGTCGATGGAGTTGGCGGAGACAAGTTGCTCGAAGCGTTTGCGGATACATGGCACGCTGCCGCCGTTATCGGCCGGCGGAACCGCATGTTCGGCGGGACTGTGGGCTGGGAGCTGACCGAGCGCGGTGGCACCTTTACCGTCCTGTATCGGCGTGCGGACGTTGTGTACCTCGCCGCGGCGCCGAGTCTGACAACACTCGACGAGATCCTTTCAGGGATGCCGGCGCCGTAGGAGGGGCCTTGATCTCACGTAGGGGACCCCGTGAGGATCGCACTAATTCCGGCGCGAACTAGCCGAGCAGGTCGAGGCCGGCCAGCGAGGCGAGGAGCGTCTTGCGCCCGATCTGCGGGTCGCGGAACGCGATCGTGACTTCCTCGTCGCTTCGGGTGAGCTTGGAGTTGACCACGATGCCGTCGCCCCAGCGTGCGTGGCGGACGCGATCGCCGTCCCGGTAGCGGCGCTCTCCGGGGATCACCGGGCGCTCGATCGGCTTCGCGATGGGCGCCGCGGGCCGCCCGAAACCGAGCGCCGCGGCCTCGTTGCCCGCATCGGCATCCGTGTCCGCGTCTGCCCATCCCTCCACGGGCCGCCGTCCGAACGTGCCCGAGCGCGCGCCACCGGCGAACGCCTCGCGCCGCGCCGCGAGATCGCGCGACGGCTGGAACGCCTCGCCGGGGCGGGGCGCGCCCGGCCGGCCGCTCCCCTCGCGGAACGCGCCGGCGCCAGGCCGGATGGGTCGCCCGAAGCGCGTCGCGCCACGACCGAAGACGAGGTTGAGGTCGTCCGGCGCCTCGTAGTCCGCGCCCTCTTCCGTGCGGCCACCCAGGCGAGGACCGCTCATCAGCTCGGCCGGGATCTCGATCAGGAACCGCGACGGCTCGGCCATCCAGCTCGTGCCGGGTCCGCGGCGGGTCGCGCGCTGCCACGCATGCGAGAGGTACAGGCGCTCGCGAGCACGGGTCATGCCCACGTATGCGAGCCGTCGCTCCTCCTCCATCGGCTTCGGGTCCGGGTTGAAGCCGCTCTCCGCCTCGACGGCGCGGCCCGTCGGGAAGAGGCTCTCCTCCAGCCCGGAGATGAACACGACGGAGAACTCCAGTCCCTTGGCAGCATGGAGCGTGATGAGCGAGAGCATGTCCGCATCGGACTGGTAGCTGTCCTGATCGGCGACGAGGGCCGTCTCCTCGAGCAGCCGGTCGAGCGCGTCGTCGGCGGACAGGTCGTCGTAGCGCGTCGTCACTTCGCGCAGCTCGAGGAGGTTCGCCCAGCGCTCCTCGCCCTCCTCCGTACCGTCGGCAAGCATCGCGCGGTAGCCGGACCGCTCCAGGACGTCGTCAAGCAGCTCGGGCAGCGGCAGGACGCCCACACGTGAGCGCAACCGTTTGATCAGCCCGACGAACTCGGCGATCGCCGTCCTTGCCCGCCCGGCCAGCTCCGGGATCTCGCCCTCGGCGGCCCGTTCCAGCCCCAGCCAGTACGGAAGCTCCTCGCGCGCCACGAATTCACGGACGACGCCGATCGTCTTGTCGCCGATCGCGCGTGCCGGCACGTTGATCACCCGCTCAAAGCTGACGCCGTCCGCGTCCGAGCGGAGCACGCGAAGGTAGGCCAGCGCGTCCTTCACCTCGCGCCGCGAGTAGAACCGCGTCCCGCCCACGACCTGGTAGCGGATCCCGTAGCGGAGGCATGCTTCCTCGATCGCCCTGGACTGGGCGTTCGTGCGGTACAGCACCGCGATGTCGCGGAGCTTCACGGTCCCGCCGTCGTCAGCGCGCCGGGTCAGCGCCGAGCCGCGCGTGCCGGTCAGCTCCTCAACGCGGCGGGCGATCCACTCGGCCTCCTCCTCCTCGTTGTACGCCTCGAAGCGCTCGATGAGCCGGCCGCGATCGTTCTTGGTCCAGAGCTTCTTGTCCGTTCGCGCCTGGTTCTTCGAGACGACGGCGTGCGCGGCGTCAAGGATCAGCTGCGTCGATCGGTAGTTCTGCTCCAGCTTGATCACGGTCGCATCGGGCCAGTCGCGCTCGAAGTCGAGGATGTTCCGGATGTCCGCGCCGCGCCACCCGTAGATCGACTGATCGTCATCGCCGACGACCGCGAGGTTGCGATGCTTCGCGGCGAGCGCCTTGATCCACAGGTATTGCGGACGGTTGGTGTCCTGGTACTCGTCGACGTGGAGGTAGCGCCAGCGCTCGTGGTAGCGAGCGAGGGTCGCGGGTGACTCGTCGAACAGGCGGACGGCATCGAGCAGGAGGTCGTCGAAGTCGACTGCGTTCGCCTTCTTCAGGGCCGCCACGTACAGGCGGGCGAGGCGCGCGACCTGCACCATCACGCCCGTCGCGAGCCGCATCGGCGGAATCTCGCCGGGGTCCACCATGTCGTTCTTCGCCCGGCTGATCGCGCCGAGGATCGCCTGCGGGCGGGTCTCGCCCTTCGCCTCGAGGCCCTCCTCGCGCAGGATCTGCTTCATGAGCTGCTGCTGGTCCTCGGTGTCGTAGATCACGAACCGGCGATCCAGCCCGATCGCCTCGCCGTCCTTGCGGAGCACCCGGGCGCAGATCGAGTGAAAGGTCCCGGCCTGGACCTCCTTGCCCGGCTCGCCGACGAGCCGGAGGATCCGTTCGCGGAGCTCCGCCGCGGCCCGGTTGGTGAACGTGACTGCGAGGATTCGCCACGGGGCCACGTTCTGGACGCCCACCAGGTACGCGATCCGATGCGCCAGCACGCGCGTCTTGCCGGAGCCCGCTCCCGCGAGGATCAGCACGGGACCATCCGTGGTCGTGACCGCGCGCGCCTGCTCCGGATTCAGCCGACCCAGGATCTCCCGGCGTCGCGAATCGGCGACCTCGGCCTGGTAGCGGACCTGCTCGGCCTTCGCCTTGGGGTCGCGGCCGCCCTCCGGATCCGGGCCGTCCGGAGCGGCTGCCGCACGCAGCCATTCCGGCTCCTCCGGGGGCGCCGCCGTGCTCTCGGGCAACTCGGCGAACTCCGTCCCCTCGACAGGCGCGTCCTCGTCAGAGGCAGCCTTGCGCCGTCGCGACGGGTCCGTTGGAGTCACCCAACGATTGTATTCGCCGGTCCTTCGCGCCCGGTCACCCGGGCAGCTCTCAGAAGAGCGGGATCGTGAACGTGGAGCCGACGAGGAAGTGCGGCTTGTAGATGAGCGTCAGCTCGCCGAGCGAGGCCTTCGGGATCTCGTAGGTGATCCAGCCGACATAGTTATTCCCAGGGGTCATGTTGGCCAGGTCGTACAGGTGCGGTGACCTGCCGATTCGCCACGCGTAGGACTTCCCTGCGGCGTCCTTCAGCTTGAAGTCGGCGGAATCGAATGAGGTCAGCTTGATGGCGTCGATCCGGATGCTGACCGTGAAGAACGCCTTGCCGGAGCGGGGCTTCACCGAGCTCGTGCCTGCCCACTGCTCCGCGGCGAGGACGGTCATGTACTGCTGGTCGCCGATCAGGAGCTTGACCCCGACGCCCGGGGCGATGCTCGGCGGCGGCGCCGTGACCGGTGGCTCGGTGATCGGTGGTGCCGTGATCGGCGGTTCCGTGACGGGCGGCGCGGTCACCGGCGCAAGGGTGACGGTCGCACTGGCGACGGCGGCCACGGAGGGGGCCTGGGTCGGGCCCAGCGTTGTGCCCAGCGTGGGACCGGCGGCACTGGGCGCCGTTGTCACCGTCGCGCCGCCACAGGCCGCGACGAGCAGGACGATGGCGAGGAGTCGCGCGGCTGGCATGCGGGCCTCTGTGGGGGACGGCCAAGGTAGCAGGTAGGTCCAGGCCGAACCACTTTGATCGCTAGATCCAACCTCGCCAGCGAGCGATCCCGACGACGACGATCTCGAACAGGACGACGAAGCCGAGGATGAGCCAGAACGCCGCGGGGTCGTCATTCGGGACCGGGACGATGACGTTCATGCCGAGGAAGCCGGCGGTCACGGTCGCCGGCAAGGCCATCACCGTTGCCACGGTCAGGAGGCGCATCACGTCGTTCGTTCGCTGCGCGGTGCGGGTCATCAGGATGTCGAACGAGCCCAGGACGACCTCCCGCGTCGCCTCGAGCGACTGGATCGCGCCTTCGAACCGCGCGGCAACGGTGAGGAAGACCTCCGGATCGCCCGAGGCGATGCCTCGCCCGAAGTCTGGTCGGCCCAGGGCGGCGAAGAGCTCGCGGTGCGCCGCGAGCAGGCGGCGCAGCCGCCCGATCCGACGACGGATGCCCACGAGGCGGGAGAACAGCTCGTCCGTCCCCGGCCGAGCAAGCGCCTTCGCGTCGATGTCGTCGAGTTCGTCCTCGAGGCCGTCGATCGCTCCGTGATAGGTGGTGACGATGGCGTCGAGCAAGGACGCCACGAACTCCGCCGAATCGAGCTCGCCGATGGAGGCGTCGGCGGCGATCCGGTCGTTCATCGCGGTGAGGAAGGCGAGCGGCTCGGCGTGGCTCGTGATGACGAGGTTCGGGGCGGCGACGACGTCCAGCCAATCGGTCGCCCTCGCATCCTTCGGATTTGGCTCCGCGGCGACGCGAAGGTGAAAATGCTGCCCATGCAGCTCCACGTGCGGCCGTGCCGAGGGCGCGGCGAGCACTCGCTCGGTCCCGATGTCGAGGTCGAAGTGCCCGACCACGGCACGGATGTGCGCGGGATCGGTCGCGCCGGGCATGTCGATCCAAAGCAGCTGGCGCGCGCTTGCCTTCGAGGTGAGGGCCTCATCGAGCGTGAGGACGCGGTCCTGCCGGTCGGCATCGAACAGCCGGATTCGGAGCCCGGGCGCGGAATCATCTTGCGTCACATGTCGAATTGTCCGAGGAATTGAGTC
>JANLSG010000113.1:0-8299 GCA_031362295.1 Chloroflexota bacterium
GGCCGTCGACCACGTACGCGCCGCCGAACGCCGTGATGCGATCCGTTCCTGCGACGTTGGCCACCGGCGCGCCGGTCGTGAGCGTGAGTGCCGCCACGATCGCGAGGCCGCCGAGGCTGACCACGAGGACCGGCCCGCGCCGGCCCGGCACCGCGATGTCGACGAGAAGCACGGCGATCGCCACCCCGACGGCCGCGATGAACGGCCCGAGCGCGATGACGTCGTTGGGCATCAGTGGGCGCTCTCGGCGACCTGGACGGCCGAGCCGCCGTCGCCACCGGCGCCGCTGGCGCGGCCAGGGCGGAGCGCGAATACCCGGGCGGCGATGACTGCGGCCACGAAGCCGAGCCCCGCGGCAACGAACAGCGGATCGATCGTGATCGCCGAGCCCTTTCCGACAGCGGCGAGCGCGACCTTGGCCGGCCCCTCGATGAGCTGGAGCAGGATGCCCGGGAAGAGCCCGAACACCACGACCAGCGCTCCGAGTGGCGCGAGGGTCAGCACTTCCGTGGCGGTCATGTCGGAGAGGTGGTGCTTCAGGCCCAGCAGGAACGCGGACGGCTCGCCGAGCACGACCCGCTGGAACATCCAGAGCAGGTACACGGCGCCGAGAATCATCACGAGCGCGGCCACCGCAGCGACCCATGGGTTGACCGCGAACGATCCGACGAGCGTCAAGAACTCGCCGATGAAGCCGGACAGGCCGGGGAGCCCGGCCGAGGCGAATACGAAGAATCCGAAGGTCGCGGCGTACACGGGAGTGAGACCCGCCAATCCGCCCATCTTCGCGATCGTCCGGTCGTGGGTCCGTTCGTAGATCACGCCGACCAGGAGGAACAGCGCGCCCGTGATCAGGCCGTGGTTGATCATCTGGAGGATCGCGCCGTCCATGCCCTGCTCCTGGAACACGAAGATCCCGAGGGTCACGAAGCCCATGTGGCTCACGGACGAGTAGGCGACCAGCTTCTTCAGGTCCGGCTGGACCATGGCCACGATCGCGCCGTAGATGATCGCGATCAGGCTGAGCACGATGATCAGCGGCGCGTAGGTGTGCGACGCATCCGGATAGAGCGACAGGCTGAACCGGATGAAGCCGTAGCCGCCGAGCTTGAGCAGCACGCCGGCGAGGATCACGGAGCCGGCGGTCGGCGCCTCCACGTGGGCGTCCGGCAGCCATGTGTGGAACGGGAACATCGGGACCTTGATCGCGAAGGCGAGGAAGAACGCCGCGAAGCTCAGCAGCTGGAGGCCGTCGGCGAAGCCGGTCGTGCCGGCGTAGGCGCGCAGTGCCTCGAAGTCGAACGCCCCCACCCACGAGCCGCCGTGCGCGCCCTGGTACGCGAACGCGGTGGCGAGAATCGCGACGAGCATGAGCAGCGAGCCGACGAGCGTGTACAGGACGAACTTGATCGTCGCGTAGATCCGGTTGGCGCCGCCCCAGATCCCGATGATCAGGTACATCGGGACGAGCACGACCTCCCAGAAGATGTAGAAGAGGAACGTGTCGAGGGACAGGAACACGCCGATCATCCCGACCTCGAGGATCAGGAACGAGATCATGTATTCCTTGATCCGCGTCTGGATGGGGGCGAAGCTCGCCAGGATGCTGATCCACGACAGGGTCGTGGTGAGCACGACGAGGGCGAGGGACAGGCCGTCGATGCCGACCTTGTACTGGATGCCGAAGATCGCGATCCAGTCGACCGCTTCCACCATCTGGAAGCCTTCTACCCGGGCGTTGAAGCCGATCGCGACCAGGAGCGAGATGAGCCAGGCGATGAGCGCCGTCCCGAGCGCGAGCAGGCGCGCCCAGCGCGTCGGCGAGAAGCCGATGACGAGCGCGCCCACGAGCGGCGTGAAGATGACGGCGGTCAGGAGCCCGATCGTCATCGCCTACCGCCCCAGGATCAGGAAATACGAGCCGGCCATGGCGATCAACCCGAGCGCGATGCCCAGCGCGTAGTTCTGCACACGGCCCGTCTGGACCTTCGCGAGGCCGCCGCCGCTCCGACGCGTCAGCGCGCCGATGCCGTTGACGATGCCGTCGATGACATTGCGATCGAACCAGGCAAGCGCATCGGCGAACCGCCCGCCAATGACGACGAACAGCACGTGGTTGATGTCGTCGAACCACCACTTGTTGGCCGAGGCGCGATACAGGAACTGGATCCGGTTGCTGAGCGCGGTCACCAGCTTGGGGCGACCCGCGCCCTTGAGCGGCCCGATCTCGACGCCAAACAGGCGCCACGCGGCGAAGGTTCCGCCGAGCGCGACCGCGATGCTGAGCGCGATCAGGATGCCGTCGATGCCGCCGATCTGGAACGCCTCCTCGTGGTGCCCCAGCAGCTCCTGGCCGTGCTCGAAGATGGGCGCGAGGTAGCCGGCAAGCAGGCCCTCGCCCTCCATCCCGAACAGCGGACCCAGCGGCGGGCCGGGCCAGCTGAGCACGACGCCCAGGACGACGGACGGGATCGCCAGCAGCCACAGCGGGATCGTCATGGCGCGCGGCGATTCGTGGATCTTCGGCTCGACCCCGGGATCGACCCGGCTCTTGCCCCAGAACGTCAGGCCGATCAGGCGGAACATGTAGAAAGCGGTCATCACGGCGACCAGGATCCCGATCGCCCAGACCCACTGGAAGCCGAGCTTGAAGCTCTCGCCAAGGATCTCGTCCTTGCTGAAGAAGCCTGCCAGCGGGGGGATGCCGGATATGGCGATCGCGCCGATCAGCATCGTCCAGTAGGTCTGCGGGATCTTCTTGCGCAGCCCGCCCATCTTGCGCATGTCCTGTTCCTCGTGGACCGCGTGGATCACCGATCCGGATCCGAGGAACAGCAGGCCCTTGAAGAAGCCGTGGGTCATGAGGTGGAAGATCGCGGCGGTGAACGCGCCGACGCCGAGCGCGGCGAACATGTACCCGAGCTGGCTGAGCGTGGAGTACGCGAGCACCCGCTTGATGTCCGTCTGGGTCATCGCGATCGAGGCAGCGAGGATCGCCGTGAAGATGCCGATTCCGGCGACCACGACCATCACGTCCGGCGCGCTGGCGAAGATCGGGTTGGCGCGGGCGATGAGGTAGATGCCCGCGTTGACCATCGTCGCGGCGTGGATCAGCGCGGAGACAGGAGTCGGGCCTTCCATCGCGTCCGGCAGCCACACGTGCAGCGGGAACTGCGCGCTCTTGCCGACGGCGCCGGCGAAGATCAGCAGCGCGACGATGGCGATCGGAATGGGGAAGGCGGCGAACGTCTCGGAGGTGAGGATCTCGATCGAATCCCGAATGTTGAGCGTGCCCGTGTTGACGAAGATCGCCATGATCCCGAGCGCGAAGCCGACGTCGCCGACGCGGTTGGTGATGAATGCCTTCTTGCTCGCCTCGGCGGCCGTCCGCTTTCGATACCAGAAGCCGATCAGGAGGTAGCTGGACAGGCCCACCAGCTCCCAGGCCACGAACAGCACGAGCCAGCTGTCCGCCAGCACGAGCAGGAGCATGGAGACCATGAACAGGTTGAGGTAGGCGAAGAAGCGCCAGTAGCCGGGGTCGTGGCGCATGTAGCCGATCGAGTAGACGTGGACGAGCATGCCGATCGTCGTGACCACGACCAGCAGCACGGCGGTCAGGTTGTCGACGAAGAAGCCGAAGTCGACGTGGAAGCTCCCCGCCGGGATCCACTCCCAGAGCGTGACCGCGATGCCCTCGCTGCCGCTCGGCAGCGCGTCGTGGAACGTCGCGATGACGTACATCGCGACCAGCCACGAGCCGACGACCGCGCCGACCGGAATCCAGGATGCGTTGAGCCCGAGCCGCCGGCCCACCAGCGCGGTGACCAGGAAGCCCGTGAGCGGCAGGGCGATGATCAGGAAGACGAGCAGTTGGTGGAGGCTCATGGCCGCACGCTCATCGCTTCATCGCGTCGTACTCGTCCACCAGGGGCGTCTTGCGATTGCGGAAGATCGCGATGACGATCGCAAGCCCGACCGTGGCTTCGGCCGCGGCGACGGCCATGACCATCAACGCGATGATCGCGCCGTGCAGCTGCAGGCTCGGGATGAACGCGCCGAACGCCACGATGGCGAGATTCACCGCGTTGAGCATCAGCTCGATGGACATGAGCATGGAGATCGCGTTCCGGCGCGCGAGGAATCCGAACGTGCCGATCGCGAACAGCATCCCCGAGAGCGTCAGGTACGTGTTCAGGTCGTTCGCGAGGTGCATCTAGGCGTCCTTCTCGCGCTTGGCGAGGAAGACGCCGCCGATGACGGCGGCGAGGAGGAGCACGCCAACGGCCTCGAGGACGAGGACGTAGTCCTTGAAGAGCTCCTGGGCGATGAGCTTCGCGGCGGCCACGATGTGCACCGGCGCGGCGCCCCAGTTCGTGCCGTACGCGGCCACGGCCACCAGCACCGCGATGACGATCGCCGCGATCGCCGCCGGCGCGGCCTGCGTCTGGAACGTGAGGCGCGCGCTGCCGGCCTTCTCCTGCGTGAGCATGATCGCGAACAGGATCAGCACGCTGATCGCGCCGATGTACACGATCACCTGCGCCGCGGCGACCAGAGGTGCGCCGAGGGTCACGTACAGGCCGGCGAGGGCGAGGAAGCAGACGATCATCGCCAGGCCGCAGCGGATGATGTCGCGCATCGACACGACGGCGATGCCTGCCGCGAGCATGAGGGTTGCGAGGCCGGCGACGAGGGCATCGTCGAACGACCCGCCCATCATGATCAGGACGATGATCGCGGGCGTGGTGATGATCGCGCCGGCGACTGCCGCCGCGATCAGGTAGAGCCAGGCTCGCATGCTGTCGGCTACTTCAGGTGGGCGTGCGAGCCGCCGTGGGACTCGCCGTTCGAGCCGCCGTGGTCGTGCCCGTGGCCGGCCCCGTTGCCGTTGCCATCCCCGTCCTCGAGGGCGGCGCGCGTCAGGTTGGCCGGCAGCACCGTCAGCAACCGATCCGACTGGACGTACCGCCCGGCGTCGATCGCCCGCTGGAGCCAGTCGCGCTCCTTGCGGATGTACGTGACCTCCGTCTCGCGATCCACCTGGGCCATCGCCATCAGGTCGATCATTGGCTCCTCGCGGCTGGAGTGGGCGAGCTCGAACTCGCCGCCGTCGCGGAGCGCGTCGTACGGGCAGGCATCCACGCAGATGCCGCACAGGATGCAGCGGCTCTCGTCCACCTCGTACTTCTGGAGGACCCGCGGCTTGGGCATGAGGGCGCCCGTCGGGCAGGTCTCGGCGCAGCGCCCGCACGACACGCACGGCGTGTCGTTAAGGCTCATGTCCAGCGGCGTGGTGACGAGGGTGTCGAAGCCGATGCGCATGAAGTCGTAGCAGGCGGCACCGACGACCTCGGAGCAGACCTGGGCGCACCGGCCGCAGTCGATGCAGCGCGACGGCTCGCGCAGGATGAAGGCGTGGGAATCGTCGCGGACGTAGTCGTGGTTGATGCCCGTGAACCGGTTCTCGTTGACGGAGCGGAGGCCGGCGCCCTCGTGCGGGTTCGGCTCGAGTGTCGTCAGGGTGGTTCCGTACTCGATGCCCAGGCGGCGCAGGTCGCAGTAGCCGATCGCCTCGCAGGTGCACTGGAGGCAGCGCGTGGATTCCGCGACGATCTCCTCGCGGGAGTAGGGGATCTCGTACTCGACATAGTTCGTGTTGCGCTCTTCCGCCTCCATCGCCTTCATGCGATAGCGCGGCTCCTTCACCTCGGCGGTAAAGGGCACGATGGAGAGGAACTCCGGCTGCGGCTCGGCCAGCGTCTGGCGGGCGCGGATCGTGGACAGGTCGTTGCCTCGAAGGAACGCGTCCACCGCATAGGCGGAGCGGCGGCCCTCGGCGATGGCCTGCACGACCGTCGCCGCGCCGACGCGCACGTCGCCGGTGCCGAAGACGCCCGGGCGGCCGGTCTCGAACGTGACCGCGTCCGCCTGGAGTCGCTTGTTCTTGGTCGCCTTGGGGCCGGTGGAGCCGGGGCCGATCCAGTCGAGCTGCGGGCCCTGCCCGATGGCGAGGAGCACGCGGTCGCAGGGGATCGTGAACTCCGTTCCGGGCGCGGGCTCCGGGCGGCGCCTGCCTGACGCGTCCGGCGCGCCGAGGGCCATCCGGATGAACTCGACGCCGGTGACGTTGTTCTGCTTGTCGGTGACGACGCGGACCGGGCCGGCCTGGAAGATCGCGGTGACGCCTTCCTCGATCGCCTCGTGGACCTCGTTGGACGCCGGCATGTCCTTCATGTCGCGGCGGTAGACGAGCGTGACTTCCTTCGCGCCCTGGCGGACGGAGGTGCGCGAGCAGTCCATCGAGGTGAAGCCGCCGCCGATCACGACGACGCGCTTGCCCTTGTGCTCCGGGTACGGCAGGCCGAGCGTCGCCGTGCGCAGGTACTCGAGGCCGTCGAGGACCTCCGGCGCGTCCTCGCCCGGGATCCCGAGCTTGTTCGTGTCGTAGCAGCCGATGGCGATGACGACCGCGTCGAAGCCCTGGTACTGGAGGTCGTCGAGCGTGAAGTCCGTGCCCAGGCCCTGGTTGCAGACGATCTTGCCGCCGAGCCGGGTCACGCTCTCGTACTCGGCCTCGAGGACCTCCACCTTCGGCAGGCGGTACTGCGGGATGCCGTAGCGGAGCATTCCGCCCGGCGCCGGATCGCGCTCGAAGACCGTGACGTCGTGGCCCGAGAGCAGCAGGTAATACGCCGCGGCCATCCCTGCGGGCCCCGAGCCGATGACGGCCGCGCGACGGCCGGTGGCCGGCTGCTGCTCGAACGGGATCGGCGGGTCCAGGTTCTCGTTGAGCATGGACTTGATGACCATGTCGCCCGCATAGCGATGCGAATCGCGGATCGCGATCGCCTCGTCCACCTCGTCGCGCCGGCAGTGGTCCTCGCATGGGGCGGGGCAGACGCGGCCCAGCACGGAGGGGAACGGGATCGTGCGCTTGAAGATTCGCGTGGATTCGCGGAAGTTGCCCTCGGCGTTCTGCTTGAGGAAGCCCGGGATGTCGATGTGGCTGGGGCACTTGTTCTGGCACGGGGGCAGGCAGTACGCGTTGTGGTCCGAGAAGATCAGCTCAAGGTTCGTCCGGCGCAGCCGGCGGATCTCCTCCGTCTGGGTCTGGACCTTCATCCCGTCCTCGCACGACCGCGAGCACGAGATCGGCGGATGCTCCTCGCCCTCGACCTCGACGACGCACATGCGGCACGCACCAAAGCCGGGCAGCTTCGGCTCGTAGCACAGGGTCGGGATCTCGATCCCGTTGTCGCGGCAGACCTCGAGGATCGTCTGGCCCTCCAGGCCCTCGACGGTCCGCCCATCGACCTCGATCCGGATGCGGGGCGTGGACTGCGGGCGCTGCGGCGACTGAGTCGTCAGGAGGCGCTCGGCCTGCGAGTCCTCCATCGGGACGATCGTGTCCTGCTTGATCGGCTGGTCCGGCCGGCTCTCCGGGCGCGAGTCAAGGCGGCGGGGCAGGTTCGCTCGCTCCTGGCGATTCGGGCCCTTCGTCTCCGTGAGGCCCGACGGGTGCTTCGCGACGGTGCGCTCCCCCGGCTCGGCCGGGGTCACCTCGCTCGCCGGGCGTTCGATCAGGTCGGTCATGCCGTTGCTCCCAGCTTGATCGGGCGGCAGACGCCTGCCGGGCACTCGCCGCGCAACAGGTGCGCGTCGAGCTCGTCACGGAAGTAGCGAAGGCTGCTGAGCATCGGCAGCGTGGCGAGACGCTCGTGGTCGCACAGCGCGGAGCCGACGACGTCGGCGCACAGGTCCTCGAGGAGCTGCACGTCGCCACCGCGTGAGGTTCCGGCGGAGAGGCGCTCGCCGATCTCCGCGATGCGCCGGACGCCGATCCGGCACGGGATGGTCTTGCCGCACGCCTCGTCGGCCGCGAACCGGGTGAGCAGGCGGGCGAGGTCCACGACGCAGGCGCGATCGTCCGCCGCGATGACCGAGCCGGACCCGATATGCGCGCCGACGCCGCGGAGGTCCTCGAACGTGTACGGCGTCTCGAGCAGGCTCGCAGGGAGGATCCCGCCCGTCGGACCGCCCACGACCACGGCCTTCAGCGTGCGGCCTTTCGCGGGCCGGCCACCGAGGGCCAGGATCGCCTCGAGCGGGGTGCCGAGCGGCACTTCGGCGACGCCACTCTTCTCGTGCCCGCGCACGTCGACAAGGATCGTGCCCGGCGCCTCGCCGTAGCCGATCGCCTTGAATGCCTTCGCCGTGTTGCGCAGGATCCAGGGCACGGAGGCGAGGGTCTGCACGTTCTGGACGACCGTCGGGGCGTTGCGGAAGCCGCGCGTCG
>JANLSG010000056.1:0-8541 GCA_031362295.1 Chloroflexota bacterium
CCACGTCCGCGGAGGCGATCCGCATTCGTCTCGCCGATGCGTGGGGCGAGATGGGTGCCGCGTGGGGCGTCGCGCCCGCGATCGCGCGCGTGCAGGCGTACCTCCTCACCCGCCAGGCGCCGCTCACCGAACGCGAGGTCCGCGAGGCCCTCGGCCTGTCACATCGCGCAGCGAGCCTTGCGCTTGCGGAGGCGGTCTCGTGGGGGCTGGTGGAGCGCGTCGCAGAGCCGAGACGAGTCGGGCGACGTGGGCCGGCCGGCGTTGCCTACCAGGCAATCGGTGACCACTGGCGCTGGTTCGGGCGCGTGGTTGCGGAGCGCAAGAGCCGCGAAGGTGATCCGATCATCGGGCTGCTGGAGCGCGCCGGCGCGGAGGCCGACGCGGAGCTCCGCACGCACCCGGATGACCCGGAGCTGCTGGCGCTCCACGAGTGGCTCAGCACGTTCCTCGTCTTCGTCCGGCTGTTTGATCGGGCGGTTGGGCTCGTTCCGAGACTGGAGCCCAGAGAGCTGGAGCGCGGACTTCGCCTCCTCGGCGAAATCGACGACGAGGTCGTCCTGCGGCTCGTCGGCCTGCTCGAGGGCCTCGACGACAAGGACGTGCTCGACCTCGTCGATGCCATGTCGCGCCTGTCGCCGAAGACGGCCCGCCGCGCGACGCGGCTGATGTCGGGGGTCGTTCGGACCGTCGTCAGGTAGGCAACGGCCCGAACAACCCGGTTCGGATCAGTTGATCGTGCCGTCGTAAACGTCGAGGATCGAACTCTGGCCCGTCGAGGTGCCGACGAGCTTGCCGGACCCCCGGAGCCCCGCGACGGTTCCCCAAGCGTCGACGATCGCCCACGTACCGACGGAGCCACCCGAGTAGTCGAAGCTTGCATTCAGCCGCACGAGGAACCCGCCGCCGCCGTCGCAAGCGAAGACCTTGTAGCCAACGAAGACCCCGTGCATCCTCGTGAAGTTTGTCGTGTTGTTGCCGTTCCCGACCGTACCGCTGCTGCAGCCCACGATCCCGTCCGCCGTGAATGGGTCATCGGCGGGATCGAAGTTCGTCTGCACCTCCATGTGGACCGTCGTCCGAGCGGCCGCGGCAACCGGAGCGACCGCTACCAGCAGCGCCGCGACGACTGCCACGAACCCAAGCCCAGCCACCTTGCGCATTCGACCCTCCTCGTTCGCCCGAGACGTTCGCCCGGGTCACATCCAGATCGACGCGCTATGGGCGCGCCCTCATCACTATTGGCGTCCGACGCACCCGATTCGTTCCGAACAGTTGCACAGCGCCACATCCCCTATGGGGGCCCAAACAACGCAAACGTTCAATCTCGACACCGATTCCGCACCGACGCGCGCCGAATGCGCCACTCGGCTGGTCCAAATCGGCGTGCGATAATCCGGCGGGCGCGAGCGAACCCGAGGCGCCCGAACGGAGGTTCCACCAACCCATGAGCCCAGAGACGTCCACCTGGACGACCAAGAAGGGCCTCGCCCAGATGCTCAAGGGCGGCGTCATCATGGACGTCGTCACGGCCGATCACGCCAAGATCGCCGAGGATGCCGGCGCGGTTGCCGTCATGGCCCTCGAGCGCGTGCCCGCGGACATCCGCGCGGCGGGCGGCGTGGCCCGCATGTCCGATCCCGCGATGATCCAGGGGATCATGGACGCGGTCTCCATCCCGGTCATGGCCAAGGCGCGCATCGGCCACTTCGTCGAAGCGCAGATCCTCGAGGCGCTCGGCGTCGACTACATCGACGAGTCCGAGGTCCTCACACCAGCCGACGAGGCGAACCACATCGACAAGCACGCCTTCAAGGTGCCGTTCGTGTGCGGCTGCCGGAACCTCGGCGAGGCGCTCCGGCGTATCAACGAGGGCGCCGCGATGATCCGGACCAAGGGCGAGGCAGGCACGGGCAACGTCGTGCAGGCGGTCATGCAGCTCCGCGCCGTCCTTTCCGAGATCCGCCGGCTCCAGGGCATGCGTGACGACGAGCTCTTCGTCGCGGCCAAGGAGCTCCAGGCGCCATACGAGCTCGTGAAGGACGTCGCCGCGAACGGCAAGCTGCCCGTCGTCAACTTCGTCGCGGGCGGCATCTCCACGCCGGCCGATGCCGCGCTGGTCATGCAGCTCGGCGCCGAGGGCGTGTTCGTCGGCTCGGGCATCTTCAAGAGCGAGGATCCCGCCCGGATGGCGAACGCGATCGTCCAGGCGACGACCCACTTCGACGACGCGAAGATCCTGGCCGACGTCTCGAAGGGCCTCGGCGCCCCGATGCGCGGCATCGCCATGGAAGCGATCCCCGAGGGCGAGCGCCTGGCCGTTCGCGGCTGGTGATAGCGGCCGCGCTGATGCGGCCCGCTCGCTGCGTTGGCATCTGCGCTCCGCGCTCACGCACCCCGCAGGTGCGCTCGCTTTCGGTGCTCGCTGCCGCCTTGCTATCGGACCGCCTGAGCGCGGCCGCGGCACAACAGCCGTGAAGATCGGGGTTCTCGCACTCCAAGGTGATTTCGCGGAGCACGTCGCGATGCTCCGGGCAATCGGTGTTGAACCGGTCGAGGTGCGGCTACCCGCGGACCTGGACGGCGTGAGTGGCCTGTGCCTGCCGGGCGGCGAGTCGACAACGATGCGCAAGCTCATCGATCGCTGGTCGATGCGTGAGCCGCTCCTCGAGTTCGCGTCAACCGGTGCGCCGATCTTCGGCACGTGCGCGGGGATGATCATCCTGGCGAAGGAGATCGCGGACGGCGACGAGCCCGTCCTTCCGCTGCTCGACGTGACCGTGCGCCGGAATGCCTTCGGGCGGCAGCTGGACTCGTTCGAGGGCGAGCTCACCGTACCCATCGTCGGCGACCAGCCGGTGCACGCCGTGTTCATCCGGGCGCCGATCATCGAGCGCGTCGGGCCCGGCGTAGACGTGCTCGCCCGCCTGGACGACGGGCGGATCGTCGCGGTGCGCGAGCGGAACGTGGTCGCCACGGCCTTCCACCCGGAGCTCGCCGGCGAGTCTCGATTCCACCGGCTGATCGCCACGATGGCCGCCGAGCACGACGATCCGGGCGAGGGCTCCGGTCGCCGCCGGCACCCCACGCGACGTGCGGGGCTGGCCCGATGACCGAGGGCGATGTCCGGCAGGCCCGGCCGGCAGGCAAGGTTCGCGCCGCGCGGCTGACCGATCTCGCGGCCCTCGGCGAGCTGTCGCGGATCGCGCAGACGGAGGGCTCCGGCTCGCGCACGCTCGGCCTGCCCGTCAACGGGCCACCGATCGGCGTGTTCAGCCTGTTCCGGCTGCCGCTCGTCGCGTTCCGTCCGCATGACCTGCTGTTCGTGTTCGAGTCGGACCGGCACGTGGCCGGCCTGGTCCGCGTGGAGCGCGAGAACTGGCGCGACGACTGGACGATCGTCGAGCTGGATGCAATCGGCGGCTCGGGCCCGGGCGAGATCCGCTACCGCCTTGTCCAGCAGATCCTGCGCGAGGGCCAGAAGCGTGGCGCCGTCCGGTTCCACGTCGCGTGCACCGACGCGGACGACAACGTGGAGCTGTTCATGCAGGCCGGCTTCGTGCGCTACGGGGAGGAGCGCGTCCTGTACCGACCGCCGGACCAGCCGCTCCCCCAACCGTGGACGGACGAGCGCGCGGCGGAGGCACGAATTCGCCAGGCGCGCCCGATCGATGCCCCCGCGCTCATGTCCCTGTACGCCGCGGTCACGCCGCCGGCGGTGCAGCGCCTGGAGGCGTTCCGGATCCCGGACTGGGAGCGCCAGGGCTCCAACTGGCGAGTCCCGCGGAGCTCCCTCGCACCGATCCTGCGCTTCGCGGACATCGACGGCTTCGTTCAGGAGTCGCCAGACGGCGCGCGCCTGGATGCGTTCATCCAGACCGGCGTGGCCCGAGAGGACCAGCCGCACTACCTCCGACCGCTCGGCCGGCCCGAGATTGACCTTCGCCCGCTCATCGACTACGGGCTGGGCACGATCGCGGGGCTCGCCGGAAAGGTCGGCGCGGGCCGGCCGAATCACGGCGTGCTCGCGCCCGTGCGAACCTACGAGTCACCGGCCGACCGGCGGCTCGAGGAGTCGGGTTTCGCCGAGATCGCGACGGTGACGCTGTTCATGAAGGAAATGCTCGTCCGGGTCGCGGAGCCAAGCCTTGTCCCCGCAGCCGTTCGTCACCTGGAGGTCACCCGTGGCTCCTGATCGGCCACCCGAGCGTCGCGAAACCGAGCGCCGCGAGGCGACCGACGACCTCGAGGTGCTGCTGGCCGCGCTGCCGCCGGAGATCGTCACGGCGATCCACGAGCTGACCGACAAGGAGCAGCTCATCGAGGTCGTGATGGACCTCGGCCGCCGACCGGAAGCGCGCTACCCGGATTCCGAGGTGGCGCTGCTCGATCGCGAGATCGGCGAGGCGGACATCGCGTACGTGGTCGAGCACATCGGCACGTTCGGCGACGACAACCGAGCGGGCATCGAGCGGACGCTCCACCGCATCAGCGCGATCCGGAACCGGGCTGGCAAGATCGTGGGGCTGACGTGCCGCATCGGGCGGGCGGTGTACGGGACGATCGACATCATCGCGGACTTCGTGGAGACCGGGAAGTCGCTGCTCATCATGGGCCGCCCCGGCATCGGCAAGACGACGATGCTGCGCGAGGCGGCCCGGGTCCTCGCCGACGACCTCGACAAGCGCGTGGTCGTCGTCGACACGTCGAACGAGATCGCCGGGGATGGCGACATCCCGCACCCGGCCATCGGCAAGGCGCGCCGGATGCAGGTGCGCACGCCCTCGCTCCAGCACGAGGTAATGATCGAGGCGGTGGAGAACCACATGCCCCAGGTCATCGTCATCGACGAGATCGGGACGGAGCTGGAGGCGCAGGCCGCCCGCACCATCGCCGAGCGTGGCGTCCAGCTCATCGGCACGGCCCACGGCAACACGCTCGACAACCTGATGCTCAACCCGACCCTGTCCGACCTGATCGGCGGGATCCAGAGCGTGACCCTCGGCGACGAGGAGGCACGCCGCCGGCGGACGCAGAAGAGCGTGCTCGAGCGCAAGGCGCCGCCGACGTTCGATGTCGTCATCGAGATCCAGGACCGCGAGAAGGTGCTGGTGCACGCCGACGTCGCCGAGACGGTCGACTCGATCCTCCGCGGTGACGTCCAGTCGCCGGAGTTGCGCTGGCGCGACGACGAGGGGGTGCACCGATCGCAGTCGCGGCCGCGGCCCTCGCCGCGCGAGCTGGCTCCGGACCGATTCTCCGGGCTGAGTGGCTCCGGCAGCTCCTGGCGGACCGAGCCCGGCTGGCGCGGTGACGGTGGCTACCGCGGCGATACCGGGTTCCGTGGCGGCTCCGGTGGCGGGCCTTTTGCGCCTGGTGGCGATCGGGGCGCGTTGCGGCCCGGCTTCCGACCCGGCGCGTCCGGCTCGTGGCGGCCTGGTCGATCGCCCTCGGCACAGCTGGCTGCGGCATCGGGCCCGGCTGGAGCTGCCAGGGTCGAGGCACCGTTCGTGGCCGGCGACATCGCCGACCGCGGTCCGGTTGAGCGCGGGACGGCCCCGGTGCCCGAGCCACGGGCGCGCGAGGCGCGCGAGCTCTCACGCCAGCGCGAGTGGCGACAATCGGCGACGAAGGCCATCGACACGCTTAAGGCCGAGGAGGGGACGGGCCCCGTCAACCTCGCCGACTTCGCGGCGGAGCTCGACGCCGACGACGAGTCGCTGATGGACCGTGCAATCGCCGCGGATTCCGCAGACGACGCCGAGGACGGTGGCGGCCCCGCGCTCCGGATGCTGGAGCCGGAGACCCTGCCGACACTCCGCGTCCTGCCCCAGGGGATCAGCAGGAAGCGCCTCGAGCAGGCGATCCGCGAGCTGCAGCTGCCGGTCATCGTCGCGCGCGACGTCGACGAGGCGGACGTGGTGATGACAATCCGCAGCGAGTACAAGCAGAAGACGCCGATGGTCCGCGAGGCGGAGGAGCGGGCGATGCCGATCTACGTCCTCAAGACCAACACCATCCCGCAGATGCAGTCCTCGCTGACATCGATCTTCGCGCTGGAGATCGACCCGCGCGACGCCGCGCTGCGCGAGACCGAGGAGGCGATCGGGATCGTGATCAATCGGGCCGAGGCCATCGAGCTCTCGCCGCAGAACGCGTACATTCGGCGCCTCCAGCACCAGATGGCCGAGCGGGCCAATCTCGTCTCCCGCTCGCGTGGCCGCGAGCCCTATCGTCGCGTGCGTCTGTATCCGGATCCCGCGAAGAGTCCCTGGCGGTAACAACCGGGGCAGCCGCCCGTCCCATACTCCTCGGAGCGGGGATCACAGAGGTGGGCGATGCAAGCCGCGCGGCGTCTGTACCTGTACCTCATGTCGGGCATCACCCTGGCGGTGATCGCCACGGGCCTGGTCCTGCTCCTCCGCGTCGCCCTGGATGGCTTCTTCCCCGATCCCTTCGAGGGTGACGGTGGGTCGTACGACAACTCGCGGGAGCAGCTGAGCCAGGCGATCGCGATGCTCGGCGTGGGCACGCCCGTCTGGGCCGTCCACTGGTGGCTGGTCCAGCGTGGCCTGCGGGCGGGCCGCCCGGAGCGCGATGCCGAGCGCGGCTCGGAGATCCGGGCGATCTACATCACCGGGATCATGCTGATCTCACTGCTGATCTGGGTGCCGAATGCGGTCAGTCTCCTCCAGTGGCTCACGGGGAGTCTGCTCAAGGTGCTCCCCGAGTTCAGCTACATCGATCCACTCGGGGCCGCCACGGCGGGCCTTGCCGGCTTCGTGATCTGGCTGTACCACGGCCTGGTCCGGCGCCGCGATCTGGCGTCGGGCCCGGTTGCTGGGCCGGCCGCGTGGATCCCGCGGTTGTACCTGTACGGCGTCGCAGTCGCCGCGTTGTTCACCGCGTTGGCGACAGTCGACTCGATCGTCACGTCGCTGCTCGTGCCCGACGACTTTGGCTTCGAGAGTGGGTATACGAGCTACTACCTGATTCAGCAGGTGCTCACCGCGATCGCGTGGGCGCTCGTCTGGCTCGGTCATTGGTGGTACGCGGGTCGGCTCACCAGCCATGCAGATTGGCGCGGCGTCGAGGAGCGCGTCTCGCGAACCCGGGTTAGCGCGTTCCTCGTCGTCATCGTCGGGACCTTCATTGCCGCGCTCGGGGACGTAGCCGAGGCCGGCGCCTCGGCGATCCGGCAGGTCTTCCCCGTCGAGGTGGGAGCCAACACCCCCGCGCGCTTCGTGGTGGCGTCCCTCATCACGACCATCCCATGGCTGGTTGCCTGGTATTGGCATGTGCGCGCGCTCCGGCGCGAGCCCGCGGCGGCGGATCCGCTGCGCGCACTGCACCAGGAGCGGCTCGTCAGTCACGCCATCGCGGCGGCTGGTCTCGCAATGGGCGCTGCCGGCGCCGGCTGGTTCCTGGGATTGGGCCTCGAGGTCCTGCTCGGCGGCCAACGCACGGCCAGCGATCCCGAGGCGCTTCGCTTCCAGATTTCGCAGTGGCTTCCGATCGCGGTGCTCGGGCTGGCGGTCTGGCTGTGGTCATGGCGTCGCGTCGTCGCCCGGCGACGAGCAGACCCGGCGGGCGAAGCGAACTCGACCATCCGCCGCACGTTCCTGTACCTCACGCTCGGCGTGGCGCTCATCGCCGCGCTCGCCGCCGCCGTGGTCATCCTGTATCGATTCGTCGGGCTCGTGATCGACGCGTCAGTTCCGGACTCCCTCGCGTCCGAGCTGTCCACGCCGCTCGGCGTGCTCGTGGCCGCGGGGGTCGTCCTCGTGTACCACGGGCTGGCACTGCGGACGGACCAACGGCTGGTGGCCACGACCGTTACGGCCACGCCGGACGCGTCGCCGCCGGTCACCAACGGCACCGGCGACGGGCCAGCCTTGAGCGCGGAAGGCTCGCCGCCAAGCCCGGCAGCCGTAACCTCGGAGGCAGTCGTCGTCGCGGTGCGCCGGCGCGCGCTCGCCCTCGTCGGCCCGGAGGACGAGCTCGACGCGGCGCTGCAGGCCGCTCGAGCGGCGCTCCCGCCGGGGATCGAGATCGTCGACGACGCGTCCTGACGCCCGGCCGTCTCCTTAACGGTTGCCCATCGCCGCCCGGTCGATGAAGATCTGCTCGCCCAGGAAGCGCTGGGTCGCGGGGTCCCACGGGAACAGGATCGCGAGCTCGAGTCGCACGGGGCGGCCCGTCGGCTCGAGGCCCGCGAACGGGCCTTGGTGGGTGGCCTCCAGCACCACCGATTCGAACACGCCCTGCGGCCCGATCACGATGTCCGCGAGCGCGAACCTGTTATCCGGAAATGCCGCGAAGAGCTCCGTATAGAACGCGCGGGCGCCTTCGTGGCCTGCCCATCTGAGCCCCGTGCCAACGATCTCGTACACGCACTCGGGGGCGAGGGTCGCGATCAACCCGTCGATGTCCCGCCGGTCCTCGGCGATGGAGTGGCGCACCCACAACCGCTTGATCCGCCGCTGCTCCGCAACGTCGAACGGGAACGCGAGCCGCTCCTTCACTGACACGCAGTTGAGGGTA
>JANLSG010000194.1:0-2087 GCA_031362295.1 Chloroflexota bacterium
ACGCGGGTGGAGACCCTCGAGCGTCGGCGCGTCGAGATAGGCGAAAAGCTCATCCAGCGCCGGGCCGATTCGAGCGGCTTCGTTGTAAGCCGGCAACACGAGCGTGAGGCTCACCGGTGCGGTCTTGGGCATCGCGGGGGAGTGTACCGGCCGAGGTGGGACCCTCCGCGCCGACCCGGAACGGCTAGGCCGGGCATCCGATCGCCGACGCGCGGGCACGAGCGGTCGCGCTCCGCTGACCCGGAGGCGATCCACGGTAGACTCCAGCCGCCTTGGCGCCACTCGAACCGCAAGCCGCCGCGCACCGACGTCCCGGAATGGTCGCGGCCACCTTGTCATTCCTCTGGCCGGGCGTCGGGCAGTGGTACGCAGGGCGCCCCCGCGCAGCGCTCCTGTACGCCATCCCCATGCTCGTCCTCGCGGGTCTTCTGGTGGTTCGCCTGCTCGACGGCCTGACCGCGTTCGCCGTGAACCTCCTGGACCCGTCGGTTTCGCTGACGCTGCTCATCCTCATCCTGCTGAGCGGCGCGTGGCGGCTGCTTTCCATCGTCGACGCGGCGTTCGTCGGCAGGCCACGCGCCTCGAATCCGGGGCGGCTCAGGGGCGGCGTGATCGCGCTCCTCGTTGTCGCGATCGGCGTCCACGGCCTCGCCGCGACCTATGCGTACTCGTTCTACGCGGCGGGTTCCAGGATCTTCGTCGGCGACGATCAGCCGAATGCCAGCCACCAGCCGATCGAGAGCGGCGCGAGCCCGGCTCCGTCGGACGACTACAACGTGCCGCCGTTCGCAACGCCGGGGTCCGCGGAGGGCCGGATCACCATCCTCCTGACCGGCATCGACAAGGCCGCGGACCGGACGTTCTCCAACACGGACACGATCCTCGTGCTCACGGTGGATCCGGTCTCGCACGTCATGGCGATGATCAGCTTCCCAAGGGACATCTCCCGCTTTCCCTTGTACATGGGCGGCACCTACAACGGAAAGATCAACTCGCTCATGTCCTCGGCCGCTGCGTACCCGAAGACATACCCGGATGGACCCCTGCCGACCCTCGCCAATGAGATCGGCTATCTGCTCGGCGTGCCCATCCACTATTTCGCCGCCGTCGACCTCGAAGGCTTCCAGAAGATGATCCAGGCCATCGGCGGCGTGACGGTGAACGTGGAGCGTTCGATCGCCGACCCGCTATACGACTGGCTTGACGGCTCGCCGTCTGGTTTCTACCTCGCGGCCGGCGAGCAACACCTCAACGCCCGAATCGCCCTCGCGTACGTGCGATCTCGGCAAGGCGCCGGTGACAATGACTTCACGCGCGCCGCCCGACAGCAGCAGCTGCTCGTCGCGCTCCGCCAGCAGATGACCGATCCAGCAAATCTCGGCAAGGTCCCAGCGGTGCTGGATGCGGCCGCCGACACGATCCGTACCAACTTCCCGCCGGAGCGCCTGGACGAGATGCTCAGCCTTGCCCAGGAAATAGGGGATGGGTCGGCCCAGCGGATCGTGCTCCAGCCACCGACGTACTCGTTCCACCCGGCGACGAGCTCGACCGGCGGGATCTATACGCTCCGCCTCAAGCTCGATGCGGTTCGCGCCCTGTCGGTGCAGCTCTTCGGTGAGGACAGTGCCTTCTGGACCGGGACGTTCGATCCCCTCGGCTCGCCGATCCCGCTCGCCTCTCCCTGATCAGCGTCCCGTCAGCATCGCGGGCAGCGTCCGCGCCATGATCTTGACGTCCAGCCAGAGGGACCAGCGGTCGATGTAGTCCAGGTCGATCGCGACCCAACGGTCGAAGTCCGGGTTGCGTCGGTCTGTGATCTGCCATAGGCCCGTGATCCCCGGCTTCATCGACAGCCGTCGTCGATGCCACACGTCGTAGTTCGCGACCTCGCTGGGCAGCGGCGGGCGAGGGCCGACGAGGCTCATCTCGCCCCGGAGCACGTTCCAGAGTTGGGGCAGCTCATCGAGGCTCGTCCGGCGCAGGAGCCGGCCGATGCGCGAGACCCGAGGGTCGTCGGTCAGCTTGAACGCGTGCCCGGAGATCTCGTTGCGCTCCCGGAGCTCGTGCAGCTGCTCCTCGGCGTCGAG
>JANLSG010000199.1:0-15125 GCA_031362295.1 Chloroflexota bacterium
GCACCGTTGGAGGGCACCCGTTGAGCTCGTTCCGGTTCGCAGTCAACGTGGCGCCGAAGCCCGGCATCCTCGACCCGCAGGGGCGGGCCGTGGAAGGCAGCCTGGGGCACCTCGGCGTCTCGGGAGTCTCGGCGGTGCGAGTCGGGCGACGCGTGGAGCTGACGGTCGAGGCGGCGGGCGAGTTAGAAGCGCGCGAGGTGGCCGAGCGGCTCGGGCGGGAGCTGTTCTCGAACCCGCTGATCGAGGCGTTCGCGGTGGAGCTCCTGCCTTCATGACCCGCATCGGCGTCGTCGTCTTCCCGGGCTCGAATTGCGACCGAGACACGCTGCGCGGCCTGGAGCTGGCCGGCGCCGAGGCGGTGCCGCTGTGGCACGAGCAGGGGAGCCTGGACGGCTGCGCGGCGGTCGTGCTCCCCGGCGGCTTCGCGTACGGCGACTACCTGCGCGCCGGCGTCATCGCGCGGTTCAGCCCGGTGATGCGTGCCGTCTCCGCGTTCGCGGCCGAGGGCGGGCTCGTCCTCGGGATCTGTAACGGCTTCCAGGTGATCGCGGAGGCGGGCCTCGTGCCCGGCGCGCTGCTGCGCAACCGAGGCCTGCGGTTCCTTGGGCGCGACGTGCGGATCTCCGCCGAGCGGCTGGATACGCCGTTCACGAGCCTCGTCGGGAGCGCGCGGGCGCTCCGGATGCCGATCGCCCACGGCGAGGGCTGCTACTTCGCCGACGAAGTGACGCTGGACCAGCTGGAGCGCGATGGCCAGGTGCTGTTCCGGTATGTCCATGCGGACGGCACGCAGGCGGGCGCCGAGAGCGATGCCGCGAATCCGAATGGCAGCCTGCGAGCGATCGCGGGCGTGCTCAACGCACGCGGCAACGTCGCAGGCCTGATGCCCCATCCGGAGCGCGCCGCGGATGCGCTCCTGGGCTCCGACGATGGTCTGCCGATCCTGCGCTCACTGGTCCAGGCCGCGGCGCGAGCCGAGCGCGAGCCTGTGCTGGCAGGGGTCCGATGATCGTGGCCGAGCCGCCCGTGGCAACTCCGGCCGACGCGCCGCCGCTGCATCGCGCGCTTGGCCTGACCGATGGTGAGCTCGACGCGATCCGCGAGCGCCTCGGGCGCGACCCGAACGACCTCGAGCTGGCGATGTTCAGCGTGATGTGGAGCGAGCACTGCTCGTACAAGAGCTCGCGGCCGCTCCTGCGCACGCTGCCGACCCACGGCGAAGGCGTGGTCGCCGGGCCGGGCGAGAACGCGGGTGTCGTGTCCATCGGCGACGGCCTCGCCGTCGCGTTCAAGATCGAGTCGCACAACCACCCGTCGGCGGTCGAGCCATACCAGGGCGCCGCGACCGGCGTCGGCGGCATCCTCCGCGACATCTTCACCATGGGCGCGCGCCCCATCGCCGTGCTCGACGCGCTCCGGTTCGGGGATCCCGGAGATGCCCGGACGCGGCACCTCGTCGATGGCGTGGTGCGGGGCGTCGGCGGCTACGGCAATTGCGTGGGCGTTCCGACGGTCGGTGGCGAGCTCGTGTTCGATCCGTCGTATGCGGACAACCCGCTCGTCAACGTGATGGCGATCGGGCTGCTGGAGGAGCGCCACCTCACTCGCGCTGCGGCGCCCGGGCCCGGCAACCTCGCGGTCCTGTTCGGGAGCGCGACGGGCCGCGACGGCATCGGGGGAGCGTCGGTCCTCGCCTCCGCGACGTTCGGCGACGATGATCCCTCGAAGCGACCCTCGGTCCAGGTCGGCGATCCCTTTGCGGAGAAATTGCTGATCGAGGCATCCCTGGAGCTCATCGAGGCGGGGCTACTGGAGGGACTCCAGGACCTTGGCGCCGCCGGGATCACCTGCGCCACCTCGGAGACCGCCGATCGCGCGGGGACCGGCATGTACGTGAACCTCGATGCCATTCCGCGCCGCGAGCCGGGAATGGAGCCCTTCGAGGTGATGATCAGCGAGAGTCAGGAGCGGATGCTCGCGATCGTCCGGCCCGAGCGATACGACGAGGTCGCCGCGGTCTGCGCCAAGTGGAACCTGCCGTGCGCCTCGATCGGCTGGGTCACTGACGACGGCCACATCACGGTCGTAGCAGCCGTCCCCGGTGCGGACGGGCAACCGAGCGACACGGTGGAGATGCTCGCCAGGATTCCGGCGGCGGCCCTGACCTCCGATGCCATCGTCCACGACCGGCTCGCCACACCGCCGGAGCGGCGCCGCCTCGCTCCCGCGCCGGGCGCCCCGGAGGCAGCAAGCGACCAGCTGCCGGAGCGGGGGATGGACCCGGGAGCTGTGCTGCAGGCGCTCCTGGGATCGCCGAATCTCGCTTCGCGTCGCGCCGTGTTCGAGCAGTACGACTCCACCGTGCAGGCCGCCACGGCAGCCGGCGCCACGAGCGGCGGCGCGGCCGTGATCCGCGTGACCGGCACGTCGAAGGCACTCGTTGCGGCGACGGATGGCAACGCGGGCGTGAGCGCCGCGGATCCCTGGTTGGGTGCGGCGATGAGCGTCGCCGAAGCGACTCGCAACGTCGCGATCACGGGCGCTCGACCGCTCGGCGTGACCAACTGCCTCAACTACGGCGACCCCACGAAGCCGGATGCGTTCTGGCAGCTGTCCGAGGCGGTGCGCGGCCTCGGCGACGCGTGCATCGCGCTCGGGCTTCCGGTGACCGGCGGGAACGTGTCGCTGTTCAACGAGTCGGCCCGCGGTCGGATTGCCCCCACGCCCCAGATCGGCGTGGTCGGGCTCCTCGACGACGTCGCCAAGGCTCTCGGGCCCGCATTCCGCGAAGCCGGCGACACGATCCTGCTCATCGGCGAGGCGGGTCCCGGGCTGGAGGGCAGCGAATACGCGCGGATCGCGGGCGTCGCACCCGAGGACGGCCCGCCCGGCCTCGACCTCGCGGTGGAGCGCCAGCTCCAGGCGTTCGTGCGGGAGGCCGCGGATCGCGGGCTCCTCGACTCCGCCCAGGACATCTCGGGCGGGGGCTTCGCGGTGGCGCTTGCGGAGGCAGCCATGTGGGCGGGTCTCGGCGCCCACGTCCGCGTGCCCGTCTCGAGCTCGCCGGCGGTGGACCTCTTCGGCGAGAGCCCCAGCCGCCTGATCGTCTCGGCGCCGGCCCGCCACGTCCCGGCCGTGGAGCTGCTCGCGCGCCAGCACGGGCTGCCGGTGGAGGCGATCGGGTCCGTGGGTGGCGACCGGCTGATCGTCGAGCTGGCCGGTGCCGGCGCGACCGGCGCGGCGGAGGAGCGGGGCTCGCGCGTCGCGGATTCCATCGACGTCGCGATCACGGACCTCGAGCGGGCGTGGCGCCACGGGCTGCCACGGGCCCTTGGCTGGACCGAGCTGGAACAGGAAGGGGCGCGCTAGTCATGTGTGGGGTGTTCGGGGTCGCGCTGCCGCCGGGCTCTGGAGCAGAGGCCGCCGCCGTGGCGTCCACGGGCCTGTTCGCGCTCCAGCACCGGGGTCAGGAATCGGCCGGTCTCGCGGTCAGCGATGGCGCCGAGATCTTCCTGTACAAGGACCTCGGGATGATCGCCCAGGTCCTCGACGACCGGCGGCTCCCCAGCTTCCACGGCGACCTCGCGATTGCGCACTGCCGCTACTCCACGACAGGCTCCACGATCTGGGAGAACGCCCAGCCCACGTTCCGGCTCGGGCCACGGCGGGCCGTCGCGATCGGTCATAACGGCAACCTCGTCAACACTCGCGAGCTCCTCACCCAGCTCGAGGGCGGCCGCGCCCGCCTCGCCGCGACGACGGACACGGAGCTCCTGACCACGCTCCTCGCCGACGAGGAGGCGACCGATACGGTGCAGGCGCTGCTCCAGCTGCTGCCTCGGGTCCGCGGTGCCTTCACCCTCGTCGTGCTCGACAAGGGCCGGATCATCGGCATGCGCGACCCGCACGGCTTCCGGCCGCTGGTCCTCGGGAGAATTCCGGAGATCGCGACGGCAACCGACGCCGCGCTGTGGGCCACCGAGGGATCGCGCGACGGCTGGGTCCTGTCATCCGAGACGACCGGCCTGGACATCATCGGTGCCGAGTTCGTGCGCGATGTCGAGCCCGGCGAGATGGTCATCCTCGAATCCGGCCGAGAGCCGCAGTCCGTCCGGTTCGCCCCCGCGAATCCCGCGCTGTGCGTGTTCGAGATGATCTACTTCGCGCGTCCTGACTCGTACATGGAGGGCCGGAACCTGTACGAGGTCCGGCGACGCATGGGCGAGCAGCTCGCGGGCGAGCACCCCGCCGATACCGACCTGGTCATGCCCGTGCCTGACACGGGTGCGCCCGCCGCGGCGGGATATGCGGAGGCTTCCGGCATCCCTTTCCGCGAAGGCCTCGTCCGCAACCGATATACGGGTCGGACGTTCATCCAGCCGTCGCAGACGCTCCGCCACCGCGGCGTGACGATGAAGTTGAACCCCCTGCGCGAGGTCGTGCGCGGGAAACGGCTCACGGTCGTCGACGACTCGATCGTGCGCGGCACCACGACCAAGCAGATCGTCGCGCTGCTGCGCAAGGCCGGCGCCGAAGAGGTCCACGTCCGGATCAGCGCGCCACCGATCTTCCACCCGTGCTTCTACGGCATCGATACGCAGATCGCGACCGAGCTCATCGCCGCCACGAGTTCCGTCGAGGAGATCCGCGACTTCATCGGCGCCGACTCGCTGGGCTACCTCTCGATCAAGGGCGTCCTCGCGGCACTGGACCTGCCATATGACCGGTTCTGCTTCGCCTGCTTCGATGGGCGCTACCCGGAGCCGGTCCCGTACGACGCCATGAGCCGCAAGTTCATGCTCGAAGAGCCCGTGCCGGCGCGTGGCTGAGGTGCCCGCACGTGGGTGAAGGGCCCACCCAGGCGCGCGTGGCGTACGCACGCTCCGGCGTGGATGTCGCGGCGGGGGAGCGAGCGGTCGAGCTGATGCGCGAGGCGGTCGAATCGACGCGGCGGCCGGAGATGATCGGCGGCCTGGGCGGCTTCGGTGGTGCGATCGCCATCCCGGAGGGCTACCGGAACCCGATCCTCGTGTCCTCGACTGATGGCGTGGGCACGAAGACGGCGATCGCGGCCGCCACCAGGCGCTGGGACACGATCGGCATCGACCTCGTGGCGATGTGCGCGGATGACGTGGTGTGCAGCGGCGCCGAGCCACTCGCGTTCCTCGACTACATCGCCGTCGGGCGGCTGGATCCCGAGACGGTCGCGGGTCTGGTCGGTGGCGTCGCGGCTGGCTGTCGCGAGGCGGGCTGCGCGCTCGTGGGCGGCGAGACGGCCGAGCACCCGGGGCTGATGGAAGCCGGGACGTTTGACCTGGCGGGCACCTGCGTCGGCATCGTGGAGCGCGATGACCTCCTCGACGCCACGACTGCCCGCGCGGGCGACGCGATCGTTGGCATCCCCTCGTCCGGGCTGCACGCGAACGGCTACGCGCTCGTGCGCTCCCTCATCGCCAAGTGGGACATCCCGCTCCAGCGCCCGTACCAGGAGCAGCTCCGGCTGACGCTCGGCGACGTGGGTCGCGATGGCGCGCTCGCCGATGAGCCGGAGTTCGCGCTCGCGACGGTCGGCGATGTCCTGCTGACGCCAACGCGGATCTACGCCCGCCGGATCCTGGACGCTCGCGCGGCCGTGCGTGCCGCCGGTCACGACCTGCACGGCATCGCGCACATCACCGGTGGTGGGCTGCCCGGCAACGTCCCCCGCGCACTCCCTCGCGACTTCGGCGCGAGGCTGGACCCGTGGCGCTGGCCGATGCCCTCGGTGATGGGCCTGTTCGGTGCCCTTGGCGGGATCGAGGACGGCGAGATCCGGGCGACGTTCAACGGCGGACTCGGGATGGTCGTGGTCGTCGCGCCCGAGGCCCTGCCCGCGCTCTCGCGGGCGCTCCCCGATGCCATCCTCGTCGGCGAGGTCGTGGCGGCGGACGATCTCGGCGGACGGTACGCGGAGGGGCGGCTCCAGGGCGCGTGGCCGGAGGCCGTGCCGGTCGGGCTCCGATGAGTGGCCGCGTCGCGGTCGGCGTGTCGGGCGCCGGCAGCAACCTGCGTGCGCTCGGCGCCGCGGCCGCGCGAGGCGAGCTCGGGGGCGAGATCGGGCTCGTCTTCGCGGATCGCGATTGTCCGGCGCTGGCGTGGGCGGCGGAGCAGGGGATCGAGACGGCGCTGCTGCCGGGCCTTGCCGCCGCAGATGTCAATGAGCGCGCCGAGGCCGATGCGGCCCTCGCCCAGACGCTCCACGCGGCCCAGATCGATGTCGTCGCTCTGGCCGGCTACATGCGCATCGTGGGTCCCGCGGTCCTCGCCGCATTCCCCGGGCGTATGTTGAACACCCACCCGGCCCTCCTGCCCGCGTTCCCGGGCGCGCACGCTGTCCGCGACGCGCTCGCGCACGGCGTTCGCGTCACCGGCTGCACCGTCCACCTCGTGGACGCCACGCTCGATGGCGGCCCGATCGTCCTCCAGGAGGCCATCACCATCGGGCCCGGCGACGACGAGGACGCTCTCCACGATCGCATTCGAGCCGCGGAACATCGCCTGCTCCCGCGGGCGGTTGCGCTGCTCCTCGCGGGCGCCGTCGCCGTGGATGGCCGCCGGGTCGACGTCGACCTCGTCGCGGCGGATGCGGACCTGCCGAAGCCACGCCGGGCCCTGCTCTCCGCGAGCGACAAGACAGATCTCGCAGACCTCGGGCGAGGCCTCGTCGCGCGGGGCTTCGAGCTCGTATCCACCGGTGGAACCGCGCGGGCGCTGCGCGGTGCCGGCCTGCCGGTCACCGACGTGAGCGCCGTGACGGGATTCGGCGAGGTCCTCGATGGCCGGGTCAAGACGCTCCACCCCTCGATCCACGCCGGCGTCCTCGCCGATCGACGGCGCGCGGCACACCGGGAGGCGCTCCTGGCCGCCGGGATCGCACCGTTCGACCTCGTCGTCGTGAATCTGTATCCCTTCGCCGCCGCCGCGGAACGAGGGGACACGACGTTCGACGAGCTGGTCGAGGAGATCGATATCGGCGGGCCCGCCCTCATCCGTGCGGCAGCGAAGAATCACGCCTCCGTGGCGGTGGTGACGAATCCCGCCCGCTACGAGGCAATCCTTGCCGCCCTGGACGAGCCGGACGGGATCTCCCTTGGCCTGCGGTCCGCGCTTGCGGTGGAGGCATTCCGGCACACCGCCGCCTACGACGCGCGCATTTCCGCGGAGCTGCCGTGCCGCATGGACGAGGCTGGCGTCGCGCTGCCGCCAGAACCGGGCCTGCCGCGCTCGCCGGACCCGTTTCCGCCCGTCATGGTGCTGCCGCTCGAGAAGGTCGAAACGCTCCGTTATGGCGAGAATCCGCACCAGCCCGCGGCCCAATACCGGCGCACGGACCGGACCCCACGCTCGCTCGATGGACCGTTTGCGACCGGCGCGCCGCCGCTCCAGGGCAAGGCGCTCTCGTACAACAACGTGCTGGACGCATCCGCCGCGGCCTCGATTGCGAGACTCCTGCGGGGGCCCGCCTGCGTGATCGTCAAGCACACGAATGCGTGCGGCGCGGCAGAACGGACGACGCTGCTCGAGGCCTGGCAGGCGGCGCGTGCCGGCGATCCCGAGGCCGCATTCGGTGGTGTCGTCGCGGTGACGCGACCGGTGACCGGTGAGCTCGCCACCGAGCTCACGAGCCTGTTCCTGGAGGTCGTGGTCGCGCCCGCCTTCGAGCCCGATGCGCTCGCGATCCTTGCCGCCAAGCCCAACCTCCGCCTCGTCGTGGACGCGAGCCTGACCGGCGAGGGGGCGCAGTCCCTGCCCGATGGAAGGATCCGGGTCGACTATCTCGGGTCGGTGCGCTCGGCCGGTGGCGCGGTCCTCGTCGCCGCCCCGGACGACTCGATCGACGACCCGGCTGAGTGGCTGACGCTGACCTCGCGGGCCCCGTCGGAGCGCGAAGCGGCCGACCTGGATCTCGCCTGGCGCCTGGTGCGCGGCGTCGTCTCGAACGCAATCGTCCTCGTGCGCCACGGTCAGCTTGTGGGCCTCGGCTCGGGACAGGTGAGCCGCGTGGACGCGTGCCGGCAGGCGGTCGCGAAGGCGGAGCGCCTGCACGCTCCGGAGGGGGCGCGCGGAGCCGTCGCCGCATCAGACGCATTCTTCCCGTTCGCTGACGGCCCCGAAGTGCTCATGGGCGCGGGCGTGACCGCCATCGTCCAGCCCGGCGGCTCACTGCGCGACGCGGAGGTCCTTGCCGCCGCGGAGACGAGGGGCGCCGCGATGCTGATCACGGCGCGCCGCCACTTCCGCCACTGACACGGGTGCGCATACTGTCGCCGTGAGCAAGCTGACGAGCGAGGAATGCGTCACGCGATACGGTGCCGCGTCCGCCGCCCACGACGTGCCCACCCTGGCCGCTCTCCGACACCCGGACTGGAGCGTCTCGTGGCCCCAGTCGGGGGAAACCGTCCACAGCAACGAGGCCTTCGCCGAGATCATCGCGAACTATCCGGGCGGCGCCCCGGCGGTCGAGATCACGCGAACGGTTGGCGCGGAGGACACGTGGGTCCTGACCGCGGGCAACACGATGATGCGAGTCGCGGGCAGCGGCGACTTCTGGTGGTCGGAGTGGCGCGTGTCGTATCCGAACGGGGAGCAGTACGTCGTCATCGATCTGATCGAGCTGCGCGACGGCCTCGTCCATCGCGAGACGATGTACTGGGCCGCCCCATTCGAGGCGCCGGCGTGGCGCGCTCCCTGGGTGGAACGCAAAGGCTGAACGGCCACGCTGCGACGTGCGGCTTGACCGACATGCGGCTTGACCGGCGCGCGCCTCGCCCCGATCATCCCGCCATGACCCGCCGCGGGAGCCACATGGCGATGCCCGGGCGGTCGAGTCGCGCGCGGACCTGATCGAGGGTCCGGCGGCGACCGGCCGCCGGATCGATCGCGACGTGCGCCGCTGACGGCGGACACGCCGCTCTCACCTGTCGATCGACGACTCCCCGAGGATCGAATGCCTGACCGCCCGCGCTACTACCTGACCACCGCGATCGCGTATCCGAACAACAAGCCCGGCCTGCACACCCTGTACGAGGTGATCGGGTCGGACGTGATCGCGCGCTGGCACCGGATGAAGGGCGACGACACGCGCTTCCTCACCGGCACGGACGAGCACTCCGTGAACATCGCCGAGAGCGCGGCCGCGAAGGGCATGGACACGCGCGAGTTCGTGGATGGGATGGTCAAGCTGTTCACCGACGCGGAGGACGCCCTCCTCATCGCGCCGGACCGGTTCATCCGGACCACCGATCCCGACCACCGGCTTGCGAGCCAGGAGATGGTCCGGCGCGCGTTCGCGAGTGGCGACGTCTACCTTGGCAGGTACGAGGGCTGGTACTGCCCGAACGAGGGCTTCAAGGCCCCCTCAGACCTGCACGAGACGGCCGACGGCATGCGCTGCCCGAACCATCCCAACATCACGCTCCAGTGGCTCACGGAGCGCAACTGGTTTTTCCGCCTATCGGCGTATCGCGACCGGCTCGTCGCGCACTTCGAGGCGAACCCGGACTGGGTGCAGCCCGAGTACCGCAAGAACGAGATGCTCGCGTTCCTGCGCGGTGGGCTGGAGGACATCTCGATCTCGCGCGAGACCCTGCACTGGGGCATTCCGTTCCCGATCGCCGAGAACGGCGAGACCTCGGAGCGCGAGGACGGCTCGTGGGATCCCGAGGCGGGCGTCATCTACGTCTGGTTCGACGCGCTCATCAACTACATCACCGGCGCGGGCTTCCCGAATGATCCCGAGGCCTTCGCGAAGTGGTGGCCCGCGGACCTGCATGTCATCGGCAAGGACATCAACCGGTTCCACACGGTGATCTGGCCGGCGATGCTGATGAGCGCAGGCATCGAGCTGCCGCGCAAGGTCTGGGTCCATGGCTTCATGACCGTCCTCGGCGAGAAGATGAGCAAGAGTCGCGGCAACTTCCTGGAGCCGGCGGACATGGTCGCCGCGTTCGGCGCCGACGGCGCCCGCTACGTGACCCTGCGCGAGGTCCCGTTCGACAAGGACGCTGATGTCTCGTGGGAGAGCTTCGTCCGCCGCTACAACGCGGATCTCGCCAACGACTTCGGCAACCTCGTGAACCGCACGGTCACGATGGCGAGCCGGTACCTCGGGGGCGAGCGACCGGCGCCGAGGACAGCTGCCGATACGCCGCTCGTCGCGGCCTGGGCCGGAACGCTCGCGACGTATGCCGCGAAGCTGGACGCCCTGCTGCTGCACGAAGCCCTCGCGGCCTTGTGGGACTTCGTGGGCGAGGCCAATCGGTTCGTGGAGACGGAACAGCCGTGGGCGCTCGCCAAGGCCGCGAAGGCGGACGATGTTGGCGCGCCGGCCGCCGAGGCACGGCTTGCGGGCGTGCTCGGCGACCTCGTCGAGGCCGCCCGACTCATCTCGCTGGCCTTGGCCCCGTTCATGCCTTCGGTGGCGCCACGCGCCCTCGAGCAGATGGGGCACGGCTATCTCTACGGCCCTGATGGCAATGGAGGGCCGCCGGTCCTCGGCGCGCTTACCTGGGGCGCCGGAGATTCGTCCGGCAGGCTGGGGACGGCGGCGCCGCTGTTCCCGCGCCTGGATGTCGAAATTCCGGCTGGCTGATCGTCGTTCAACTGACAGCGGCTCGAATACCCAGGAGGTCCCGACATGGCGCACGGCGAGATCAATCACATCGAATTCCCGGCGGACGATACGGACCGCGCGAAGGCGTTCTACGGCGCCGTGGCGGGCTGGGAGTTCGGTGAGATGGACGGATTCCCGGACTACTACATGTTCCGCACCTCGGAGGGCTACGGCGGCGCGATCGGCAAGCGCAACACGTCCACCGGCAACAGCCTCCGGATCTACATCGAGGTCGATTCCATCGACGCCGCTCTTGCCGCGTCCGACCGCACCGGCGGCACGACGAAGGAGCCGAAGTCGGATATTCCCGGCATGGGCTGGTTCGCGGTCGTGAAGGACCCCGAAGGCAGCGAGGTGGGCCTCTTCCAGAGCAGCCGCGCGGGCTGAACAGCCTCGACCCGGCAGCCGCCACGGCTGTGGGTCCACGACCGCCATCCAGCGGGGGAACGCCCGAGTTGTGGGTTCACGATCGACAACCAGCGAAGATCGCCGGGTGATCCGCCTCAAGGCCTGGCGTTGGGACCCTTCCTCCGATGAATGGCGGTCCTCGCCCTCCATTCAGGGGCTGAGGATCGCCCGTGACGTAGGCGGAAGCACCTGCTTCGCTGGTTGTCAGTTCAGGTCCCACAGGTCGGCCTGACACGCGGCCCGAGCCGTGCTGCCCCGACCCAGGACTCCGACCCGGCCCCCGATCCACGCCCCCGTGCCAGGACCCCCGACCCAGGCCCCCCGAGCCGGGAGGCAGATCAGAGCATGACGATCCCGTCCGACGGCGGGCACTCGCCGGCGGCGAGCGCTGCCATGACGGCGCGGGTATCGAGCGGGAAGGCGGCGCGCAGGGCCTCGCGATGCGCCGAGAGCACAGCACGGTTGCCCTGCGTATCCGAGATCAGCAGGATGATGACGTCGAGTCGGGCATCTCGCTTCTTCAGCTGCACCTTTCGTGCGACCGCCTGCACATCGGTGACTCGCGTCTCGGCCTCGACGCCGATCGATCGCCCGCGGAGCCTCGTGAAGCCGTCCAGTGCTCGGAGGTCACCAGGGATCGGCAGGGGTACCTCGGTCTGCCAAGGCGCGGAGTCGGGGAGCCGCGCCCGGAATCGTGCAAGAAGTCGAAGCTGGGGCGCGTCCCGGACCGGGTCCGCAGCGGGGTAGGCGCGGGCTGAAAGCACCAGGCCGACCGCGGTGCAAGCCAGCCCGACGTTGCGCACCGAGACGTGCTCGATCTCGTTCCGCTCGATCCTGGCAAACGTCGAGTGATCGAGCCCGACAGAAGCAGCCGCAGCGCGCAGGCTCAACCCGCCGCCGCGCCGCGCTTCGCGAATGTCCGTGCCAAGGAACCCAGTTATCCGGCCGCATGCGACGATGCCGCGGTGCGACTGATCGACAGCCATTGCCACCTCAACGCGGATCGGTTCGCGGGCGAGGAGGACGCCGTCCTGGATCGCGCGCGGGCCGCGGGCGTGGAGCGGATCCTCGTCCCGGGTTGGAACGTCGCGTCATGTAATCGAGCGCTGGAGCTCGTCGACCGGTTCGACTGGCTGGACGCATCGGTGGGCGTGCATCCGCACGATGCGGCCAAGGTGGATGCCGCGGGCTGGGCGCGGATCGTCACGCTCGCCGCGGACCCACGCGTCGTCGCGATCGGCGAGACCGGCCTCGACTACGACCGCGTGTTCTCGCCCATCCCGGACCAGCTGGCGAACCTGCGGCGGAACCTCGCACTGGCGCTCGACACGGGCAGGCCGGCGATCCTCCACGTGCGCTCGGCAGCGGGTCGTGACGATGCCCAGGAGGCAATCCTCGCCGAGCTCCGGGCTGCGGGATTCGGGAGCCAGGCGTCCGCCGGCGCCTTCGGGGCCGACCGGCCGCCGGCAGTCATCCACTCGTTCTCCGGCTCGGTGGGGTATGCCCGCCAGGTCCTGGACCTGGGACTGGCCATCTCGATTTCCGGGCTCGCCTTCCGCAAGGGCGAAGAGGCGACCGCCGAGGTCGTGCCGGTCGTGCCCGCGAACCGCCTCCTCGTCGAGACGGACTCGCCGTTCCTCTCGCCGCCGGGTGGGCCGCGGGGACGCAACGAGCCCGAGTGGGTTCGGATCACCGCCGAGTGGGTCGCCGAGCGGCGCGGCGTCCCGCCGGAGACGCTCGGTGCCCAGCTCGTCGCCAACCACGACACCTTCATCGGCCGCGCGCCCGCGTGAACCTGGAGCACCGGCTCACACGGCGTGCCTTCGTCAGGGCAGCGGCACTTGGCGCGGGCGGACTCGCGCTCGCCGCGTGCGCGCCGCCCAGGGCGAGCAACCCACCGGCCTCCGCCGCGCCCACCGCCACGGTCGCGCCGATCGCCACCGAGCCAACGAGCACCGCCGCGCCGCCGTCATCGACGGCGCCGACGGCCGCCGCCCAACCGCTTCGCACACGGATCGCGGGCCTCCTCGTCGTCGGCTTCCGCGGCCTGACGGTCGGCCCCGCGGACCCGATCGCCCGCGCGATCGCCGAGACCGGCCTCGGCGGCGTGATCCTGTTCGACCGTGACGAGGAAGTCGGGACCCGCAACGTCGAGTCGCCAGCCCAGGTCATCCGGCTCGTCGCGGACCTGCGCGCGCTCGCGCCGGACCGCGAGCTGATCGTGGCGATCGACCAGGAGGGCGGGCGCGTCCTCCGCCTCTCGCCGAAGTACGGCTACCCGGCGGTCGAATCGCAAGCCGCGATCGGGCTGGGCGACGCAGCGACGGTCACGGCCTGGGCCGACGGCATCGCCGCGACCCTGGCTGATGCAGGGATCAACCTTAACTTGGCGCCCGTCGTGGACCTGAACCTGAACCCGACGAACCCTGCGATCGGCGCACTCGACCGGGCATTCTCAGCGGACCCAGTCGTCGTGATGCAGGACGCCGCGATCGAGGCGCGGGCGCACCGCGCGAAGGGCGTCAAGACGGCCTTGAAGCACTTTCCCGGACTTGGCGGCGCATCCACGAACACCGACTTCGGCGTCGCCGACGTGACGCTGACCTGGCGTGACGAGGAGCTGAACCCCTATCGCGAGCTGCTCGATCTCGGCCTCGTTGATCTCGTGATGGCGGCCCACGTGGTCAACGGCCAGATCGACCCCGCGGCGCCGGCATCGCTCTCGCATGCCACCGTCACCGACCTGCTGCGCGGCCAGCTCGGCTGGCAAGGCGTCGTCGTCACCGACGATCTTGGCGCGGCCGCGATCACCGAGGCGTTCGGTTTCGAGGACGCCATCGGGCTGGCGCTGAACGCGGGCAACGACGTCCTCCTGTTCGCGAACCAGCACGACTACGACCCGGAGCTGGCCACCCGCGTGATCGACGCGATCGAGCGCCTGGTGGGGCAGGGGATCGTCGCCGAGGCGCGCATCGACCAGGCGGCGGCGCGCATCAAGAGCCTGTTCGACGGATGAGCGACGGCGCCGCTCCGGGCCGGCGGCGTCGCGGTTGACACGCACGGAGTAGCACTCCTACTATTGCTTAGCACTCTCCCATTGAGAGTGCTAATCGGATCGGTTCCGGTGGTCCGCTGGCCCGACAGGAGGTTGTCGGAGGCGCGGACCGGAAGCGACCGCAAGGCACCAGCGCGGAGTCGAGTCCGCTCCGCATCACATGACATGGGCGCGTCGCGCCCAAATCGAAGGTTCGGACGGCTTCGGCCGTCTCCAGGAGGGATCACCTTGGCAACTGCCACGAAGACCGAGACCAAGCTCCAGCCGCTTGGCGATCGCGTCGTCATCAAGCCGATGGCACGCGAGGAGATGACCAAGAGCGGCATCGTCCTGCCGGACACCGCCAAGGAGAAGCCCCAGGAAGGGATGATCCTCGCCGTCGGGCCTGGCGCCTTCGACACCGAGGGCAAGCGCGTCGCGATGGACGTCAAGGTCGGGCAGAAGGTGCTCTACGGCAAGTACGCCGGCACCGAGTTCAAGCTCGAGGGCGACGACCTGCTCATCGTGAGCCAGAAGGACATCCTCGCCGTCGTCGCCGACTGACCGTCGCCGATCCCGGCCACTCCACCAAGCAACCAACCGCACGAAAACCCTGGAGGGATCACCTTGGCCAAGCAGCTGTATTTCGATGAGAACGCCCGTCGCTCGCTGAAGCGCGGCATCGATCGCCTCGCCGACGCGGTGAAGGTCACGATCGGTCCGAAGGGCCGCAACGTCGTCCTCGACAAGAAGTTCGGGTCGCCGACGATCACCAACGACGGCGTGACCATCGCTCGCGACATCGAGCTCGAAGATCCGTTCGAGAACTTGGGCGCGCAGCTGCTCAAGGAAGTCGCCACCAAGACCGACGACGTCGCCGTCGATGGCACGACCACCGCGGTCGTGCTCGGCCAGGCGATGGTCGCCGAGGGCCTCCGCGTCGTGAGCTCCGGCGCCAACCCGATGGTCGTCAAGCGCGGCATCGAGAAGGCGGTCGAGGCGATCGTCGAGGAGATCAAGCGCGTGTCCCGC
>JANLSG010000208.1:0-5927 GCA_031362295.1 Chloroflexota bacterium
CGACCGCGAGACTCACCGCGAACGCGAGGAAGCGGATGCCATCGACCGGGAAGCCGCCGAGCCATGGAATTGTCGCCCCGTCGTCGCCCTTCGCGGAGAGCAGGATCGTCACCAGCGCCGGGATGAACACGCCCCCGACCACCACCGGGATCCGGAAGGTCAGGAACCGTCGCCGCGCCTTGCGCGACTGCGACCCCATCCACGTGAGCTGGTCCAGCCAGCGATCGCGGAGGAGGTCCTTCTGGAAGTCGCTCAGATCGAGGGAGTCCAGGATGGCGCGGAGGCGCGCCGTGGAGCTCGGCCGGTCGGCGGGCGCGGCGGTCATGGGTGCAGTGCCGCGGCCAGCCCGGCCTCGTCGACGGTCAGGTGCATGACGCGCAGTCTGCCGGACGCGCGCAAGGCCTCGTCGGCCGCCAGCTCGTCCGCGGCGCGGCCGCTGCCCACAACCGCGATGACCGAATGGCCGGCGGCGAGGCGCTGGTGGGCCTCGGCGAGGGTGAGCTTGCCGCCGTTGACCACGATCGTGGCAGCGGAGCCGCTGCCGAGGTGATCCGCGGCCGCGAACAACCACGAGGTCTCGTCGCCGAACCAGTCACCTGGCACGCGGATGATCAGGCTGTGGTCACGAGCGGGAGTGACGCGCGCGCCGGCCTTGGTGGGCCGATCGAAGGCGCCCGACGGCGCTACACCAACGAGCCGCACCTGGCCGCCGTGCGCGACGCGCGCCTCCGCGATCAGTCGCATGACGCCGCTGTCCGTCCCACCGTCGACGACGGTTGTGCCGGTCTGGTCGCAGTAGCGGACGACGGTCCCGAAGAAGCGCCGCAGCGCATCCAGCCGGTCCGGCTCCGTGGCGTCCGCCCCGCCGATCAGGATCAGCGCCCGGCCATCCGCCTGGGCCGGCCCGAGAACATCGAGCAAGTCCGCTTCCGAGGCCACATCGCGTACCGATTCGGTCACGCCGCCGAGGATAGCGGCGGGATCAGCGGCGGCGCCTCGAGGGGCGACTGCCCTGGCGGCGCTTGATGTTCGGCGTGACGGTGTGATCCCAGGTAGGGCGATCAAGCCAGCGGGCCTGCCAGCCGGTGGGGTCCTCGTGCTCGTCGCGGATGCCCGGGAGCCAGTCCGAGGGCGTGCCTTCCGCTGAGTCCGCCTCGCTGCCCGGCGCCGTGGTCGGCTCCGAGCCGGCCGGCAGCACCGTGACCGACGCGACCTCCAGCGCCGGCGCGACCGGCTCCGCAACCTCGCCGGGACGGCCGCGCCCGCCGCGACCCCTGCTCCCGGAGCGAGAGGGTGTCCGCTGCGCGGCCAGCTCCGCGGAGCGCGCGATGATCGCGGACTGGTCCTCGTCCAGGACGCGAAGGCGGATCTGCTGGATCTCGTCGCGCAGCGCAGCGGCGCGTTCGAACTCCAGCTCCTTCGCGGCGGCGCGCATCTCCGTCTCCATGCGCGCCACAAGCTCCTCGACCTTCTTCGTGTCCAGCTCGGCGAGCCGGGCGTTGCGCGCGTCGCGCTCGGACGCATACTCGACCTTGCCTTCCGCGACGGTCCGAAGCTGGTCGTTCAGGTCGCGGATGCCCTTGACGATCGTCGTCGGCTCGATGCCGTGCTCCTTGTTGTATGCCGTCTGGATGACGCGCCGGCGGTCCGTCTCGTCGATCGCAACGCGCATCGACTCGGTGACGCGGTCCGCGTACATCACGACCTCGCCGCCGATGTTCCGTGCCGCCCGCCCGATCATCTGGACCAGCGACCAGGCGCTCCTGAGGAAGCCCTCCTTGTCCGCGTCCAGGATCGCCACGAGGGTCACCTCGGGCAGGTCAATGCCCTCGCGCAGCAGGTTGATGCCGACGACGACGTCGAACACGCCGAGGCGCAGGTCGCGCAGGATCGCCACGCGCTCGAGCGTGTCCACCTCCGAGTGCAGGTACTGGACCTTCACGCCGAGCTCGCGCAGGTAGTCGGTGAGGTCCTCCGCCATGCGCTTGGTCAGCGTCGTGACGATGGCGCGCTCGCCACGATCCACGCGCTGCTTGATCTCCTCCATCAGGTCGTCGATCTGGCCCTCGGTGGGGCGGACGCTTATCGGCGGGTCCACGATGCCGGTGGGCCGGACGAGCTGCTCGGCGATCCGCTCCGCCCGCTCCAGCTCGTACGGACCTGGCGTGGCGGACATGTACACCGTCTGTCCGACAGTCTTCTCGAACTCCTCGAAGGTGAGTGGCCGGTTGTCCAGCGCGGACGGCAGCCGGAACCCGAAGTCGACCAGGATCTCCTTGCGCGTGCGGTCGTTCTTGTACATGCCGACGACCTGCGGGATGGTCATGTGCGACTCGTCGACGACGAGCAGGAAGTCCGGCGGGAAGTAGTCGATCAGGGTCCACGGGCGGCTCCCGGCCTCGCGCCGCGAGAGGTGGCGCGAGTAGTTCTCGACCCCGGAGCAGAAGCCGACCTCACGCAGCATCTCCATGTCGAACGTGGTGCGCTGGCGCAGCCGCGCGCCCTCGAGATCGCGTCCTTCGGCCTCCAGCTGGCCGACGCGCTCCTCCATCTCCGCCTCGATGTCGACGACGGCGGCCTTCAGCTTGTCCGCCGGGGTCACGTAGTGGGTCGCGGGATAGACATTGATGTCCTTGCGCTCGGCAAGGAGCTCGCCGGTCAACGGGTCGATCTCCGTGATCCGTTCCACCTCGTCCCCGAAGAACTCCACCCGGACGATCCGCTCCTCGCTCGCGGGCCGGAATTCGAGGGTGTCGCCGCGCACGCGGAACCGCGCGCGAGCGAGATCCTGGTCGTTGCGCTGGTACTGGAGATCGACCAGGTGGCGAAGCACGGCGTCGCGGCGGTACGTGCCGCCGGTGCGCAGCTTGAGGACCGTGGCGCCGTAGTCGACCGGCGCGCCGATGCCGTAGATGCAGCTCACCGACGCCACGACGATCGTGTCGCGGCGCTCGAACAGGGCGTGCGTCGCGGCGTGCCGCAGGCGGTCGATCTCGTCGTTGCGGCTCGAGTCCTTCTCGATGTAGGTGTCGCTCCGGGGCAGGTACGCCTCGGGCTGGTAGTAGTCGAAGTAGCTCACGAAGTACTCGACCGCGTTCTCCGGGAAGAAGTCGCGGAACTCCGCGTACAGCTGCGCGGCAAGGGTCTTGTTGTGGGCAAGCACGAGGGTCGGGCGGTTGATGGCTTCGATCGTCTTCGCGATCGTCAGGGTCTTGCCAGTGCCCGTCGCCCCCAGCAAGACCTGGTGGCGCATGCCCTTCTGGAGCCCGTCGGTCAGGCGCTCGATCGCCTGCGGCTGGTCCCCGGTGGGCTCGAAGGGCGCGACGAACTTGAAATCGGGCACCTCCTGAATCTACCACTTCCCGATCGAAATCGAACGCCCGTTCGACCGCCTCGGGAAGTCCGTCGCGATGCGCGTTGCTTCGCCACGGGTTACGGGGGCCGCGTCAGGCTTGCGAGGTGCCGTGGCACCCCGCCGTCGGCCAGATGTCACTGGCTGGATACCAACTCGACGAGGTTCCACTTCGTGGCACTGGGAATCGGCCACGAGGAGGGTCCGGCGGGGGCAGGAGGTTCTCTAATGGCGTTGCGGTTCGTCGATCGTGTCCTTGGCGACGGACATTTCGACCACCCGTGACGAGGACAGAGCCCTGGCACGCGGGAGCCTCGTCGAGTTGGTACGTGGCCACGAACATCTGACCTTCGAGACGGGGAGGCGACAGGGTCCCGGGCAGGCAGCCACCTGCCAGGGCGTGACCGATGGCGGTGCGTTCTGGTACCACCCGCCCATATCGACCCCCGGACCCCCTCCCGAGACTCACCAATGCCACCAGACCGTGGCCGATCGGGCGCCAGCGCTCGGCATCGACCACGATCCAACCACGCATCACTAGCCCCGGGAGGCATTGCTCGACCTCGATGGAGATGGAGTACAAGGACAACAACCGCCGGGGCAAGTTCGTGATCATCGCGGGCGTCGTACTGGCGGTCGTCGCCGGCGCCACCTCGTTCTACCTGATCAGCCAGGCCCAGCAGGATGGCGGCAAGGGCGAGGTCCAGAAGGTCGCAGTCGTGGTGGCCGCGCAGGTCATCCCCGCCCGCACTCCCATCCAGCCCGGCGCGCTCGTCGTGCGCCAGATTCCGCTGGACGAGGCCACGCAGGTGGGCATCATCACGGACCCGACCAAGCTCGCGGGCAAGGTGCTGGCCATCTCCGTCGCCATCGGCCAGCCGATCTACTCGAACATGATCGCCTCGGCGTCCGGCCAGTCCGGCTTCGACATCCTGGGTCCCGATGAAACCGTGGGCCCCGATTCCGAGGCCTGGCGCGCCATCTCGATCACGATCCCCGACGACCGCGCGGTCGCGGGCCTGCTCGTCGCCGGCCAGACGATCGACATCTTCATGACCGCCACGATCACGGTGCCCGTCACGACGGAGCCGGTGGGCGTGTACTACTCCGACCTCGTGACCAAGATCTCCTACCAGGAGATGGTCATCCTCGCCCGCGCCGGCTCGCAGTACATCCTCAAGACATCGCTCGCGGTCGCCGAGGAGATCAACCACATGCTCGCGGCCGGGACCGTGACGTTCTCCGCGGCTCTCCGGCCGGACCAGGACGTGCGGTTCGCCGATGTCACGAAGCTCGGCGCCACCACCAACCGCATCCTCGAGAAGTACGGCCTGCCCTTCCCGGCGGTCTACCCGGCTCCTTCCGCAACGATCCCGCCGCAGCCGCCGGTGGCCACCCCAACGCCGCCGCCCACCCCCGCGCCCCCAACTCCCGCGCCCTCCCCCGCCGCTTCGTAACTCGCGGTACCGCGCGGCCGCCGGGCTGGCTCCGGTCCAGCCGCGGCGCGCGGTCGCCGGGCGCCGGCGCGGCGCTCTTCCATGCGGTGCCAGCGCCAAATGTTCGTCGCCGGATACCAACTCGACCAGGTGCGGCCTCGCGCGGCCAAGGTTCCACCACAAGCTCGTCAAAATGCGCGTTGGCACGTACAGAATCGACTCGCTGGGGCGCTGGCCTGCGCAGCCTGGGCATGCGCATTGGCCAATTGCGAGCCTTCACACACCGACCTCGTCGAGTTGGTAGCCGGCCAGTGACATCTGACGGCGGCGCAAGGTAACCGGCAGCCAATCGACGGTCGTCAGACTGCCGGCATGCCATCAGCCGACCGCGCTTTCGATCGCGGAACGAGACTCGCGAGGCGACAAGCGCAGGAAATCGGCGACGAGTTTCGGGAGAGACGCCTGCAACTGGGCGAAAGCCAGAACCACGTTGCCGAGGCCTGTCGCATGTCCCGTGCCCACTACGGGCGGATCGAGAGCGGGAATGTCGAGAAGCTCACCCTACTCGAGACGAACCGGATCGCCGCCATCCTCGGCCTCAACCCCTCAGTCCGCCTTTACCCAGCTGGTGCACCGATCCGGGATGCCGGCCACGCAGATCGCCTGCAGCGGTTCATTGCACCGATAGCCAAGCCAATGAAGTGCCGCCTCGAGGTCCCACTGCCGGTTATCGAGGGTCGCCCAGAGCTGCGAGCGTGGGATGTGGTCATCTTCGGTGAGGGTCAGCGAACGGCAATCGAACTGGAAATGCGCCTACGGGACGTTCAGGCAGTGATCCGCCGCATCGATCTCAAGCGGCGCGATGATCCGACCGAGCACTTCCTCCTGCTGATCGCCGACACGCGAACGAATCGGCTGGTCCTGGCGGAGTACGCCGGGCTGTTTGTCGATTGGCCAAGACTCAAGCCATCGGCGGTTCGACGCGCCCTCGAGGCTGGTCAACATCCTGGGACCGGGATCGTGCTCGTCTAAGGTCGGACTGGGAGCTCGCCAGGGTCAGAGGTGGCCTCGGTCCAGGCGGTCACGACGCGGGAGCGGGATTCGGCGATCGATCCGGATGTGTCGATGACGCGCGCGGC
>JANLSG010000284.1:0-7076 GCA_031362295.1 Chloroflexota bacterium
CGCGTTCGCGTGCGGCTCGATCACGTAGACCGTGTCGGCGCCGGACTCGGCGCTCGAGCCGGGCACGGAGCCTTCGACATGGACCATCCGCAAGGCCAGGTCGTAGTAGACGCGGCCGGCTCGCACGCCGGGCATTGGGTACGACTTGTCCACGCGGGGCGCCGTGTCGCGCTTCGCGATGATGACGGCCACCTTCGGCCCCTCCGGGGTGGTCACCGACGCGTACAACGGGTCGTCGGTGAAGTCGTTGATGCCGACGATTCCGCCCACCGGGCCGCCCACGTCCAGCGTCTCCGTCACCACGCCGGCGACGGGCTCGATGAATGCAACGCCGCTCGTCGTCGCGACGGCAAGCCGGTCGTCGCTCAGGCCGCCCGTGATCTGGCCGACACCACGCAGGCTCGGGCGACTGATCTCCATCGCGGCTCCCGCGTCGATCACCACGATCGTGCTGCTCGCCGGGTCGTCCGTCTCGAAGCCGGCGGTCAGCACCGCCGCGAGCCGATCGCCGTCGCGGGTCACGAACAGCCGCTGGATCGGCCCGCCCAGGTCCATGTAGGCGCGCGATTCGGCCTCGATCGGTGGGCCTCGCCGGGTCGCATCCAGGGCTCCCGTGTCAACTGCGCGAATCTCGCCTCCGCGCGTCCCGACATACAGGGTGTGGCTGGTCTTGTCGTAGGCGAGGGCGACGGCGTCGGGGATGGTGAGCGTTGCCGCGAGGTCGCGCGTCGCAAGCTCGTAGGCCCGGACCTCACTCCCTGTGGCAACCCACAGGCGGTCGCCCTCGACGGCGTTCGAATCCAGGGATTCGTCCCGCCGCGGCTCGATCACGGCGTCGACGACGGCCACCCCGAGCCGGCTCTCCGCGCTGACCTTGTCCTCGCCGAAGGCGACGAGCCCGAGCGCCATGGCGTACTTCGCCAGGTGTGGATGGGTCCACTCGTAGATCTCGAGCGGCGGCATGCCGTAGCGCCAGTCCTGCAGGAACTCCGTCGCGGTGCGCGGGTGGTAGACCTCGTCGAAGTGCATCTGGTACGGCTCGTCGAGCCGCCACATGCGCACGGTCAGCAGGCTGATCGCGAGCAGCGCGATCATCCAGATGTCGAGGCGATCGAGGCGCCCGCCGCGCTCGTTCTCGAGGAGCCGCGTGCGATCCGCGCGAACCGGCGTGTCGCCAAGCCGAGCGCGGAACCAGCCGAGCGGCCCCAGCGAGCCGGCGTCGCGGTCCATGTCCCAGGCAGGCATGACGCTTCCGGGCGCCGCGATGGCGGGAACGCCCACGACTGCCGCGTACCCGGCGGATGAATCGGCGGCGGTGAGCCGCGGCACGGGCCAGGAGATCGGCGGCGAAATCCCGCGCGTTGCCGGTTCGAGGTCCGGATCGAGGTCCAGCTCCGCGTCGGGCTCGGGCTCGGTGGGCCGGCGGCCCAGCCAGTCGGCAAGGCGGCTCTGTTCCAGCGTGTCGTGGCCCGTGAGCGCGACGTTCTCCGCGATCCCTTCCACCGCCTCCTCACGCAGCTGGAAGAACGCCCATCCGAACACGACCAGCTGCGCGATCGACGCGATCGCCACCCCCCAGGGCGAGGCGAACATCTGGCCCGTCCCAAGCCAGTCCGAGACGTTCGGGTTGTCGTAGCCGTAGCTCGTGAGGACGACGTACATGTTCGCGAACGTGGCGGCGGCCGACAACGCGTAGCCGATGCGCCACCGCCAGGAGACGGCGGCCAGGATCGCGCCGAGCGCGACGAGCGGGAACAGGTAGCGCTCGTGGACGCGGGTCGGCAGGACGAAGAACGCAAGGGCGAGCACCGTGACGCCGACCAGGGTCGTGATGCGGTCCGGACGACGCGCGACGAACCACAGGACGATGGCCGCCGCGAGCACGAAGAGTCCGGCGCCAACCAGGGCGGCCGGAAACGCCCCGATGAGCAAGCCGGGTTCGCATGTCTGCGTACTCGCGGGCCAGTTCCAGATGACCCAGTCACCGATCCGGAGCTCGCCTGGCGGCGATCCCGTGATCGTCGAATCGCACACCCATGAGCGAGTGAGCGCGATGCTCTCGTCGCGGCCGTCGGCTGTCGTCTGGATGACGAGCGCCCATGGATTGAAGGCGTTCACGGACAGGTACGGGTAGCCCGCGGCAGTCTTGAAGATCTGGGCGACCAGGCCGGGGAAGCTGAGCCCGAACGGCAGCGAGACCAGGATGGCCGTCAGCACGCCCGCGACGCCGGTCGTGATGACCCGGAGCGGGCCGCGAACGCGTTCCTCCCAGGCAGTGGTCCAACCACCGGGCTCCGGATCCTCGTCGTTGCCGAATCCGCCGCGCGGCCAGAACGCGCGCCGGATCACGACGATGGCGACGATCGGGATCAGGATTCCGAGCTGCGGCTTGATCAGGGCGGCGACCGTCGCGAGGATCGCCGAGCGCTCCGGCCGATCCCGCCAGAGCTCGCGCATGGCGAGCAGCAGGAACACGACACCGACCGAATCGACCTGACCCCACACGACGCTGTCGAACCAGCTCACCGGATTGAAGATCGCGATCAGGGCGCCAATGCGCGCCGCCCGCTCGCTTCCGCCGAGCTCCCTGACCATCGACCAGACGAGGTAGCCGATGGCGAGATCGGCGAGGATCGGCGGGATCTTTATCAGGTCGCCGACGCCGCCCCCGAAGAATTGCGCCACGCCGCCCACGAGCCACAGGACATACAGGTACCCGGGCGTGTAGTCGTGGAAGAAGGGGCGCTCGTAGAACCCGTGCAGCCCCTCGGTCGCCAGGTTGCTCGCCCAATACTGGAAGGACTGGAGGTCAACCTTGAAGCCGGAGCCGGGCAGGAGGTATGCGATGATGAGCCGGAAGGTGAGGCCCAGCGCCAGAAGGACGAGGATGCCGCCCGCGGCGTCCCACAACCCGGTCCGCGATGGCTCCGCCCTGTCCGGGTCGGGCTCACCGATTGCGGGACCACTCAAAAGGGGTTCGGTCTCCAGCGAGCGATGAGGTGCTTGGGAGCGTAGCAGAGGGCGCCGCGGGCTCCCGTCGCCTGGACGTCCTGTTCGACTGGGTCGATCGTCTCCCCGCGCTCGCCATCGGCGCGGGTCTGATCGCGCTCGCCTTCGCGGCCTACTGGCTGCCGGGCAGCGACCGCTACTACAACCACTTCGTGTGGCAGGCGCTCGCGTTCCTCGACGGCCGGACCACCATCGATTGGCCCGTCGACCTGGGTGGCTTCCCGAACGGCAACGACTGGATGCAGGACATCTACCCCCTGAGCGAGCTGACTGGCAACCCCTCGACGCCCGGCGCGCTCCTTCCGTTCCCACCCCTGCCCGCGATCGTCCTCCTGCCGTTCGTGGCCATCTGGGGCCTCGCGACCGACATTCGGGCGGTGTCCGTCGTCGTTGGCGCGATCGATGTCGGGCTTGCCTGGTGGATGCTGGGTGGGTTGGCAATCTCGCGCCGGATCCGGCTCGCGACGACGGTCTTCTTCGGCTTCGGGACGGTGCTCTGGTACGCGGCGCAGCTGGGCACGACGTGGTTCTTCGCCCATGTCGTCGCGGTGGCGTTCATCCTGCTCGCGGTCGGCGTCGCGCTCCGGGCGGACCCCGATGCCGATGGCGAGGTCGACGACCTGCCGTCATCGAGGACGCTCGCGCGGTCGCTGGTTGACCAGGTTCGGCGGCCCCTCGCCGCGATCGACCGACGCCAGTTGCTGGCCGGGCTCCTGTTCGGCCTGGCATGCACGGCGCGCCTGCCGGTCGTGTTCGGAGCGCCGTTCTTCATGCTCGTGGGCGGCGGCGGGACATGGCTCCGACGCTCGATGTCGGCCGGGATCGGCACGGTCATCCCGGTCGGACTCCTGCTCGCCTACAACCTCGCGACCACGGGGCACTTCCTGCACCCCGGCTACGACTGGCAGTACCAGCGCGAGGCGAATGGCTATCCGACGCTCAACTACAACCCGGACTGGGGCATCGAGGATCCGCGCTACCTCGTGCAGAACATCCAGATCATGTTCCTGTCGATGCCGGCGGTCATGCCGGAGCTGGAGCCGGGCTCGCTGGGAGACGGCGGACCGGTGTGCACCGAGCCGGGCGCGACACGAGGCCTCTTCGACCGAGACTGTCCGATCGCCGAGCCGCAGGCCATCGGGATGAGCATCCTGCTCACCAGCCCCGCGTTCCTGCTCGCGATCCCGGCCCTGCGGACGCGCAGGTCGCGCCTGGTCGCCGGCGCCTATCTCGCGATCCTGCCCATCGCCTTCATCAACCTGCTGCACTTCAGCCAGGGCTGGGTGCAGTTCGGCTACCGGTTCAGCAACGACTTCGTGGTCTTCGCGCTGCCACTCGTCGCGCTGGGCATGAGCCGGCGAGGCCGCGTGGGCCGGCTCGGGTTCGGGCTGGTGGCGGCGTCCGTGGTGATCAACCTGTGGGGCGTCATCTGGGGCAACATCCTCGGATGGTGAACGCCCGCATCCTGGCCCTCGTCGCGCCGCCCCTCGGCGTCGCCGCGGTGGTGATCCTCAACGCCTGGTCCGGGCTCATGCCCGGTGTCGGATTCTGGGATACCGGAGAGTTCCAGACGGTGCTGCCGATCATGGGCACGGCCCACCCGACCGGCTATCCGACGTACGTGCTGCTCGGCTTCCTGGGCAACATCCTGCTGACGCCGATCGGCGAGCCCGCCTTCCGCGTCACCGTGCTGTCTCTCCTCGCCGTCGCGACCGCCGCCGGGGCCACGGTGCTCCTCGTGAAGCGCCTGACAGGCTCCACGATCATCGGCGTCGCGACCGGGCTTGGCCTCGCGACGACGCCCGTCGTCTGGGTCAACGCGACCCGCGCCGACCCGCACCCGATCCACCTGGCCTTCGTTGCGCTCCTGCTCCTCGCGCTGATGCGCTGGTACGACGCGGGCCGTGAGCTCGGTGACGATCCAACCGCGCAGGGCCGTGCCGATCGACGCCTCGTCCTCGCCGCCGTGCTGTTCGGGCTCGCCGCCGGGAACCACTCGCTGACCCTGCTGCTCGTGCCACCGATCGCCCTGTTCGTGCTGTCCGTGGAGCCGGGCATCTGGCGGCGCTGGAAGCTCGTGCTCGGCTGCCTCGCGGCGGCGTTCGGCACGGTGGCGCTGGTCTACCTCGAGCTGCCGATCCGTGGTGGGCTGATCCCCGCGCCCCTGATCTACGCCAAGCCCGACACCTGGGATGGCTTCTGGTACATCGCCCTCGCCGAGCAGTTCCGAGGCTCGTTGGGCGACCCGATCGCGGATCTCGGCGGGAAGCTCGACGACCTGGTGCGGCTCGCGACCGAGCAGCTTGGCCTCGTCGCGCTGCTCATCCCACCGGCATTCCTCGTCGCGGCACGTCGCGCGCCGCGGTACACCCTGCTCACGGGGCTCGCGTTCGTCATCACGGTCCTGTTCAACGAGGCCTACGCGAACGCCGACATCAACCGCTACTACCTGGGCCCGGTGCTCTGGGTCTGGACGTGGATCGGGCTCCTCGCCGCGGAGGTGGCGGACCTCGCCGGTGTCCTGCTCGGCGGCCTCGCCGGTCGCTCGCAGCCCGGCGCGCCGGCGAATCCTGCCGTGCGCCGGACAGCCGTCGTCGCAGCAGCGATCATTGGGGTCATGCTCCTCATGCCCACGATCGGTGACCTCGATGGCCGACGCCACGCAGCCGATCGCTCCGGCGACGACGGCGCCGGACGCTGGCTCGCCGAAGCCCTGCCCGCGGTTCCAGAGGGCGCGCTGCTGATCAGCTGGTGGAGCACATCCACGCCGCTCTGGTACGCCCAGAAGGTCCAGGGCCTCCGGCCGGACATCGAGATCATCGACGACCGGACGATGCTGGACCGCGACCTGGGCCGGGCGCCGGACATCATCCGGCGGACGCTCGGCACGCGACCGGTGTACGTGATCCGCGCGAACGACACCGACCTGGGCGAGCTCACCGGCCAGTTCGACATGACGCTCGTGGCCAGCGGCGGGAGCTCGGGCGTGTGGGTCGTCAACGGCCTGCTGACGGAGACCCAGTGACGCCGCCGACAGCCGTCGCGGCGTCTGCGAGCGGGGGGCGCCTGCCGGCCCTGTCGTATTTCTTCCCAGCCCACAACGAGGCGGCGAACCTCGCCGGCCTGGTCGAGGAAGCCCTCGCCACCCTGCCGACGCTCGCGGAGGAGTTCGAGATCGTCATCGTCGACGATGGCTCGAAGGACGGAACGCCGGCCCTCGCCGACGACCTGGCCGCGGCGCACCCTGAGGTCCGCGCCGTCCATCACCCGGTCAACCTCGGCTACGGCGCGGCACTCCGAAGCGGCTTCGCAGCGGCCCGGTTCGATCACCTCGCCTTCACCGACGGGGACCGCCAGTTCAAGGTCGCCGATCTCGGCCGGCTCATCGAGCGGCTCCAGTCGGGTGACGCCGATGCGGTGGTGGGCTACCGGATCCAGCGCGCGGACCCCCTCGTCCGGACCGTCTATGCGCGGCTGTATCGCCTCGCCAACCGGATCTTCTTCGGCCTGAAGGTCCGTGACGTGGACTGCGCCTGCAAGCTGTTCAAGCGGGCGGCACTCGAGGGCGTGGCGGTCGAGTCCGGCGGCGCGTTCTTCTCCGCCGAGCTGCTGATCAAGCTGTCCGCGCGCGGGCGGCGGATCGACGAGGTCGGGGTTCCCCACTACCCGCGCACCGCCGGCAGCCCCACCGGGGCGAAGCCCCAGGTGGTCTTCCGCGCCGTCCGCGACTTCTGGGCACTTCGCCTGCGGCTGTGGGCCGCCCCGAAGCGCGCGCTGAGCCGCGGGGCTCCGATCCTGGGCGGGCCGAAAACGACCTAGCTGTGATTCCCAGACACGTTGTTGCCACAGCCACGCGGGCGCTCACTCCGGCCGCCCCGACGCCAGCCGGCTGACGACCCGCCCATTCGCAGGCGCATCAGAATCCCGGCCAGCACGCTCAGCCAGGCAGCAGGTTCGACCGAATGCGCTGCCCGCCGAGCATGCTCGGAGCAACTTCCATTCGCATCTGCATACGCCGCACCGGCCCCTCTCCGGAAGCCGTCGATGTGAACAACCTCCATGGGAAT
>JANLSG010000070.1:0-1591 GCA_031362295.1 Chloroflexota bacterium
TTCAAGAACGCCCACCCAAAACGGATCAACGACCGATTCCGGCGCCTCCAACTCGTCTCCGCGGCGTACATGGCTTTCAGCCACGGCTCGAACGACGGCCAGAAGACGATGGGCATCATCACCCTCGCCCTGGTCGCGGGAGGGGTGCTCGCCGAGCCCGTCGTGCCGCTGTGGGTGATTCTCCTTGCGGCGACCGCCATCTCGCTCGGTACCGCCGCCGGCGGCTGGCGGATCATCAAGACGATGGGCCAGCGCGTGGTGAAGCTGGACCCGGTCCACGGCTTTGCAGCCGAGACGACCGCCGCCACGATCATCATCGGCGCGTCGCACTTCGGGATGCCGGTCTCGACGACCCACGTGATCTCGTCGGCGATCATCGGCGTGGGCGCGAGCGACCGGTTCTCGGCCGTGCGCTGGGGCGTCGCCGGCAACATCCTGATCGCGTGGGTGCTCACGATCCCCGCATCCGGCGCCGTCGCGTGGCTCTCCTGGGAGATCCTCAGCCGCTTGCTGTAAGCGCCCGTCTGAGGCGCGAGCTGCGAGGCCCGTATTCCCCAGCGCGGCGCTGAGCCAGCCGCAACCAGACGATGGCGTAGGCAAGGCGCTCGGCTGAGCCACGGTGCGACTCTCGCTCCCAGGACGAGAGCAGCGCCAGGCGCGATCGGATCGGCGCCAGCTGCCCAACGATGGCCTCGACCTCGCGCCGGTGACTAGGCCGCTGCCACAGGAGCGGCTCCGCAAGCTCGGCGCCGCGGACCCGGAGGAGACGGGTCACCTCGGCGTCGAGCTCGCGAGCGGCGTCCCCGGGCGCCGGACGGACGTGGCCCTCACGGCGGGCTTCCGCCACGACCGGCGCGTAGGTGGTGGCGAACTCGATCCCGCCGGTTGGAGGTTCGGAGGTGTCGACCCAGTTCACCATGCCCGCATCGTCGCGGGCGACGATCAACGCGACGTGTTCAGCGGGTGAACGTGCGGCCCGTCACGCGGGCCGGCGCAGCACGTAGCCGGTACCGCGCACTGTCTGGATCAACGTCGGGACAGCGGGGTCGACCTCGACGGCCGACCGGAGCCAGTGGACATGCACGTCAACCGTGCGCGTCTCGCCGGGATAGTCGTAGCCCCACACCTGCTCGAGCAGCTGATCGCGGCTCATCACCTGGCCCGGGTGCCGGAGCAGGAAGGCGAGCAGCTCGAAGACCTTGGGCTTCATCGGGATCTCCGCCCCGTTGCGCATGACGCGATGGCCCGGGAGGTCCACCTGCACGACGCCCAGCTCGACGTGCGGCGGTAGCGCGGCGCCGGTTGATTCGCCCCGTCGGAGGACCGCCCGCACGCGCGCGGACAACTCGCGCAGGCTGAACGGCTTCGTGACGTAGTCGTCCGCGCCCATCTCCAGCCCGACCACTTTGTCCAGCTCCGCGTCCCGCGCCGTGAGCATCACGATGGGCACGGAGGATTCGGCGCGTATCTGGCGCGCGACCTCCAGCCCGGACAGCTCCGGCAGCATCAGGTCCAGCAGGACGAGGTCCGGGTTGTGCGCGCGAAACTGCTCCAGCGCGGCGCGCCCATCACCCGCCTGGACAACGGCGTA
>JANLSG010000024.1:0-1589 GCA_031362295.1 Chloroflexota bacterium
CATCACCTCGGACGAGGTGATCGGGATGGTGCGTGGCAGGCCGGCGATGAGGTCGCGGCCACGAACCTCCATGGACAGCTCGCGCTCCAGCGGGAGCGCGGTTCCGATCGTGATCTTGACTTCCTCCGCGGTCCGCTCGCCGATCATCAGGTTGTACTTCTTGCGGATGTATGAGGTGATGAACTCGTCGAACCGGTTCCCGCCCACGCGGAGCGAGGTCGAGACGACGATCCCGCCGAGCGCGATCACCGCGACCTCGCTGGTCCCGCCGCCGATGTCGATGACCATGTTCCCGGAGGGCCCGGAGATCGGGACGTTGGCGCCGATCGCCGCCGCCAGCGGCTCCTCGATCAGGTACGCCTCGCGCGCCCCGGCCTTGAGCGCCGCGTCCTTGACCGCGCGCTTCTCGACGGAAGTCACACCGGCGGGCACGGAGATCATCACCACGGGCCCGCTGAACCTGGGCATTCGCCGACCGGCCATCGCCTTGTTGATGAAGAACCGGAGCATGGCCTCGGTGATGACATAGTCGGCGATGACGCCGTCCTTCATCGGCCGGATGGCGTGGATGTTGCCCGGGGTTCGCCCGATCATCTCGCGCGCGTCCTCGCCCACGGCGCGAATGCGACCGTCATCGTCGACCGCGACGACCGACGGCTCCTGGATCACGATGCCCTTGCCCTCGACGTGAACCAGAACGTTGGCCGTGCCGAGATCGATGCCGATGTTCATGCGGGCGTGGTGCCCCCCTCCTGGACGCGCTCGATCCTGGCGCCGAGGTCCAGGAACTTCCGTTCGATGTTCTCATACCCTCGCCGAACGTGGTGCGCACCGCCAATCGAGGACGTCCCCTTGGCGGCCAGCGCAGCCAGGATCAGCGACGCGCCGGCGCGCAGATCGGAGATCTCGACGTTCGCGGCGTGGAGCTTGGACGGCCCGTGGATGACGGCACGCTGGGTGCTCTTGAGGTCGATCCGGGCGCCCATCTTGGCGAGCTCGCCGGTCCACTCCAGGCGGTCCTCGAAGATCGCCTCGTGGACGGTCGAATCGCCGGTCGCCTGCGTGAGCAGGACGGTGGTGGGCGGCTGGATGTCCGTGGCGAGCGCCGGGTACGGGCCGGTCTCGACGTCGACGGGCTTCACGCCACCGGGACCAAGGGCACGCGCATCGACCTCCATCCGCCCGGGGCCGCAGCTCACGGCGAGGCCAGCATTGCCCAGCACCTCGACGAGCGCGTTCATCGTGTCGCAGTCGGCGCCTTCGAGGATGACGTGGCCGCCAGTCACCCCGGCGGCGATCGCGAACGTCCCAGCCTCGATGCGGTCCGGCATCACGCGGTGCTCGGCACCGCGCAGGCGGCGCTTGCCGTTGATCTCGATCGTGTCCGGGTAGGTCCGCTGGATTTCCGCACCCATCTTCTGGAGGAAGGCGATCAGGTCGTCCACCTCCGGCTCCTGGGCGGCCGGCCGGATGACCGTATGGCCGTCGGCGAGGGTCGCGGCGAGCATCGCGTTCTCGGTGCCCATCACGGACACGATCGGGAAGCGGATCTCGGTCCCCCGAAGCCGGCCATTGGACTTCGCGTAGTA
>JANLSG010000076.1:0-5578 GCA_031362295.1 Chloroflexota bacterium
GCTCACGACCGCGCCGGGTGACCCGCAGGTCCACCTCGCGATCGCGAACCTGCAGCTCGACCGAGGCTGGACGACCCTGGCGACGGAGAAGATCGAGCTGCTCCTGCGCTTGACCGCGCTGACCGGCGACACGCAGGCAGAAGCGGACGTCCACGGGCTCGCCTCCGAGCGGTTGCGCGACGACGCGATGAGCTCCAGCTCCGCTCGCTGAAGCCAGTCCGGCGGAACTCGCGCGGTACACTCCCCGCGCATGCCGCAGCTCCTCGCGTCGATCCTGGATCAGGTCCGCCCGGCGGCCATCCTGGACATCGGGATCACGGCGCTCCTGATCTATTGGCTGTTCAGCCTCATCCGGGGGACGAGCGCTGTCCGGCTGGTCATCGGCGTGACGGTGCTCTTCGTCGTCTACTTCGCGGCCCGGATCCTGACGCTCCGGCTGCTGACCCAGATCCTCGAGACGGGCGCCGTCGTGGGCTTGTTCGCGCTGGTCGTCGTGTTCCAGCCGGAGCTCCGGCGCGCGCTGGATCGCATCGGTCGCGTCGGGTCGCTGGGCTGGCTCGTGTCCGCCGAGGGCCGGGTGGCCGAGATCATCTCGACGGAGGTCGCTCGCGCCGCCGCGCGGCTGTCCGCGGAGGGCCACGGCGCCCTCATCGTCATCGAGCGCGAGACGGGCCTGGAGCAGATCGCCGAAACCGGGGTGATGATCCACGGCGACCTGTCCGCCGACCTGCTCCGCACCATCTTCTCGCCCCGCTCGCCGCTGCACGACGGCGCGGTGATCGTGCGGGGAGCGAGGATCCTGGCGGCCGGCGCGGTGCTGCCGCTCAGCGAGACGACCATCCAGTCGGAGCGGTTCGGCACGCGCCACCGCGCCGCACTCGGGACCACGGAGCAGACCGACGCGATCGTCGTCGTGGTGTCCGAGGAAAACGGCCACGTCAGCTACGTCCAGCGGGCGCGGATCGTGCGCAACCTCAACGAGAGCCAGCTCGCACGGGCGCTGCGCGGGTTGCTCGAGCCCAACCCCGAGGGCGCGCGCCTCCGTCTGCCCGGCGGCGGTCCGGGCTCGGGGACGTACCGCCTGCCGGACCTTGGACGCGCCGTGCGGACCGCGAGACGCGACGGGGCGAGCCGGACGGAGCCGCTGCCACCCGATGAGCCGATGCTTCCCGAGCCAGCGCCCGATGCGACAGCCGGAGAGGCCGGGGAGGCGAAGGCTGACGAGAGCACGCCCGAACCCGTCGCTGCGGCAGGGACGCGCGGCCGCGCTCGATGACCCGGATCTTCGCGTTCGTCATCCACAACTGGCCGCTCAAGCTCGCCGCGATCGGCCTGGCGACGCTGCTGTACGGCGGTCTCGTCCTGTCACAGACCACGCAACCCTTCGCGGGCAACATCCCGATCCAGATCGTGAACGCCCCGGCGGACATCGTCGTCCTCTCGAATCCGGGAGCGGTGACCCGCGTGACCTACGTCGCCCCGCCCGACCTCGGGCTGCGGATCGACAGCTCCACGTTCCGGGCCGAGGTGGACCTCGCCAGCGTCGTGCCCACGGGTGACCGCGTGACGCTCGACGTCACCGTGGAGGCGGTCGACTCGCGGATCCAGGTCCTCGACTTCGAGCCGAAGAGGATCGTGGTCACACTGGACCGGGTCGGCACGAAGTCCGTCCCGATCCGGGCGGTCATCTTCGGTCCGATCCCTTCCGGCCTCGACGCCGGCGACCCGATCGTCGAGGGCACCACGGCGACCGTCACCGGGCCCCAGTCGGTCGTCACCCTCGTCACCGAGGTGCAGGCGCGGATCGTGGTCGATGCATCGGGGATCGACGTGAACCAGCTCGTCTCGCTCCTGCCCGTCGATGCGGACGGCGAGGTGCTGACCCCCGTCGATGTCGAGCCGGTCCAGGTCCGCGTACGCGTCCCGGTGTTCTCGGATCGGCGCTCGAAGACGCTGCCCGTCACCCCGAACGTCGTCGGCACGCCCGCCGCCGGGTTCGAGGTCGCCTCGATCGAGGTCAATCCGCCGGTGATCTCCGTCGAGGGCGACGCCAACGACCTCGCCGGGCTGGATCGGGCCGACACGCTGCCGATCTCCGTTTCGGGCGCGTCGTCGCAGGTCACGCAGATCGTCGGCTTCGCGCTTCCCGATGGCGTGCAGGCACTCGGCAGCGGGACGGTCCAGGTCACCGTCAAGCTCCGTCCGGTCACGGGCACGCGGACGTTCGAGGCGGGGCTGATCATCGTTGGCGCGCGCTCCGATCTCGTCTATGCGCTGTCCACCGACCGTGTCCTCGTGACGATCGGCGGCTCCGTCGCCGATCTCGATCGGTTGTCCGGCGTGGACCTCGTGCTGACCGCGGACGTCACCGGCCTCGAAGGCGGGGCGCACTCGATCGCCGTCTCGGCGAACCTGGCGACCGGGCTCACCCTGCTCGGCGCGAGCCCCAATCCGGTCGAGGTGGTCGTCTCCAGTCCCGCGGCCTCCCCAGGACCGTCGCAGGCACCGTCTCCGGCACCGTCCTGAAAGGGAAACAGCAACCGTGCCTCGCCTGTTCGGCACCGACGGCATCCGCGGCATCGCCAACGTCGACCTGAAGCCGGCAACCGCGTTCGCGCTCGGGCGCGCGACGGCCAGGCGGCTCGTCGGCCCGGGCGGGTCGATCGTGGTCGGCCAGGACACGCGCCGCTCCGGTGACATGTTCGTCGCCGCGATTGCCGCCGGCGCGACAAGCCTCGGCGTGACCGTCCACATCGTCGGCGTGGTGCCGACCCCGGCGCTGGCCTTCCTCGCGGCGGACGGCACGAATGCGGCGGGCATCATGGTCTCCGCCTCGCACAACCCGGCGGAGGACAACGGCCTCAAGGTCCTCGACGGCGAAGGGCTGAAGCTGGACGACGCCGTCGAGGACGAGCTCGAGCAGCTCATCTGGCGCTCCGACGAGCTCGCCGGCGCAGCCCCGGCGGAGCTGGGGACGATCGTGGACTCGCGGGACCGGATCGGGCGCTACGTGGCCCATCGCGAGGGTCTGGCGCGCACGATCGACGCGTCCGGGCTTCGGATCGTCCTCGACTGCGCGAACGGCTCGGCGTCCGCCGTCGCGGCGCGAATCATCGGCGCGACGGGCGCCGCAGTCGAAACGATGTACGACCAGCCCGACGGATGGAACATCAACCTCCACTGCGGCGCGACCGACCCCGCCGCCCTCGCGATCCGCGTCGCGGAGACCGGGGCCGACCTCGGGTTCGCGCTCGACGGCGATGCGGACCGGCTCGTTGCGGTCGATGGCTCCGGGGCGGTGGTCGATGGCGACCGGATCCTGGGTGTCCTCGCGCTCGAGCGACTGGCGCGTCCCGGCGCGGACCCCGCCGATCCGGGAACCGGCACGCTCGTCGTCTCCGTCCTGTCGAACGGCGGGCTGCAGCGCGCGGTGGAGGAGGCGGGCGGCTCGGTCGTCCGCACGCCGGTCGGCGACAAGTACATCCTCGAGGGGATGCAGGTGTCCGGAGCCGGGCTCGGCGGCGAGAAGAGCGGGCACGTGATCGTTCGCGAGCACACTACGTCGGGCGATGGGCTCGTGACCGCGCTGGAAGTCCTGCGCGTCGTCACCTCGAGTGGGCGGACCCTCGCCGAGCTCGCGGAGCGCATCCCGCTCCTGCCCCAGGAGCAGCGCGCCGTTCGCGTCCGGCACAAGGAGCAGTGGGAGGGCGACGCTGTCCTGACGCATGCCATCGCCGAGGCCGAATCGCGCCTCGGGAGCGAGGGGCGAGTGCTCGTCCGGCCGTCCGGAACGGAGCCCTCGCTGCGCGTCATGGTCGAAGGCGCCGACGCCGAGCTGGTCCGGGAGCTCGCCGACCGTTTGTCGGCGCTCGCGGAACAGCGCCTACACTGACCTCGAATGTGCGGGATTGTTGGGTACACGGGGCCGCGCGAGGCTGGGCCGATCCTCATGGAGGGGCTCCGGCGCCTCGAATACCGAGGGTATGACTCCGCGGGAATCGCCCTCGTCGACGATCAGGGCGACCTGTTCGTGGAGAAGCGCGCCGGCAAGCTCGACAACCTGCGCACGGCGATCGCCGAACGAACCCCCCACGCGGCGCTCGGGCTCGCGCACACGCGCTGGGCGACCCACGGTCGCCCGAACGACGTCAACGCGCACCCCCAGGTGGACTGCACCGGGCGGATCACGGTCATCCACAACGGGATCATCGAGAACTTCCAGGACCTCCGGGACGGGCTGGAGGCGCGCGGGCATCGCCTGGTCTCCGAGACCGACACGGAAGCGATCGCCCACCTGATCGAGGAGTCCTACGAGGGCGACATCGCCGACGCCGCGCGTGCGGCGCTGCGCCAGCTCGTGGGCGCCTACGCGCTCGCGATCATGCATCGCGACGAGAACGACCGGCTCGTCGGGGCGCGCAAGGACGTGCCCCTCGTGGTCGGGCTGGGCGAGGGCGAATCGTTCCTCGCCTCCGACGTCGCTGCGATCCTCGGGCACACCCGGCGAGTCATCTTCATGGAGGAGGGCGACGTCGCGGACATCACGCCGTATCGGGTGACGATCACGGATGTCGACGGCCGGCCCGTCGAGCGGGTCGTCGAGACGATCGAGTGGACCATCGAGGCCGCCGAGAAGGGCGGCTACGACACGTTCATGCTCAAGGAGATCCACGAGCAGCCGGAGGCGCTTCGCCAGTCGCTGACCGGGCGGATCTCGCTCGCCGGCAGGATCCAGGCGCCGGAGCTCGAGCCCATCTTCGGTGCCGTGCGCGAGGCGACGCGCGTCGAGCTGGTGGCCTGTGGCTCGGCGTCGTACGCGGCGATGATCGGGGCCCGGGCGATCGAGGAGATGACGGGCCTTCCGGCGCGGGTGACGGTCGGGTCGGAGTTCCGGTACGACCCACCGCCGCTCGACGAGCACACGCTCGTGATCGCGGTGACCCAATCCGGCGAGACCGCGGACACGATCGCCCCGACGCGGCTCGCGCGGGAGCGCGGCTGCCCGATCGTCGCGGTCACGAACACCCTCGGCTCGGCGATCACGCGCGAGGCGGACGCGGTCATGTTCCTGCAGGCCGGCCCGGAGATGGCCGTCGCGGCGAGCAAGACATTCGTCACCCAGGTCACCACCTTGATCGTGCTCGCGGCGGGCATCGCCAAGCTCCGCAGCACGCTCAGCGATGAGGACGAGGCCTCCCTCGTGGCCGGGCTGCGCGCGCTGCCCGCTGCCGCAGCGCGGACAATCGAGCTGAACGCCCCGGGTGCGCCGGACCTCGCGCGCCGGTACGTCAACTCGCGCGGGTTCATGTTCGTGGGCCGCGGCGCAACGTATCCGACCGCGCTGGAGGGCGCGCTCAAGCTCAAGGAGATCAGCTACGTCCACGCGGAGGGCTACCCGGCGGGTGAGCTGAAGCACGGGCCGATCTCGCTGCTGGACGCGGAATGCCCGCTCGTGGCGGTCGCTACGCGCTCGTCGGTCTACGAGAAGCTGATCAGCAACGTGATGGAGGGCCGCGCGCGCGACGCCAAGGTGATCGCCGTCGCGACGGAGGGCGACGAGCACATCGGCCGCATCGCC
>JANLSG010000078.1:0-17222 GCA_031362295.1 Chloroflexota bacterium
GGACGCCCTCCAGGTCCGCGCCGGGCACGTCCAGGGCCACCGCGTTCATCGCGCCGGCGGTAATCGCCACCGCGTCAAAGTCGCGCTGGAGGTCGTCGAACGAAAGGTCGACCCCGACATTCACGTTGTAGTGGAACTGCACGCCCAGCCGTTCGACCAGCCGGACGTCCATCTCGATGGCTTCGCGCGGGAGGCGGAACGCTGGAACGCCGATGAGCATCGTGCCGCCAGCGAACGGGAGACTGTCGTAGACGTCGACGCCGTAGCCCTTCGTGGCCAGCTCGCGCGCGACCGAGATGCCCGCGGGCCCAGCGCCGACGACGGCGACCCTTTCGGCCTTCGCCTCGATGTGGGGCATGACGTCCGGGATGCCCGAGGCCTCGTGCCACTCGACCAGGAACCGCTTCATCGCCCGGATGGCGAGTGGGCGATCGATGTCGCCGCGGCGGCATGCGCGCTCACACGGGGCGGAGCACACGTACGAGCACATGGCCGCGACCGGGTTCGGCTCGCGGGAGAGGATGTACCCCTCCTCGAACTTGCCTTCGGCGGCCAGGTTCAGGTAGCCGCGGCAGTTCGTGCCGACCGGGCAGGCTTCCTGGCACTCGATGTTGCACTGGAGCCAGGAGGCATCGACCGGCTGGACGAGGAATTCCGGACGGACGTCGAGGGTCAAGGCGCGGCAGGACCTCTGTGGGGGGCGCGTTCGACGGACCGGCTCCAGCGGGCGGCCGGCACGGTCAATCTACCACCCGGTCGCAGGCCCCTGCAGCGGCGGCCCGAATCGAGTTGACGCCCCCACGGTGCGCAGCTACTCTCGGGCGCAGCGACGGCGCCCTGTGAGGCGCTGGACTCCGAGGATCCTGACCCCGCGTGACCTCGAGCGAGCTGGCCATCCTGGCCCTCGGTCTCCTCCTCGGTGCGGCCAGCGGTGCGGCCCTGGTGGTGATCTTCGGCAGCCGTCCGACGCGGAGCGAGATTCGCGTCACCGTAACCCGCGATGCCGTTCCCCGGAGATCGGAAACGCTCTCCCAGGACGCCTTCGTCGCCGGCCCGGCAGGGCCCGCGCCGGGTGGCCCCGGCGACCGCCGCGGAGTCGATCGCGACGCTACTGTGCCACCCCCGGTCACCGAGCCGTGGCGCCCCGTGATGGAGCCCGTCCGCAGCTCCGAGCGAGCTCCGGATCCTGTCCTGACCCCCGCGGCGGATCGAACGCCCGTTCCATCGTTCGCGCCCGCGGTGGCCGTCGCCATCGAGCCGGAGATCGATCGCGAGCTGGAGAGCCTGCGCCGACGACCAACGCACGGCTCGCGACTGGAGCGGATGCTCCGCGGCGACCACCGCGCGATGGTCGAGGTCGTGGACGCGATTGCCGGCGAGGACAGCCGCCAGCGACGGACCTGGGAGCTGCTGCTCGGCGACCTCGTCGAGGCGATGGCCGACGTCGCGGTCCGCGAATCCGTCATCGACCTGCCGATGGGCACCGCCTTCTGGGACTCGTTCACCGTGGAGCAGTGCCGGCGAATCGTGGCCGCGCTCGCGTCGATGGGCTACCGCTATGACGGCCAGGACGGCTGGGTGGAGAGCCGGGCGCCGGTATATCGCGACCTGACCCGCGCGCTCGCCGACGTGGGCGTGGAGCCGCGCAGGCTGCGGGCCTGGCCGAACCAGGGCGAGATCGCCGCTCTGTTCGTCGGCGCGCATCCCGCGCCGGACGAGCTCCTTGCGGCGGCCGGACCGGACTACACCGCGGGCGACATGCAGGCGCTGCTCGGGGACCACGCGGCCGGCCTCGCCGATCTCTGGGTCACGTGGGAAGCCGTCCGGCCGGCGCTGCTCGAGGAGAGCGTCCTGACCGATAGCCAGGTCGTCGCCGAGGCCTAGGCGGTCGAGCCTGCGACCCGAAGCGCGTACCGACACTGAGGGCAGCCTCACCTCGGCCGAGCCGCCCTCGGCGCTGGCGCGCTGACTGCCAGACGTCGCCTGTAGGAGCATCAGGCGGACAGGCACCCGTCCGGAGTGCCAGACGTCAGCCCCCATAGCACGAGGCCGGTTGCGCCGTGATCAAGATCGTCAGTTGCGCGCCAGGGCGAGCATCTGGCAGGGCACGTTGATGCTCGGCCCACGATGTCTCGTTCGAGTCGATTGGTTCACCTCCCCGACCGGGCCAACGGACGCTGCCTTGTGCTCCGTCCGGTGACGTCTGGCAGGAAAGCGTCGGTTGAGAGCATCCCGACCCGATGGGCGAATGCACCGCGGCGCTGCCGGCATCCAGTCGGACACCTGGGACGCTAGCCGGGAGAGACGGCCTCCGCGGCCTCGGTTTCGTCGCTCGGCGCGCCCTTCTCCTCGTCGTCGTCGATCACGACGTGGAAGAAGCCGTCCGCATTGGCGACTCCGATCTCCTTGCCCTGGATCGACGACCACTCGCCGATCCACTGCTCCACCTCGCTGAAGTCCTTGATCTGGCTTTCATGACAGCGCAGGGCATCGAGCTTCCGGCTGACCGTCGCGGTGATGTCGACGTAGGCGTTGGCCCGGTGGGTCCAGAAGAAGTACAGCCGTCGAACGTCGTGCTTGCCGAGCCCACCGCGGGCAAGCCCCGGAAAGGCCATCGGGTTTCGGGCGGCCGGGTACACTGCATCCGCGGCCGCCCATCCCGCAGCCCGGTGATCCGTGTGATTTACGCCCGCGCCGCGCGGAAACGTGTTCTCCGGGTCGGTCGCCAGGACCGCATCCGGCTTGAATGTGCGGATTTCGCGAACGAGGTGCTCCCGGAGGATGAGGTCGTTGGCGAGCGCGCCGTCGGGCATGTGCAGGAAGGTCACGCCCTCGTAGCCCACGACCTTGGCGGCCGCGCGCTGCTCGCGCTCGCGCACGGCGGCGAGCTCCAGGGGATCCATGAACGGGTCCTCGCCGCCGGCGTCGCCACTGGTGCAGCACACGAGCCAGCCGACGGAGCCCTGGTCGATCCAGCCCGCGGCAGTCGCCGAGGGCCCGAAGTCCGCGTCGTCCGGGTGCGCGGCGATCACCATGAACCGGTCGGGCCGCCAGGTGTGCGCTTCCATCACGACGCGCGGGCCGCGCGCTCCTCGCTCAGCGCCTGGAGCACCTCGGCCGGGTGGCCGTCCGCCTTGACCTTGGGCCAGCTCCGCACGATCCTGCCGTCCGGGTCGATGAGGAAGGTCGATCTGACGATGCCCATGTACGTCCGGCCGAGCGCCGTCTTCTCGCCCCACGCGCCGTATCGGTCGATGACCTCGCGATCCGGGTCTGAGAGCAACGTGAACGGCAGCTCGAACTTCTCGCGGAACCGGCGGTGGCTCGCCGCGCTGTCCTTGCTCACGCCCCAGACGTCGGCGTCGGTGGCGGCGTACTCCGCGTCAAGGTCGCGGAACTGGCAGGCCTCGGTGTTGCAGCCCGGCGTGTCGTCCTTCGGGTAGAAGTACAGGACGGTCCACCGTCCGCGCTGATCGGCAAGGTTGTGCACGGCGCCGGTCTCGTCGGGGAGGGTGACATCGGGGGCCTGCTGGCCAGCTTGAGGGACGCTCATGGCCGGAGATTAGCAGGGGTTTCGATCACGAGAAGCCGGCCGGATTCGAGCGTGACCCGGGCAATCGGCCCGGTTCGGACGTTGGACACCCCGCGGGTCTTCCCGAGCGCGAGCGTCTCGCCGGCAAGGGGGAACCGCAGGCCACTCGTCGTCACGCCCGACGCCGCCCCACCCTGGGGCACGAGCGAGACGAGGTCGCCCGGCCGTCCGTGGAGCTCGCGCGTGACCTCGTGCCCCACGGCATCCGGGGCCGCGAGCAGCGAGATCCGTGCCGCCCGCTCGCCGTACAGCCACGCGGGCCGGCCCTCGAGCGCAGGGTGCGCAAGCAGCCCGACATTCGCGAGCGCGTGATCGACCCGCGGCCCGCCGAGGGCGCCGAGGATGATCACCGCGTTTGCTCCATCGGCGATCGCCGCGAGGAGCGCGAGCTCCGAGTCGGATTCGTCCTTGTCCGTGGCGGCGCGCTGGACATCCACGCCCGATGCCGCGAGCGCCTCCAGCTCCGCCGCGTCGATGGAGTCGCCGTCGCCGACCCAGCGATCCACGCTGACACCCAGGCCTCGCGCGTGCCGGGCGCCGCCGTCAGCGGCCACGACCAGATCGATCCCCGCTGCCCAGTCCGGCCAGGCGGCGTCCAGCTGCGCGCGCGCCGGCACCGAGCCATCGGCGAGGATCAGTGCTGTGCGCTGGGTCACGGCGCGCCGAGGAGCGCGTCGACGAATGCCGCCACGCCCGGATAGACCTCACTGGCACCGGCGGCGAACAGCGACTCGCGGCTGCCCACCGTGGACTCGATGCCGATCCCGAGCGTTCCAACCGCGAGGGCCATGCGCATGTCGTCCGGCACGTCGCCGATGTAGCGCGCGGTCGCGATTCTGTGCGATCGGCCGAGCTCGTCCAGCACGCGGAGCAGCGGATCGGGGTGGGGCTTGACCGCGATCGGGTCGTTGCCGAAGACGCGGCTGGGCAGGAATCCGCCAAGGCCGTAGCGCTCCAGCTGGCCCTCGACGACGTCGCGGTGGCCGGCGGTCACGAGGCCCATGACGAACCCGGCGTCGGCCAGCCGCTGGAGCGATTCGGCGACGCGCGGCAGGAGTCCCGCCTCCGCGGTCGCCCGGTACAGCTCCAGCCAGCGCGCGCCGGCAGCCTCGAGCTCGTCGTCGGGAATGCGCAGGCGCTGGTACATGAGCCGCCAGTCGGGCACGTACGCGGCGCGGTACCGATCGGCGTCGAAGGGCAGGCCGTACTCGGCGAGCACCTGCGTGTTCGCGTCGAAGATGGCTGGGAGCGAATCGACGAGCGTGCCGTCCCAGTCGAAGACGATGGCATCCATGACCGCCGATCCTACCGCCTTGCCGATGCTATCCTCGCCGCCGTGCCGACTGCCCTCGGGCACCCAGCTATCCAGCGGGTGATTGACGTCGCCGCCAGAAAGGGCGTGACCCTCGAGGTCATGACCTTCCCCGACTCCACGCATACCGCATCCGACGCCGCGCGCGTGGTGGGCGCGGAGATCGGCCAGATCGTGAAATCCCTCGTCTTCGTCTCGACCGGCGAGGACGACGTCCTGGAGCCGATCGTGTGTCTGGTGTCCGGCGCGGACCGCGTGGACCTCACACGCCTCGCAGCGGTCATCGGCCGGCAGGGCGTGCGGCGCGCGACCGCCCGCGAGGCCGACGAGCTCACGGGCTACACGATCGGTGGCATCCCGCCCTTCGGCCATCACCAGAAGACGCGCGTGATCATGGACCCGGATCTGGGCCGGTACGAGACGGTATGGGCCGCTGCCGGACTCCCAACCGCCGTCTTCCCCGTCTCGCCCGCGACGTTGCGCATGCTCGCCGACGCCCACGTCGCGCCGATCGCGGAGGTGCCGCCGGTCGAGCGCGCGTCCTGATGGCCGGCGCCCAGCCGCGCGACGCAACGATCGCCTATCCGGGCGGCCTGCGGGCACGCTGGCGCTGGGGCGGCTCCGGCCAGGCCGCGGCGGTGTTCGCGCTGTCCGAGGCCGGTGGGACCCTCATCGATCTCGGGCCGGAGGTTTCGTCCGCGCCCGACGAACTCTGTCGCGCGGAGCTCCGGGTGGACGGGCCGGCGGGCGGCTGGTCGGTCCGCTTTGCGTCGACGATCAACGACGAGCCGGCGGCCCAGGTGTGGGACACCGCCGGGCAGCTCGTCGTGAAGTACGGCTTCCATGCGTACGGGCTGGACGCGCGCGCCGGAACGCCCCGATGGACGCATCGGTCGGCGACGCCGCTGCTCGCGCTCTTCGCCTCCTCGCGGCTCCGGCACGTGATCCTCCAGGCGGAGCTGGAGACGTTCGCCATCGAGGCCGACGGGTCCGTCGCGTGGCGGATCGCCCACTCCGACGTTGTCACCGAGGCGTCGATGGTGGGCGGGCGGCTCGTGCTCACGGGCTACGGAGGCGGGGTGAACGCGCTGGACCCGGCGACCGGCCGCGCCCCGGCGGGCGCCTGACCCGGGGCCAGGAATGTGGACCCGGCGTGGACAAGCCGGACCCGAAGCCCGAATCTCGTGGACAGGTGGCATTGACCCACCGCCGGTACGGCCCTAGCGTAACTCTCAGCCCGGAGGGGCCGAGCGACACTAACGGCTGCGATCACATCAAGGTCCACGTGTTGGGTAGGTTCCTCCGGGCCCTTTGATTCCCCGGGTTCTATCATCCGGGCGTGGCTCCCCTGCTTCTCCTGACCGCGGGACTGGTCGCCCTCGGCGCCGCGGCGGTCATCCTGCGCAGCTTCGGCCGTGGCTATCGCGTCGGACGCCTGCTCGCCGTCGCGCCGAAGGTCTCCGTGGCGGAGGCCGTCCAGCTCGCCGAGGTCGGCAGGCCGGGCTACGTCCGCATCGAGGGGCGCATCGACAGTGACCAGGAGTTCGAGGACGCCCACCACCGGCCGCTCGTCCTTCGGCGGACCACGATCGAGTGGCGCCCGGCCCGCTCATCCGGATCGTGGACGAACTTCGATACGAGGCTGGAGGCCGTGCCCTTCGTCATCCGCGACGGGCTCGACGAGATCGCGGTCGATGGGGAGCGGATCGCCGATGGGCTCGTCACGGTCGCCCGCGAGAGCGTCGGGCAGGCACGGGATGTCGAAACGCTCACGGCGGCCGGCATCGATCCGGATGCCCAGGCGCGGCTCCGGGTGGAGCAGGTCTCGACGGTCGAGCACGGCACGGTCCTCGGGGTGCCGGCACCTGCGGCCGGCGGCGGGTTCGCGATGGGCCCTGGCCTCGGCAGGCCATTGATCCTGTCCACCCTGGAGGGCGACGAGGCGATGCGCGTGCTCGCCGGCGGCGCGACGGGCCGGTCGCGACTCGCGATCGCATGCCTGGCGGTCGGCGTCGTCCTGATCGCCGGCGCCGTGCTGTGGTGGCTCGTCGACGCCGTGATCGGTGGCGGGGTCGCGACGGCCCTCGCCGCATCGCCGGACCCGACCCTGCGGCCTGGAACGGACACGCGCACCAGCGGCGGCGGGCCGGGGCTCGTCGGCGATCCCCTGCTCGCGCTCCTCGGTGTCATCGGCGTCGCGGCGGTCAGCCTGCTCGTGAGCCTCGCCTACGTGCGTCTCACCTCGAAGCGGTCGCGGAACGGGATCCGATGACTCCGCGCACCATCTCGGTACTTTCGTCCCATTGGCAAGAAATGTGGGGTAGTTAGCCTCCGGGCATAACTTCACGAATCCTCCGGGGGCGAATTTGGCGAAGGTGGACCTGCACCACCCGAGACCGCTCGATGCGACGCTGAGCGTCACGCGTGCGGCCGAGGTGCTTGGTGTACACGCCAACACCGTCCGCGCCTGGAGCGATGCCGGCCGGCTGCGCTACTACCGGATCAACCCGCGCGGCGACCGGCGCTACCGCCAGGGCGACCTGCAGCGGTTCCTGGCCGGGCTCGATGCCATCGACCAGCCGGCGCGGCGCCATGGGGCGCACGGCGCGAACGGCGCGGTGGTTACCCTCGAAGACCACACTGCCATGCTCGGCCTGGTCGGCAAGCTCTCGGCGCTCAGCGGCTCCGCGATCCGGGACGCGCTCGCAAAACCCGGCGCCCCGCTCCTGGCCGCCGTCAGCGCCATCTGCGAAACGCTCGGCGTGGCCCATGTCTCGGCCTGGCGGCTCGATGGAACGCGCCTCATTCCTGCCGCGGCGGCTGGCGTGACGCGGCTCGCGCTCGTCCCCCTGCCAAGCGGGTTCGGTGTGCTCGGTGCGGCGCTGCAGGATCCAGCGGACGTCGTCGAATGGACCACCAGCCTGACCGTCACCACCCACGGTGGTCGCGAGGTCGCCTGCGCGATCCCGGCGGACGAAGGCCCGTGGGGCGCCCTCCTCGTTGTCACCGGAGCGTCCGAACCGCTGACCGAGGCCCTCCGTGACCTGATCCGGATCGCCGCGACGGCCCTCGGCAACATCATCCGCGCGGCCGCCTCCGCGGCTGTCGTTGCCCACCAGCTCCAGCGCGCCGATGCGCTGCGCCGAGTGACCAGTGACATCGGCAGCCGCCTGGACCTCGACGAGATCCTCGATCGCGTGATCGACCATGCCCTGGTCCTGTTCTCGGCCGATCGCGTCGGGGTCTTCCTGTTCGAGGAGGAGGGCAGGCGGCGGATGGCCGCCTCCCGCGGGCTGTCGCAGAACTGGATCGACGCGGTCTCGACGGTCGAGGGATTCACGCTCGGCACCGCGGCGATCGATGCCCGCAGGCCGATGTTCGCGATGCACTATGCGGACGATCCCCGCGTCGGGGCCCTGCGCGCGGCGGTCGTCCAGGAGGGCTTCGACACGGCGTGCATCGTGCCCCTCCTCGACGGCGATCGCCCCGAACCCCTCGGCATCCTGGGCGTGTACCACGACAAGCCGCGCGCCTGGATCGAGGACGAGCTGGACACGATGGCCGCCCTCGCCACCCAGGCCGCGGTCGCGATCAAGGCCGCCGCGAACTACGCCCAGCTCGCCACGTGGGCGGCACAGCTCCAGTCCATCCAGGCGCTTGGCGCGCGGCTCAATCGCCTGACCAGTGTCAAGGAGATCGGCGACGCGATCGCGACCGAGCTGCGCCAGCTCATCGACTACCACAACGTTCGCGTCTACCGGCTGGACGGCGACGACCTGATCCCGGTCGCGATGCAGGGTCGGGTCGGCGAGTATCGCGACGAGACGCCGGAGCAGCTGAGGATCAAGTTCGGCGTCGGGATCACCGGCTGGGTCGCCGAGCATCGAGTCGCGCAGCGGCTGGATGACGCGTCAAAGGACACTCGCGCGCAGACGATCGTGGGCACCGAGGACGACCTCGACGAATCGATGCTGCTCGCGCCCATGCTCTTCGAGGATCAGGTCATCGGTGTGCTGGTGCTGTCGAAGCTCGGCCTTCGCCAGTTCCGCAACGACGACCTGCGCCTGTTGGAGATCTATGCCAGCTTCGCGGCGCAGGCAATGGCCAACGCGGACGCCACGCAGCGCCTCCACGAGAAGTCCGCGGCGCTTGAGCAGAAGGTGCGCGGCCAACGCGAGCTGCTCGAGATCACCGAGTCGATCCTCACCACGCTGGACCTGCCGGTCCTGCTCGGCACGATCGCGGACCGGCTCGGCGACCTCATCGGCTCGGACAACGTCTCGATCGAGCTGGTGGACCATGAACGCAACGCGCTCGCGCCGGTGATCGCCCGCGGCGCCGACGCCGAGTACTACCTCCAGCCCTGGGACAACGGCGAAACCGGCCTCGCGACGTGGGTCCTCGAGCACAATCAGGCCGTCCGCCTCATCGACGAGTTCGACGACCCTCGGGTGCTCCAGCCGGCAAGCGGGCCGGTGCACGGCAGCCTCGTCTGCGTCCCGCTGCGTGGCCGCGAGGGCGCGATCGGCGTCCTCACGATGGAGCGCCTCGGCGAGGGCCGCGTGTTCAGCGACGACGAATTCGAGCTGGTCCAGCTGTTCGCAGCCCAAGCCTCGATCGCCCTCCAGAACGCGGAGGTCCACCTCGCGGTCCGGCGCCACGCCCAGACGGACGTGCTCACCGGACTGCTGAACCACGGCACCTTCGGGCAGCAGCTGGACGCGCTCATCGCCGCGGGCGAGCCGTTCAGCCTCGTGATGCTCGACCTGGACCGGTTCAAGCCGGTCAACGACGGCATGGGCCACCAGGCCGGCGACCTGCTCCTGCGGCAGGTTGCCGATGCGATCGTTGCGGCGAGCCGCGACAGCGACCGCGTCTTTCGCTACGGCGGCGACGAGTTCGCGGTGCTGCTGCCGCGGACTGATCGCGAGCAAGTCGGCCCGATCGCGGAACGGGTACGCGCCGCGGTGAAGGGCGTCGTTGGCCCGGGGACTACGTGGCGCGGGCGCGCTCGCTCACTGGAAGCCTCCGCCGGCACGGCCTCCTTCCCCGTCGATGGCGCACGCGCCGAGGAAGTCCTCCTGGCCGCGGACCGCGCGCTGTTCGTGGCCAAGCGATCGGGTGGCGGACGCGTCGCCAGCGCCGCCGAGGGCATCGCGCTGGTCGGCGAATTCACGCTCCAGACCCCGACGCCGATCGATCCGCTCGGGGCACCTGCCTGACCCGGCGTCGCCGATTCTCATCGTCGCCCGTCAAACTCAGGTCATGACGTCTCCATCCCCGCGCCCTCGCGCACCTCGCCGGTCCCCCCTCGAGTCGCCCCAGCTGGCGGCGGGACTCGTCGTCGTCGTCCTGGTCCTCGCCGCCGTCCTTGTCGTCCCGGGGATGCTCGGGCCGTCCGCGTCGCCCGGGCCATCCGGCAGCGTCGCCCCCGGATCCGCGGCGCCAAGTGTGCCGCAGTCGCCGGCCGCGCCGACCTTCGTCCGCCCGACGCCGAGCCCCAACCCGACCTTCACCTCCTACGTCGTCCGCGCCGGTGACACGCTCAACTCGATCGCCACGGCATTCGGGACGACACCGCGATCGATCGCCTGGTGGAACCGCGGCGCGCACCCGTCGCTCGATCCCGAATCGCAGGACTACGAGCCGGACCGCCTCGATATCGACTGGGTCCTGGTCCTGATCCCGAACGCCGAGGTCGACGAGAACAACCCGCCGACACCGAGCCCCGGGCCAAGCGCCCTGCCCACCGTCCTTCCGACGGCCGGCGCGTCAGCGCAGCCGACGAGCGCCCCGGCCGCCATCCTGGTGTCGCACGGCCCGCGAACCGTGAAGAACATCGCCCTCACGTTCGATATGGGCGGTCGCCTTGACCCCGCAGTCGACATCGTCCAGTGGCTGATCGACCACGGGGTGCATGCGACCCTCTTCCCGACCGGCAAGTCGGGGACGCAGACAACCCAGGGCCTCGCCGCGATGCAGCTGGCCGCCACGCGGCCGGACCTGTTCGACTTCGCGAACCACTCGTGGGACCACCCGGACTTCCGCGACCTCACCCAGGCGCAGATGGCCGACCAGCTGACCCGAACGGAGGACGCACTCCTGCCGATCGTGGGCACGACGAAGCCGTGGTTCCGCCCGCCGTTCGGCGGCTGGAACGACACGGTGCGAGCTGGCGTGGGGGCGGCCGGCTGGAAATACGTGGTGATGTGGGACGTCGACATGATCGACTGGCGGCCGGAATCGGACGGCGGCCCCACCGCCGCGGACATGAAGGCGAAGCTGCTCGGAAAGGCCCAGGGCGGCTCGATCGTCTTGATGCACCTCGGCGGCTTCAACACCCTCGAGGCGCTGCCGGGGATCCTCGCCGCGGCGGGGACCCTGGGCCTCCAGCCGGTCACCCTGACCGAGATGCTCGGGGGCTAGATGTAGTCCTCGTGCCGTCTAGAGGCGCCCGGCGGCGATGACCCTCTCGAGGAACTGCCGAGTCCGATCCTCTCGCGGCTCGCGGAAGATTCGGTCCGGCGGTCCTTCCTCGAGGATCCTGCCGCCATCGAGGAAACAGACGCGGTCGGCGATGTCGCGGGCGAAGCCCATCTCGTGCGTCGCGATGATCATCGTCATCCCGCCCGCGGCGAGCTCCCGGATCACGTCCAGCACCTCCGCAACGAGCTCTGGGTCGAGGGCGCTCGTGACTTCGTCCAGGAGCAGGAGCCGTGGCTCCATCGCGAGAGCCCGCACGATCGCGACGCGCTGTTGCTGGCCGCCGGACAGCCGGTCGGGATATTCGCCCGCCTTCTCCGCCAAGCCGAAGCGCTCGAGGAGTGCCAGCGCTTCGGCCTCCGCAATGGCCTTGGACTTGCCGAGCACGCGGCGCGGCGCCAGGGACACGTTGTCCACGACGCGCATGTGCGGGAACAGGTTGAACGCCTGGAAGACGATTCCGATGTGGCGCCGCACCCGATCGATGTCGACCTTCGGCGCCGAGATCTCCTGGCCGCCCACAACGATCCGGCCGGCATCAATTTCCTCGAGCAGGTTCACGCACCGGAGCAGAGTCGACTTGCCGGAACCGGAGGCCCCGATGAGGCAGACGACCTCGTGCTCGCGGACGACGAGATCCATGCCCTGGAGGACGAGCAGGTCGCCGAATGACTTGTGGAGCCCCTCGATGCGCAGGGCTTCCCTGGCACCGGTCGCGGCATGGGTGGTCATCGAGCGCCCGCGGCGGCGCGAGCGCGGTCGCGCGCAACCAGCCAGTCGACGATTCTCGCGAGCGGGAGGGTTACGACGATGAACACCAGCGCCACGGCGAGGTACGGGGTGAAGTTGAACGTGGCGGCCTGCTTGATCTGGGCAGTGCGAAACAGGTCCACGACACCGATGAACGAGACGAGGACGGTGTCCTTCTGGAGACCGATGAAGTCGTTCAGCAGTGGCGGAACCACGCGCCTGACGGCCTGGGGCAGGACCACGAACCGGAGTGCCTGGGGTCTGGAGAGCCCGAGCGAGCGCGCCGCGGCGTCCTGGCTCGGGTGGATGGAGTCAATCCCGGCGCGGTATACCTCCGAGACGTACGCCGAGTAGATGAGCGTCAGCGCGACGACCGCCCAGAGGAACGGATCCACGGGTATGCCGGCGATGCCCAACCCGGGGATGCCGAAGCCGAGGACGTAGATGACGAGGACGCCCGGCAGCGCCCGGAACAGGTCGACGTAGATGGTCGCGAGCAGACGCACCGGAAAGAACGCCGGCCCGGGCAGGCTGCGCAGGACCGCCAGGACGAGCCCGAGGACCAGGATCAGCACCTCGGCGATCATGAAAAGCTGGACGTTTACCCAGAAGTGCGCGATGACGTCCGGGAGCGAACCCCAGAAGTACTTCGGGTTCAGGAACGAGACCTGGACGTCGACCCAGCCGGGCGCCCCGGTGATGAGCACGACGAGCAGCCAGAAGACGATGACGGTGCTGACCGTCGCGACCATGGCGGCCCGCCACGAGAGCCGCCGCCGGCGCCGGGAACGGACCGGCCCGCCCGAGGGGCCTCCAGGAAGGAGGCCGAGGTCGGACGGGCCAGCGCCGAGGCTCACGGCATGGTCGCGGTGCGGGTGGCTATTCGAGGACGGGGATGGCGTCCTGGAACGGCAGCCACTTGCTGGCGAGCTGGTCCAGCGTCCCTGCGGCAACCAGCGCCGCAATGGCACCGTTGACGCAGGCAGTGAGCGCACTGCCCTTTGGGAGGGCGAGGCTGAAGTGCTCCGACGTGCCGCTGGGCGGCTTGAGCTGCCCCACGATGGTGCCCGCGCCGTCCTCGATCTGGACGCTCGTGATGAAGTCGGCCGTTGGCAGGTCGACGACGATCGCGTCGATCTGCTTCGCCTTCAGCGCCGCGATCGCGAGGTCATTGGTGTCGTACACCGCGGCCTCGGTTGTCGGCTTGATGATGTCCTGGATCGCGGTCAAGCTCGTCGTCCCGACCTGAGCACCGAACTTGTACTTGGCCAGGTCGGCGACCGTCTTTGCGCCGGAGGCCGCATTCGCCTTGAGGGCGACGACGGACTGATTGAGACTGTAGTAGCCGTCCGAGAGGTCGACTGCCTGTGCACGCTCGGGCGTGTACCCGATCTGGTTGATGTCGAAATCGAATGACTTGACACCAGGGGCGATGGAGTTCGCGAACGGGACGACGACCCAGGTCACGTCCTCGGCACTGAACCCGAGCTGCTTCGCGATGGCATACGCCGTCGCGCTCTCGAAGCCCTCGCCGGTCGTCGGGTCGCCGGTGTAGCCGAGGTCCTCCCAGGGGGCCGCATTGCCGCCCTCGCGAATCGCGTAGTAGGGCGGGAACGCCGGATTGTCGGTGCCGATGGTGAGCTTCCCTGCGGTAGTGACCGTCAAGTTGCCTTTGGCGCACGCATCCTGCGTCGGTGCCGCGGTGGCCGCGACGGTGGCCACGCTTGTTGGTGCCGCGGTTGTAACGCTGGGGCTCGCAGTCGCCCCGGGGCCGCACGCGGCGGCAAGGAGCGCGACCAGGGCAAGGGCCGCCTGACGGTTGATGGAGCGCATGACTGTCCTCCTAGGATCCATTGAGCGACGGAGTGTATCCGAGGCCGACGGGACCGCCGACCACGAGCAGCGCAGGCTCAGCCGAGCGTGATCAACACCCGGCGATCGAGGACGATCCCGAGGCGCTCGGCAACGTTGCCCTGGTTGTCGGCATACGCAAGCTCTCCGAACGAATCCTCGTAGACGAGTGCCGCGCCTGCCGCGGCATCGCCGAACGTTCGGGCCCAGGTGGCGTTTTCGATGACCGCGGGCTCGTCCTCCGCGCCGACGAACTCGACGCGGAGGCGCTGGCCTGGCTGCAGCCCAGTGAGGGCGTCCTGGAGATCCCGCTGGCTGCCGGCCAGGCGCAGATTGCCGAACGAATCGATGTACAGGACGCTGGTCTGGATCAAGCCCGGCGTGACCGTTGCGCCCGGGAATTGAAGCATCTGCAGCGAGGCGGGATCGATGACCGGCCCGGCAGCCTCGAAGCGACCGCCGATGGCGAGGTGGGCGGCCACCGGCGCGAAGATGTCGCGACCGTGGAAGGTGGCGCTCTGGACGGGCAGCATCCATGCGCGGTTCTCGAGGACCCGGGCTGCGCGGATCCCGCCGAGGCGATCGGCCGCCGGCATGAGCAGCCCGTTATCCGGGCCGACCAGGAGGTCACCGCGTCTCGTGAGCATGGCGATCGGCCGACGCGCAGTGCCAACCCCAGGGTCGACGACCGCGACGTGAACGCCGACCGGCATCCACGGCAACGTCGCCCAAAGGAGGAAGGCACCGTCGCGGATTGCGTACTTCCGGATGCTGTGGCTGATGTCCACGATCTGGGCATCGCGTGAGATCCCGAGCATCACGCCCCGGCAGATCGCGGCCGCAGCGTCGGGCCCGAAGTCGGTGAGGAAGCTGATGAAGGGGCGCATCGACGGGGATGGTAGCGGGCGCGGGAATCGGAACGGCGCCCGGAGGAGATCGGGCGCCGTTCCGGATCGATGCGAGCGGAGGGAGGAGTACCTCGCTCGCGGGTGAAATCAGGGCTTGGGCGGATCGATGACGTGCGTGGAGCCGGTTCGCGTGCGACGTCGGTCGTGGATCGTCCCCCCGGCAACCTGTTCGGCATTCCGACGTGCGGCGGGGTGGCCGGCAGCTCGCAGCTCGGCGGCGCGCTGCATCCGGCGCCGCACGATCGCCTCGATCTCCGGCAGCGTCCACTGCAGGCCCGCACTCGGCAGGCCGTGGAGGAATGCGGTCAGGTTGGCCGCCTCGCCGGCCGCCAGGCCTCGCGCCAGGAACGCGCGATATGTCGCGCGCAGGCTCGCCTCGATCTGTTCCATCGACCCTTGGCTCGCGCCATGCAGACCGAGCGGTCGAGCAGCAAGTGCCACTCGGTTCGGTGCGGCGATGTTCGGATTGGTGGGGTCCGGTGACGATGACCCGTCGGTACCGGTGGGACCGGTACTTTGCGGCGTCCTATCCTCGCGGCGTGGACGTCCTGGACGGCGAGGAGCGGGAACCGGCCAAGCGCGATCGAACGGCGCGGCTCATGCGCGTCGCTCGCCTCCTCGAGGGCAACCCCGGCGGGATGCGCCCGAAGGACATCGCCGAGCGCCTCGGGATGTCCGTCCGGAACGTCTATCGCGACCTCAAGGCGCTCGAATCGGAGGTCGGCCTGCCGATCTGGTCCGAAGGTGGCCGTTGGGGCGTCGACGCCGAGGCATTCCTGCCGCCACTGAAGCTCACCCTCGCGGAGGCGATGGCCGTGTTCCTCGGCGCGCGGCTGATGGTGCGCTACGCGGACAAGTACGACCCGGATCTCGCCTCCGCGTTCGAGAAGCTCGCGGCGGCGCTGCCGGAGGCGCTCCGGGAGCACGTGGCCAGGAGCCTGGACGTCCTCCAGGACGCGCCGCGCGACGAGGCGTTCAACCAGCATGTTCGCGAGCTCACGCGGGCGTGGGCGGATCGCAAGGTGGTCGAGATCACGTACGAGGGCGCCGCGTACGAGGGCAAGCCCGGCGAGCGGAGCCGGCGGACGGTGCGCCCGTTCCTCATCGAGCCGTCGCTCCAGACTCATGCGCTGTACCTCATCGGCTGGGACGAGGATCGCGACGGGATGCGGACGTTCAAGATCGAGCGCATCCGCGAGGTGCGGGTGACGCCGCGGACGTTCGAGCCGCCCGAGGGCGCGACGCTCGAGCAGGACCTGCGGCGCGGCTGGGACATCATCGCGGACCAGCCGGCCACGGAGGTGGTCCTGCGCTTCTCGCCCGCGGTCGGCGACCGCGTCCTCGAGACGACGTGGCATTCGCTCCAGAAGACCGAGCGGCAGCCGGACGGCAGCCTCGTCTGGCGCTCCACCGTCAGCGGCGTCATCGAGATCCGGCTATGGATCCTCTCGTGGGGCGAGGACGTGGAGGTGCTTGCCCCTGCGGACCTGCGGGCCCAGGTCGGCGAGATCCTCGCGCGCGCAGCGGCTCGCTACACGACCTGATCGGAAACGAGCACACACGTCGGGTCCGGTGGGCTCCGCCGCGGTGCAGGTGATTTGCACCGCCGCACCGGGATCCGCGAATTGGGCGAAAATGTGCGGACTGCCCGCTTGACCCCCTCGGGTCCCCGTCAGAGGATCGGCCCATGACTCGACCGCGGCCCGTTGCCGCCGTTTCGAGGCTCCTCGTCGCCGCGTTGCTCGCGGCGGGCTTCGTCACGGCCCTCGGCCCGATGGCACACCCGGATGCCGTCGCCGCCAGCACTGCCGACACGATGGAATCCCAGATCCTCGCGTCGATCAACGCGGAGCGGGCGAAGTACGGCCTGGTCGCGCTGCGGGTCCACTCCGGCCTCGCTGACCTCGCGGGCGATCGCGCCGCGTACATGGCCTCGATCGGTGCGATGCAGCACATCAGCTGCCTGTCGTGCACGCTCAGCAGCCGGGGGATCCAGTGGTACGGCGTCGGCGAGGTGATCGCGTCGAACAACTGGCCGTGGGGCAGCCAGTCCGCGGACGTCGTGTTCAAGGGCTGGATGAGTAGCTCCATGCACCGCGCGATCCTGCTCAGCAACAAGTTCAACTACATCGGCATCGGCGTCGCTTACCGCAGCTCCAACCACTCCACCTACGCCTCGGCGGTCCTCACCGAGTCGAAGGACCGGACGAATCCGTGGGCCAAGATGAGCACGGCGTCGAAGAGCGGGGCGAACGTGACCTGGACCTGGTCCGGGGCCGACACCACGCTCCAGACCCACACCGCCGGGCTCAAGAACTTCGATGTC
>JANLSG010000124.1:0-2248 GCA_031362295.1 Chloroflexota bacterium
GTTCGGCGTTGGGGTTGGTGTCGCACCGGGCGCCAGCGACGGCTCGACGGTGGGAAGGATCGTGGCGACGACCGCGGCCTGGGTGGGCTCGGGGGTGGGTGTCGCGAGGTTCGACGGGAGGGGTGGCGCCGTCACGGACGAGGCGCAGCCCGACACCGGCAGGCCGTCGGTTCCCGCTGAGAGCTCGAAGGCAGCGGCCGGCGCCCAGGCGCGGTCGACGGCGGGCTGGCCCACGTAGACCTCCAGCCAGTTGCCGTCGTCCGAGCGGGCCGTGATCAGCATCGTCTGCCCCGCAGGCACGTGCGCGAGCTCCGGGCCGAAGCCCGGGCAGGCCAGAAGCGCGACGGAGGACGCCGGCTTGCTGTCGAGCGGGATGGCGCCGGAGGCGACGAGAGCCGATCCGACCATGGCCCCGGTCAGGAGTCCGGCGGCGATGGCCTGCACCGTGGGCTGGGCGAACATGGTCCCGACCTTGGAGGTGAAGCCGGCGAGCAGACTCATGACTTCACCAGCAGCGACCCGACGTCACTCACCGTGCGGATGCCGTCGTACGTGGTCGAGGCGACGAAGGAATAGCTCGCTGTCGGGTCGACCGTGATCGTCGCGATCGACACCGACGTGCTCCCGATGAGCCCTGCCTCGACCTTGGCCGCCTCAAGCACGCCGCCGTCCCGGCTGTTCCAGAGCAGGAGCTCGCTGGTCGAATCGGGCGGCGATTCGTAGATGATCTGGTACATGCCCGGCCCGATCGTGTCGGCGTAGAGCAGCTTCAGCGGGTCCGTCGTGCCCAGCAGCTGCTTCTCGCCCAATACGCCGATGATCCCGGTCGGACAGCCGCGGGGGGCCGGTTGGACAGCGCAGATCGAGGTGCTGTACTTGCTATCGAACTGGTAGCGGTCCGTGAAGAAGTCGGCGCCCGGGAACGTGGGTGCGTCCGGTGGCGTCTCGCCCACCGTCAGCTCCTTGTCGAGGGGAAGGTCGCCGAAGGGCATCCGGTCGATCAGTCCGCCCGGGCCACGCGTCGGAACCGGCCCCGGTGACTGGCCCGGCGCCAGCGACTCGGGGGGCACCAGCGTTTCGCCCGGAGCCAGCGATTCGCCGGGGCCGAGGGACTCCCGCGGGCCAGTGGGCGTGTTGGGCGGGTAAGCGGCAAGGGGCAGGATTGGGTGATTGAATGGGATGACACCGCCGGCGAATGCCCACGCGGCGACCATCTTGCCCCCGCCGAACGCGGCGGCCGCGTTCTCGACCATCGCAGCCGGCCACCACTCGCCCTTGTAGCCAGCCCACGTATGCCCGATCGGGTCTATCACGTAGTACGCGGCTTCGGTGGTGCCCTCGACACCGGCCGGGCGGAAGGCGTCGATGTAGATCGCGTGGTTGCCGGTGAATCTGGGCGACAGGCGAGCGCGCTCCGGGATCGCGCCGTAGTCCACGATGAGCTCGGCGCCGGCGCCTGCGTAGAGGAGTGCGCGGAACTGCAGCGGCGTAGCGGCGCCCATGCTGAACTTCACGCCCCAGCCCGCGAAGACAGCGTTCTGGAGGTCGCGGAAGCTCGTTGCGCCCTCGACGTCGCGCGACAGGGCCCGGAGCTGCGCTCCGCTCGTCACGATCCCGAACGCGAGGCGCGCCAGCATCGCCCCGGACGCCATGACGCAGTTCACCCCCTGGAGGGGGCTCCCATCGAATTGGGAGATCGCCGGAATCCGCGGGATCGAGTCGTTCCACCAGCGAGCGCGCGGGGTGCCGCCCGTCGAGCTGGTCTCGGTAGGCGACGGCTCCTGGTAGCTCGCGAGCTGGATCGTGGTCGTCGCAGGCAGCTGCGCGATTGGCTGCGGGGCATCGCCGGGCGTCAGGACGACTTCTGTCGCGACCCCTGTCTGGTCTGTCACGGTGACGGGTGCCGGCACATCCCCAGTGGACTGCGAGGCGGCCGCCAGGCGGGTGATGATCGCGGCGCCGCTCACGACCACGATCGCACCGAGCGCTGCGCTGAAGAGGAACCGTCCGACGAGGCCCCGGCTCACGAGCGGGCGCTTCACGGGCGGCTCGGGGTGCAGCTCCGTTGCGCACTTGACGCAGAACAACCGCGATGACGCGTTGCCGGTCCCGCAGTTCGGGCAGGCGATTTCGCCCGCCTTCAGGGCCGACGCGGTCACCACCACCGCAACAGGTATCGGCGGCAAGGAGAGCGGCTCCGGCTGCAGGGTCGGCGTAGCTTCTGCGGCCGGTGCGGCGCCAGGAGCTG
>JANLSG010000143.1:0-4044 GCA_031362295.1 Chloroflexota bacterium
CGCTCACTGAGCCAGCGCGCGGCGGATGCATGAGCGTTGGCCCGCTCCATTCGCGTCAGCGCGTGATACGCGACATCGCGGATGAGGATGTGCCGGGCGGCCACCTCGCCGACGTCGATGATCGTGAGCAGGTCCCGGTCGACGAGACGATCCACGCTGGCTCTCACGTCAGCGGCAGCCATGCCCGAGATGGCCGCGACTCCCCCGATCTCGAACGAACGACCGAACACCGCGCCCAACTGGAGCACGAGACGCTCCGGCGGTGCGAGGACGTCCATCCGTGCCTGGATCGTCGCCTGAACGGTGTCAGGGAGATCCTCGGCGATCCGGGGGTACGCCGGCTCACGCCCACCCGAGCCGGACCGCTCGATCAACGAACGGGCGATCTCGCCCGCGAAGAATGGGTTCCCCTCTGCTCGAGCAACAATCGAATCGACGAGGTCGGGCTCGGCTGAAGGGAGCAGGTGCCCGACGATCGCGCGAACCGATGCGGCCGCGAGCGGAGCGAGGTCGAGCGTCAGGTGGTTTCGTCGACCGAAGCCCCAGCCCGGGCGCCGATCGAGCAGCTCGGGGCGAGAGATGGCGACCAGGAGTGCGGGGACGTCCAGCCGGGGCTGCAGCGCGACCTCGAGCAGGTCCAGAAGACTCTCGCTCGACCAGTGCAAGTCCTCGAAGACGAGGACGAGCGGACGCCGCTTCGCTGCGGCCTCGAACAGCGTCCGCCACGCGGCGAAGAGCTCGCTCGCGACGGCCGGTTCCGCCCCGGCCGTGCCGATCGTGGCTCCGAGAAGCTCGGCTATTCGCTGCGCCTCGGGGACACCGGCGTCGTCGAGCCACGCCCGTGCCGCCCCGGGCACTTCGGCCTCGGGCGCCTCGTCTGCGAGCCCGATGAGTTGGTAGAGGACAGCCCGCAGGGGCGAGTACGTCAATCGCTGCCCGTACGGCAGGCAGTTGGCCACGGCGACCACCGCATCTGGCGATATGTCCGGGAGGCGTCCAATGAACTCGTTCACCAGGCGCGACTTGCCCGTGCCTGGCGGCGCAACGATCGTGAGCAGCCACGGACGGCGCTCCGAGAACACGCGGCGTGCCAGCAACTCGAGCTGGTCCATGTCCGATTCGCGACCGACAAACGGCCGTATGGAGGCTTCCGGCACCCGTGTAGAGATCAGCTCGCGGGCCAGGACTACCGTCGTGCGACCTCGGGCCTTGAGCCGCCGGCTCGGTCCGAACTTGAAGGCGCCGCCGGCTGAGGCGATGGTCCGTTCACCGCACAGGATCGACCAGGGCCGGGCCTGCTGCTGGAGTCGCGCGGCGACATTCACCGCATCGCCGGCGACCAGGAGCTGGTCGGGGAGTCCACCGACGCCGCTCACGACCTCACCCGTGTTGATGCCGATCCGGATCGGCCGGCGATCGCCGAACCTCGGATCACTGCGCAAGCGGTCCCGGAGACCGAGAGCTGCGGCGAGCGCCCGCCGGGCATCGTCGTCATGCGCACGGGGCACCCCGAAGACCGCCATGACCGCATCACCGATGAACTTCTCTAACGTGCCACCGTATTCCTCGATGATCTCCTGCGCAGCGGAGAAGTAGCTGGCCAGGAATTGACGCAGGTCCTCAGGGTCGAGGGTCTCGCCGATGCCTGTCGAGCCGACGAGGTCCGCGAAGAGCACGGTGACGACCCGACGCTCCTCCGCCATCACCGAACGCCCGTGGTCAGGTCCGGCCGTGTAGGCGCACTGGACAATCTCGATATGCTCCCGTGGTACCCACACACTCAGGAGAGAGGGAAATGAGGAAGCAACGCTCGCTCATTCCGCACCGCAGTCTCTGGATGGCCATGGTGATCCTGACCGTGATGGCGCAAGCCTGCAGGTAGCGAGACCTTCAGTCCGCATCGTCTTCCACGCATCGCCTGGCGGCCCCATAGCCTCGACTAGCCGTGATCCCTCGTCGCGTGACCTGAGTAAGACAGGCCTCCTCGCGAGTCGGCATCGGTTGATGCTAGTGACGCCCCGTTGCCATCTCGGAAGGTCACAGTTGACTACCAAGCGCTGATTTAACCTGCCTGGTTCGACGCCGTCGGTGTAGGTGATGCTGTCCATCCCAGGTGAGGCCACAAGATGTTTGGGAGTGGAGCCGACACTCGGATTTGAACCGAGGACCTGCTGTTTACGAAACAGCTGCTCTACCGCTGAGCTATGTCGGCGCGAGGGCGGAGTATAGGTGACGCCTCCAAACAACCGCTGTTCCGACGCTCGGGATCGAACGGCCGCGGCGCTCGAATCGAAAGGCGCAACGCCCGAACAGCTGGTGATCGTGAGCCTGCGACGCTCGAGGCTGACGGCCATCCGCTTGGTCGTAGAACGACTGTTCGCTCGATGGAGCGGCTGAGGCGTCGAGCTCTGGCCCGCGTTGAGAAGTTGCCGCGGTACCGTGTCCGAAAGCGCCACCTGTTGCGCGCCCTTGCAGGGCGAGATTGAAAGTTGGGATCGCCTCGGCCCTCTGGTAGGGTGAGGCGTCCCAACCCGGGGCGGAGGCAGGGGATTCGGCCCTGGTGGATCGGCAACTGGTCGCGCGGGCGCAACGAGGGGACCGCGACGCGTATGAAGCGCTCGCCCGAGCGTCGGCCTCCCGGCTCTACCGCACCGCCCAGCGGATCGTCCGCGACGCCGACGGCGCCGAGGACGCCGTCCAACAGACGCTGGTTGAGATGTGGCGCGAGCTCCCCAGCCTGCGTGATCCCGACCGCTTCGAGGCGTGGACATATCGGATCGTCGTCCGCTTCTGTCTCGAGGAATCACGCCGGGCTCGCCGGACGGGCGTGCGCGAGATCCACATCCAGGAGACGGAGCCGGCTCGTGCGGACGCCTTCGCGGACGCAGACCTCCGCGACCAGCTAGACCGGGCGCTCCGGGAGCTCTCGCTCGAGCATCGCGCGGTCGTCGTGTTACACCACTACTCGGGTCTGTCGCTCGGGGAGATCGCGGAAATCCTCGGTGTGCCGTACGGGACCGTCGGCTCCCGACTTCACCATGCCACCCGCGCGCTGCGGGCTTCGATCGCGGCGGGCGAACGCTCGCCGCTCACCGAAGGGCAGCCGGCATGACCGAATACTTCGATTTCGATCGGCTGCTCGAGTCCGTCCTGGAGGCGGAGGGCGAGCAGGCGGTGCCCTCGACCGTGGTCGACGCGGCCCTTGCGCGGGCGCGTACGAGTCCCCAGCGCCGACCCTTCGTGCGCGTGCTTGACCGCCGCGCGTGGCCAGCGCCGCGTCTCTCGATGGGCGATCCGGCCATGGCCCGGCTCGTCGTGATGGGACTCGTGGCTCTCCTGGCCCTGGCACTCATCACGGCCGCCATCGGGATCGGGAGTCGCTTCCGTCGCAGTGACGTCGTCTTGCCGCCCGGTTGGTCGACCACGGGGTCCATGACCGAGGCCCGTGCCGACTTCACGGCGACCCGGCTGTCCGATGGCAGGGTACTGGCGGCCGGTGGCGCAACCGCAGCCGGCCAGCTGACCAGTGCGGAGTTGTATGACCCCAGCACCGGGACATGGAGTGCGACGCGCAGCATGAGCGAGGGGCGCTCATTCTTCACCGCCACGTTGTTGCCGGATGGCAGGGTCCTCGTGGTTGGTGGCGGGGCCGGCGGTGACAAGCTGGCCTCGGCGGAGTTGTTCGACCCCGCAACTGGGTCTTGGACCGTGACAGGTTCGATGACCGAGGCGCGTGGCCAACACGTCGCCGTGCTCCTGTCGGATGGCAAGGTGCTCGTCGCGGGCGGTACCTCGGGTGAGCCGCCTTCCAACGCTGCCGAGGTGTACGACCCTGCCGCCGGGTCCTGGACCGATACTCGACCCATGACCACATGGCGCGCCTCAGCAACGGCGACGCTGTTGCCCAATGGTCAGGTGCTCGTCGCGGGCGGGTTCGGCCCTGGGACGTCTGCCAACGATTCGGCCGAGCTATATGACGCGACCACTGGCAGATGGAGGGCCACGGGGTCGATGACCCTGGGTCGGGGCGACACAGCCTCGGCC
>JANLSG010000158.1:0-3993 GCA_031362295.1 Chloroflexota bacterium
GTTCAGGTGCTTGTAGTAGCTGTCGCGATCCTCACCTCGTCGGGCGTGCGTGGGGATTCCGTAGTTCGACACCAGCGCCGCCGCGACGTCGTCCTGCGTGGACAGCGGGTTCGAGGCCGCGAGCGCGACCTCCGCGCCGCCTGCCGCGAGCGTGCGCATGAGGTTTGCCGTCTCGGTGGTGACATGCAGGCACGCGCCGATGCGGATGCCGGCGAGCGGGCGCTCTTTCGCGAACCGCTCGCGGATGGTGCGAAGGACGGGCATCTCGCGCTCCGCCCACTCGATGCGCCGGACGCCCTCCGAGGCAAGCGCCAGATTCGTCACGTCGTGGATGGGCGAGGTCATCTGCCGTGTTGCTCCTTGCGCTGCGCAAACCGTCGAAGTGCGGACGCGATGTCGGCCCACAGCGAGCCGATCCTGTGCCCCAGCCGCTCTTCGAATCGAACGTGCTCGGCGTACCCCAACCGCCGGTACGCGTTGAGCGCCGGCGGGTTGTCCGAGCGGACGTTGAGGACGACATGGTCGCAGAACTCGAGCAGCTTGGCCGTAACCGCGGCGGTCGTCGCCTGGGCGTAGCCGCGGCCCCGGAACTCGGGCTGGGTGAGGACGTTGCCGACGACCGCGATTCGCGCCGTCCGCCCGATCACGTGCGTTCCTGCCGCCGCCACGAGGCGCCCGTTCACGCGGATGCCCCGGTAGATGCCCTCGGACACAGCTTGCGGCGCCAGCCACGACCCGAACCCGAGCCGGTACAGCCGGTTGAGCTCGCCGGCATCGCTCGGCTCCAGCGGCTCCACGCCGGGATCGAAGACGGGCCGGAACGTCTCCTTGTCCACCCACATCCGGACCATCTGCGGCCCGTGCTCCAGGCGGTAGCGCGTCTCGACGGCACGGACGCTGCCCGGCAGGCAGGCGACGTACGCGATCGATGGCGTGATCACATCGCGGAGAATCGCCTCGACGCCGTCATCGCGACCGGTGATGAACAGCGGCTGTGGTGATGGTCCGCCGTACTCCAGCACGAGCGACACGACCTCGTCGCCCTGCTTGGCGATCCCCCAGCGGGAGCGCGCCGCCTCGCGGTCCTCGAGGTCGGCGAGCGCGTAAGCAGCGTAGATCCGGTCACGATCGAGGAATCCCTTGATCACGGCGCGGTCCGTGGTCGTCGTGACCAGGAGCCGCGCGGCCGCCCGATCCAGGGTCACGCTCGCCATCAGCCGGCCGCCTGGGCCGGCGGGGCCGGCGGGGCCGGCGCGGGCGCGGCGGACGGCGCCGGAGCGTCCGTGGCCGCCCGCTCGGGTCGCCGGGCGTCGCGCCGGTCCATCGCGGCCCGTAGCGCCGGTCCGTACGGCGCCCGCAGCGCGCCCTCCTCCGTGACGATGGCCGTGATCAGCTCGGCCGGGGTCACGTCGAACGACGGATTGCGGACCGCCGTCCCCTCCGGCGCGATGCGCAGCCCCCGAATCTCGCTGACCTCCACGCCCGGCCGGTCCTCGATCGGGATCGCGGCGCCGTCCGCGGTCGCCAGGTCCACCGACGACAGCGGCGCACAGACGAAGAACGGCACGCCGTGGCGCGCCGCCAGCACGGCAAGGGTGTACGTGCCCAGCTTGTTCGCCGTGTCGCCGTTCGCCGCGACCCGGTCCGCGCCGACGAGGATCACGTCGACCTCGCCCGCCGCCATGAGCGGTCCCGCGGCCATGTCCGGCAGGAGCGTGTGGGGCACGCCAGCCTGCTTGAGCTCCCACGCGGTGAGGCGGGCGCCTTGCAGGTACGGCCGGGTCTCGTCCACCCAGACGTGCAGTGGCCGCTCCGCGGAGTGCGCAGCCTGTACGACGCCGAGCGCGGTTCCGAACTGGCCGCACGCCAGCGGCCCGGTGTTGCAGTGGGTCAGGATGCGCAGCGCATGATCCGGGGTCGCCGGCAGGATGGCGAGACCCGCGTCGGCCAGCCGGCCGTGGTCGTCCGTCGCCTCGGCGACGATCGCCATGGCCTCGTCGTGGAGCGCCGCCGAGATCCCCTCACCGTCGGGCGAGAGCGCCCCGATCGCGTGGTAGCGGTCCATCAGCCGCTCCACCGCCCAGCGCAGGTTCACCGCCGTTGGCCGCGCACTGCGGAGCATGTTCGCCGCGCCTTCGAGGATCGCGCGCCGTGCATGTGCCTGCGAGTGCCGGGTGATGCGAGCCGTGAGCGCAAGCCCGATCGCGGCGACCTGACCGATGGCGGGCGCGCCGCGCACGATCATCAGCCGGATCGCGTTCGCGGCGTCCGACGCGCTTCGAACCGGTACCTCGACGAGGGCGTCCGGAAGCCTGCGCTGGTCGATGACGAGGAGGACGTTGTCCGATTCGAAGCGGAAGGGCGTTCGGAATCCGGTGGGCGCGCCGTCGGCATCGAAGCCGGCATCCGCAATCGCGCCCGCCGGATCGGCCGGCGCGGCCGCCGGTTCCACGAGCAGCGCCGCGGCCTCGGACGCCGATCGATCGCGCAGCTCCGTGACCGCGCCCACCACGTGGGCGGCGCTGGTCACGAGGTCACCGGCGAACTGTCGGAAGAACTCGCGGCGAGTCGGATCGGTCATCGACGGTGGTCCTGGGGCCGCTCGACCTGGGTGGGACCGGTCAGTACTTGATGACGCTCGTCACGCGCCGGTCCGGCAGCCGGTCGCGGCCGTGCAGGAACTCCAGCTCGACGAGGAACGCGAGGCCCACGACGTCGCCCTTCAGGCGCTCGACCAGGTCGATCGTGCCTTGGACCGTGCCGCCGGTAGCGAGCAGGTCATCGACGATCAGGACCTTCTGTCCCGGCTGGATCGCGTCGCGGTGGATCTCGAGGGTGTTCGAGCCGTACTCCAGCGCGTACTCCACGGACAGCGTCTCGGCGGGCAGCTTGCCGAGCTTGCGCACTGGCACGAGGCCGGCGCCGAGCTCGTAGGCCATCGGCGCGCTGAAGATGAACCCGCGCGATTCCATGCCGATGACGATGTCGAGGTGATCGCCGCGGTACGGCTCCAGCATCAGCCTGATCGACTCGCGGTACGCGTCGGCGTCCTTGAGGAGCGTGGTGATGTCGTAGAACAGGATTCCCGGCTTCGGAAAGTCCGGGACCTCGCGAATCTTCGCCCGAAGTTCCTCGGCGGACACGAAGGTGGGACCTCCTGGTGGGTTGCTTGCCCGGCGTCAGGGGCGAGGCCCGAGTCTAGCGCGGCTTCGGCAGGAGGCGAGGCGCCAGCGCCCAGCCGATGACGGCGGCGATGGTCCCGGCCGTGATGGCCGCGGCGAGCCCGGGGCCGGGGCCCATGCCGGCGCGAACGGCCGCCGCCACGCACGCCGCGGCGAGGCTGGTGCCGAGCACGGTCCCGAGGGCGTCCGACAGGCTGAGTGCGGCCGTGACCTCGCCCTGCGATTCCTGCGGGACGTCGCGGAGCACTACCAGCGCGAATTGGGCATATGTCAGGCCCATGCCGAAGCCGCCGAGTGCACAGATGGGCACCGCGAGCCAGGCCGGAACGGCGGGCAGGAGCACGGCACCGAGCCCAGCGATGCCGAGCGCGACCACCGGGAATCCGACCCGCACGAAGCGCTCGTGCGGGATCCGCACGGACAACCGGGCCTGCGTCCACGAGCCAGCCGTCCAGGACACGGTCATCGCGGTGATCGCAATCCCGGCTCCTGCGGCGGACCAGCCGCGAACCTCGACGAGGAGCAGCGCGATGTACGCGTCGATGGCGAAGAATGCGAATGTCAGGACGCCGCGCAGCAGGATCGCAGTCGGGTAGCCGCGCGCGGCGCGCAGCGTGCCCGGTGGCGCGAGCCGGACGAACGCCCAGCCCGTGATCGCGAGGCCGATGGCCCCGAGCCCGGCGATGAGCGGCAGCGAATCCGACGCGAGGCCGGTAGTGAGCACCGCTACGCCCGCGCCGACGATCAGTCCATCCCGGATCCGCGTCCCGCCGGAGCTGCCGCGCGAGCCGGGGGCCGCATCCGCGAGGCC
>JANLSG010000093.1:0-6975 GCA_031362295.1 Chloroflexota bacterium
CTCTTCGTCGCCCTGGAGCTCATGGTCCTGCCCGGCTACATGCTCGCGGGCTACCACAAAAGCGACGGCTACTCGACCGAGGGCGCGATCAAGTACTTCCTCCTGGGCTCGTTCAGCTCGGCGATCTTCCTGTTCGGGCTCGCGTTCACCTGGGGCGCGACGGGCACGACCAGCATCGAGGGCGTGCGTGAGTCGCTGGAGGCCGCCGTCGCCGGTGGCGGGGCACTCTCGCCGGCGCTCGTCCTCGGGCTCGCCTTCCTGACCACTGGCGTCGCATTCAAGATCGCGGCGGTCCCGTTCCACTACTGGACGCCGGACGCATACCAGGGCTCGCCCACGCCGGTGACCGGCTACCTCTCGGTCGGCCCCAAGGTCGGAGCGTTCGCGCTGATCCTGCGGTTGTTCGTCGATGCGCTCGGCCCGCTCCGCCTGGACTGGCTCCAGGTCGTGATCATCCTGGCCGTCCTGACGATGACGCTGGGCAACCTGGTCGCGCTCACCCAGAACAACGTGAAGCGGATGCTCGCCTACTCCTCGATCGCGCACACCGGCTACATGCTGGTCGGCCTCGCTGCCTTCGCGGCCGGCCGGATCGAGGGCCTGGAGGGCCTGCTCTACTACGGCGTGGCGTACTCGGTGATGAATCTCGGCGCGTTCGCCGTCGTCGCCGCGATCCAGCGCCGGGCCGGCGTGACGTCGGGGCTGGACACGTTCGCCGGCCTTGGGCGCCGGGAGCCGTGGCTCGCGATCCTGATGACCCTGTTCCTGCTCTCACTGACCGGGATCCCGCCGACCGCGGGCTTCTTCGCCAAGGCCTACGTGATCCTCGCCGCCGTGCAGGCCGGCAATGACGGCTACACCGCGGTCGGGATTCTCGCCGTGATCGCGGTGATCAATGCCGCGGCCGCCGCCTTCTACTACCTGCGCGTCGTGGTGTACATGTTCATGCGCGAGCCACGCACGGAGGACGCGGCCATGGCCCACGGCCGGCTGATGTGGGGCGGCCTCGCCGTGGCGAGCGTCCTGACCGTCGTGCTGGGCCTGATCCCGGGGCCGTTCCTCGACGTCGTCGCCCAGGCCGCGCGGGCGATCGGCGGGTAGCCAGACGCGTCGCTACCAGGCCCGCCCGAAGCAGGGCTGGGTCCGTCGACCAGGTGCACCGGGGTCCGATGCTAGTGTCCACGCGGTGGACACGGTCCGACTCCGACCTCGCTCGCGCGTGCTCCCTGCCGTCCTGACCGCACTGGGCCTCGCGCTCCTCGCCAACGGGCTCATGTCCTACACGACGGCGGTCGAGGCACCGCCCGAGGCGCGACCCCTCGCCTCGTATGACCCGCTGCCGACGCTCACCGGCGGGATCACCCTGCCCGGCGGCGGCGAGGTGGTGAACCCGAGCTTCCCGCCCGGCCGCGTTGCGACCCGGATCGTCATCCGGCGGCTGGGCATCGACCTGCCGATCATGCTCCAGGTCGGCAGTAGCTACGGCATCTACCCGCTGTGCGACGTCGCGCTGTACCAGCCGCTGTTCGGGCAGCCCGGGCAGGGCCGGGCGACGTACCTCTACGCCCATGCCCGGGTCGGGATGTTCCTGCCGCTGCTCCGGCGCTCGGAGCGCTCGGACGACGGCCAGTCAATGATCGGAATGACGGTCGAGGTGTACACGAGCGACGACTGGCATTTCCTGTACCAGATCTCCGAGGTCCGACGGCACACCCGCGACCTGAACGACGCCATTGCCGCGACCACGGAGCGCCTGTGGCTGCAGACCTCCGAGGGCCCGAACGGCACGGTGCCCAAGCTCCAGGTGGTTGCCGACTTCCTGTCCGCAGAGAAGACCGACCCGAAGTCCGCCCACCCCGCGGCGCACCCGCGCATCTGCCTCTAGGCGGCCGGGAGGGTCGCTCCACCCGCTTGCGCGGGACCGCCGACGGAAGCCGCACGCGCCGCCCTGCCGAGGGCGAGGGTGGGCAGCACCGCGACGGCCATCACCGCCGCGGCAACGAGGAACACCCTGACCACGATCTGTGCGGCCTCGCCGCTTGCCCACGACTCGAGCGCATCGACGACCAGGCCGTCGTTGAACGCCCGATCCCGAAGTGACTCCGGAACGAACGCCTTGTACGCGTCGGGCGTGGCGCGGATCTGCGCCCAGAGCTGGTCGATGACGGTCGACCCAAACGCGGTGAGGGCGGCGAGCCCGATCGCCATGCCGAACATGCGCGCCACCGTCACCGTCGCCGAGGCGATGCCGTAGGACCCCTCGCCGAGTGCCGCCACGGCGGCGGTCGACAGCGGCGTCACCGTGAGCCCGAAGCCGGCGCCGAACAGCGCCAGACACGCCGCCACCTCCCCGATCGGCGTCGCGGGGGTCCAGGCGCCCATCTGCGTGAGTGCGACGATCGATGCCGCCAGCCCGATGATCGTCGTCAGCCGCAGGCCTGCCGCGCGCAGGACGAGGCCGGAGACCAGCGCTCCGGCGGCCGTCGCCGCGGCGAGGGCACCGAGTGCGACCCGCTGCTGGTCCGGCCCGCCGTACAGCACGCGGTCCACGAAGACCGCGCCGCCGATGATCGCCGTCGCGAAGCCGTACCCGGTGAGCAGCGAGATCAGCGCGGCTGCACCGAACGACGGGGCGCGGAACCAGCGCGTGTCGACGAACGGCTCCGCGCTCCGCCGTCCGATGAGGACCGCGATGACGAAGCCCGCTACCGCCACGAGCCCCAGCCCGACGGCGAGCACCGTGGGCTCCGCAGGTAGTTCCGGGATGGGCTCGCTGCCCGCGAGCGTCACGGCGAGGAGCACTGCGACGAGCCCGATCGAGGCTGCGGCGGCTCCGGCAAGATCAAGCCGGTGGGCACGCCGCGGAACCGTCCAGCCGGTCGTGGCGGCCCAGGCGAGCGCCAGCGCGGCGAGCCCAAGCGGCACGTTGACGTAGAAGACGTAGCGCCACGGTGCCTCGAGGGCCGTACGCAGGTCGCCGGCCACGCCGAGCCCGTCGAGGACCCGGCCCGGATGGATCGCCTGCATGATCCAGGAGCCGGCGAACGGGCCCGTGGCCATGCCCAGGAACGTGAGCGCCCCGATCGCACCCAGGGCGCGCGGGCGCGCCGGTCCGTCGAACAGGTGCGACGCCGCGGCGGTCGCCACGGGCACGAGCGCGCCGCCACCGACCGCCTGGACGAGCCGTGCCGCGATCAGCTCGCCGAGATTGCCGGCTCTCCCCGCCAGCACGGAACCGGCGACGAAAACGACGAGCGCCCACAGGAACACGCGTCGAACGCCGTGCCGATCGGTGAGCTGGCCAGCGAGCGGCATGACGACGATCGACACGAGCAGGTAGCCGTTGATGATCCACGAGGCCGCACGGAGCTCCGTCCAGTCGGCGAGGTCAACCACGATCGCCGGGAGGGCGACCGCGGTGATCATCAGCTCGAGGCCGGAGAGAAACGCGCCGGTGCCGAGGACGGCCAGGAGGAGCAGCGCGGTCCCGCGTCCCATGGCGCGAGTGTGCCGCAATGCCGCCGTAGCCGGAGTGGCCCGGGAACCACCACGCCTGTAACCGCCGGTCCGCCACGCTGGCGGGGGAGCCACCGGCCCCGGTCGCATCGGAGGGTCCGAGTCATCGATTCCGCGGTCGCCATTCGCATGGCCGGCGTGCGCAAGCGCTACAACGGCCACGACGCCGTGGCGGATCTCGACCTGGAGATCCCCGCGGGCTCCGTGGTGGGCGTGATCGGCCCGTCCGGCTCCGGCAAGACGACGACCATCCGGATGGTCACGGGCTCGCTCGGAGCCACCTCTGGCGAGATCGAGGTGCTCGGCGAGCATCCCGGGAGCTTCAGTCGCCGCACGCGCGAGCGGATGGGCTACATGCCTCAGCAGTTCAGCATGTATCCCGACCTCACGGCCCTGGAGAACGTCGACTTCGCGGCGAGCCTGTACGGGCTCGTCTTCCTCCGTCGCTTTCGCCGCCGCGCCGCCGTGCTCAAGCTGGTCGGCCTGTGGGATGTCCGCAATCGTCGCGCCGGGCAGCTTTCCGGGGGGATGCAGCGCCGGCTGGAGCTCGCGGCGGCGCTCGTCCACGAGCCGCGGCTGCTGATCCTCGACGAGCCGACGGCCGGCATCGATCCCATCCTCCGCCGCAGGATCTGGGACGAGATCCACCGCCTGCGTGATGACGGCGTGACGCTGCTGGTGACGACGCAGTACGTCACCGAAGCCGAGGAATGCAACCTGGTTGCGCTGATCTCCGCCGGTCGCCTGATCGCCTTCGGGACGCCGGACGACCTGCGCCGGTCCGCGCTGGGGGGCGAGGTGCTGGAGGTCACGACGACGCACCTGTTCGATGCCGAGACCCTCGCCACCACGCCCGGCGTGCTCGGGGTGCGCCAGACCGGTCCGCGTGACTTCCGCCTGATCGTGGAGGACGCTGGCAAGACCAGCGCCGATCTCGTGCAGGCGGTCCTGGAGCACGGCGGCGAGGTCGACGCGGTTCGAGAAGTCCGCCCGACGTTCGAGGAGGTCTTCGCCGAGCTCGTCGAGCGCGATGCCGCCGCGCGCGCCGCGGCCGCTGGCGAACCGTTGGAGGCCGCGTGATGGGCCTCATCAAGACCCTGTTCCGCGTCCTGGCCGTGGTCGGCAAGGAGATCACGGAGGTCTTCCGGCGCCCGGGCGCCGTCCTCAGCCTGATCCTCGGCCCGTTCATCATCCTGGCCGTCTTCGGTGCCGGCTACCAGGGCGTCAAGAAGGAGCTGCGGACCATCGTCGTGGTCGATCCGGCGTCCAACCTGCCGAAGGACGTCGCGTCGTTCCAGGACCTCGGTGCCCGCGGCCTCGTGATCGTCGACGTCCTGACCGACCGGGCGGCGGCGGAGCAGCGCCTGCGCGCCGGCGAGGTGGACATCGTGGTCGTGCCACCGGTTGACGCCATCACCTCGATCGAATCCGGCATCCAGGCAGACCTGGACGTGGTGATCAACCTGACGGACCCGGTCCAGGCCGCCTATGCAGGCTTCCTTGCCGACGCGCTCTCGTCGGCAGTCAATCGCGAGATCTTCCGGGCCGGCGCGGAGCAGGGCCAGGCGTACGCCATCACGGTCGGCGGACATGACCTGTCGGATGTGCCGCCCGAGGTGATCGCCGCGCCGACGCGCGCCGTCATCAAGAACCTCGCGCCCGTCAACCCGACGCTGGTCGGCTACTTCGGCCCGGCGGCGCTCGCCCTCGTGCTCCAGCACCTCGCGGTCACGCTCATCGCGCTGTCGATCGTGCGCGAGCGCAGTAGCGGCGCGCTGGATCGGTTCCGTTCCTCGCCGACGCGTGCGACGGAAGTGGTGGCGGGCAAGGTCATCGCCTTCGGGCTGCTTGGGAGCGTGATCGCGGCGATCTCCGTGTGGCTGCTCGTGTCGTTCCTGGGCGTGCCGATGCTCGCCGCGCCCGCAGCGATCGCGCTCGTCATCGGACTCCTGCTCGTCGCGTCGCTCGGGCTGGGCCTGCTGATCTCGGTGGTCTCCGATTCGGAGCGGCAGGCGGTCCAGCTGTCGCTGCTGGCGCTCCTCGCCTCGATGTTCTTCTCCGGCTTCGTCCTGCGCATCGAGGAGTTCCAGCCGGCGGTCCAGGCGGCGGCGTATGTTCTCCCGGTGACCCACGGCATCGCCCTCCTCCAGGACCTCATGCTCACCGGTTCGATGCGCCATCCCTGGCAACTGTTTGCCCTTGCGGGGATCGCCTTCGTGGTGCTCTCGCTGAGCTGGCTGCTCCTCCGCCGGGAGCTGCGGCCAGCGTGATCCGTCGGGCGCGTCGACGACGATTCGGCGTCGGCCTCCTCGCCTTCGGCGCGACGGGCATCGTGCTGGTTGCTGCGGCGGTCGTGCTCGTGCTCGGGTCCCTGTCCGCCGTGGACGACGCGGCTGCCGGCTTCGACCGCCAGCGCGCCGAGGCCGTTGCGCTCCTCGGGCCTGCGCGTGACGCCCTCGACCATGCCGCGACGAGCGCCTCGAACGCCTCCGGCAGCCTCATCCAGGCGAGCACGGCGGCCGATCAGGCGGCGCAGCTCACGACCCGCCTCGCCTCGTCGTTCGAAGGACTGGCGTCGCTCGGGACCTTCGAGCTGTTCGGCGCGCGGCCATTCGAGTCGATGAGCGCGCAATTCACGGCCGTAGCCGCCGACTCGCGCGCGCTGTCGGTGGACCTCACGGCAACCGCGGGCTCCCTGCGAGCGAACGTCTCGGACGGCGAGGCCGTCGCCGCGGATCTCCGAGCACTTGCGTCGCAGCTGGACGGGCTCCAGACGACTCTTGGCGGGCCGCCGACAGGGAGCACCGCCTCGGCTGCGAGCCTGCCGATCGCGACCGCCCGAATCGTGCTGCTCGGCCTCCTGGCCTGGATGGCGGTGCCCGCGCTCGCGTGCCTCTGGCTCGGCTGGGGGCTCGTGCGGAGCAGGCGCCCGTAAGCGGCGAAACTGTCGCGAAGAATCCGGTTGACACCGGCGCCGGATCAACGCATATTGATATAAACCACCGTTGATCCTTTGGCGCGCCACATCGACGCGCGTCGGAGCGAACGCACATTTCCGCCAACCGATCGGAGATCAGTTCTTGGCCCCCTCGCCCGCCCACATCCGCTCGACCATCGCGTCGGCCCTCGACCAGCCCGACGAGCTCCGCTCGCTGCGAATCGTCCACAAGGCCCTGGCCGACGTGAACCGGCTGCGCATCGTCCAGCGACTTGCGCAGGGCGAGGCGACGGTCTCCGAGCTGATCGAGCGGATCGGGCTGAGCCAGCCCCTCGTCTCATGGCACATCGGGCGACTCCGGAGCGCGGGCCTCGTCGTGACGCGGCGCGTGGGCCGCGAGACCGTCTCCCGCCTCGTTCCCGAGGCATTCCACGCGTTCGTGGAGTACGAGCGCCGCATCCTGGGCATCCGCGGCGCCAAGGAGCAGGCACCTTCGTGACCGGCTCGTTCGTCTCGCCGGC
>JANLSG010000178.1:0-3205 GCA_031362295.1 Chloroflexota bacterium
ATGCGCGGGCTGGCGCCGTCCTCGCCCCGCCAGCGCTCCACTGCCTCGGCGATCCGCGCCCCGCGCCCCGGCGGGAGCTGCGGCTCGCGCCATCCGAACAGGTCGCCGGACGACTTGCCGCCGCCCGCGATCGCGTCGCCCTGCTCCGATTCCCAGGTCAGCTCGAGGGTGCGCGCGCCGAGGAGGCGACGCTTCCAGTCGCGCGGCGGGAGGAGGGTCGGCGGCCAGTCCTTCGGGAGATCACTCGCGGCGAGCAGGTCCGCGCGTCGCTCGTCGGCCTGGCGCCACAGGAACTCGCCGGCCTCGCCGAGGTCGCCCGGCTCGTCGAGGACGAAGACCGTCTCCGGGGCCAGGTGGTCCAGCGCGGTCGCGGGCGCGAGCAGCGGCGCCCAGATCTCCGCCGCATCGCCGACGGCCGCGGCGCGAGATTCGCCGCTGGCCCCGGCGGTCTTGCCCGGCACGTGGGCGCCCACGAGCCGCTCGAAGTCCTGCGCCAGGCGCTCCGGCAGCCGCTTCGATATCGCGCCGAGGCGCGCGCGAAGGCCATCGGCGCCGCCCTCGGGCACGAGGAACTCGGAGGCGGGCAGCAACGCCACGCGATCGACCTTGCCGGTCGTGCGCTGGTCGGTCGGGTCGAACGCCCGCAGCGAGTCGATCTCGTCCCCGAAGGATTCGATCCGCACTGGCAGCTCGGCGGACGGCGGGAAGACGTCCACGATGCCGCCGCGGCGAGCGAACTCACCCCTCCCGGCGACCTCGAGCACCGGCGCGTAGCCGAGCTCCAACAGCTCGCGCAGGAGGGTGCCCTGCGCCACCCGCGCGCCGACCTTGAGCTCCAGCGCCTTCGCCGGGATGTCTGCGGGCGCGATCGTGTGCTGGATCAGCGCCTGCACGCTCGCGACGAGGATCCGCGCCTTTCCGCTCCGCCACGCGGCCAGGGCTGCGACGCGCGCTGCCGTCTCGTCGGCGACCAGCTCGCTGCGCTCGTAGGCGAGAGCCGTCCGTGGCTCCAGGACCACCACGGCCGCCGGATCGCCGATCCACGCCGCGAGCTCCTCGGCCACGCGATCGCCGATCTCCGAGTCGCGGGCCACCCAGCAGATCCGCTCCCCCGCCACTAACGCGAGGGCCGCCGCGAGATAGCTCTTGGCGCCGTGCGGTACCGAGGTGATCCCGGCGTGGCGTCCTGCGTTCGTTGCGGGCGCCGCCATCGGGCCCAGCCGCTCGCGCAGCGTCCCGAATGCTCCCGAGCCGGCCAGGAGGACCGGCAATCCCGCGAGATTCGGGAGGCGCCGGCCGGGTCCCGGCCGGGTGGGCGTCGTGGCTCGAGTCGGCGACGGCGCCTTCGGCTCGGCCATGGAGCGGACGCTCGGCTCCTTCGGTGGCGGCGGCACCTCGCCGGCGCCCGCCCCTGCGCCTGACTTGCGAACTGACGGCGCCGCCTCCTCGCGCTCGGAGAGCCGCCGCTCCCAACCCTTCTTGCCCCTCAGGGACGTGCCGCCGCTCACTCGCGACCCTCGCCGCCCTCGCCGTCGGGCGCGTCCGCCTTCGATCGAAGCTTTCGCCAGCCCGTCGTCGTTCGGCGGATGCCGTCGGGACCGGGCGGCCCGTTCACCTCGCCCGGTGGCGCGACGAGGTCCTGGTCGGCTGGCCGCAAGTCGAACGCGTTGAAGCGCGTCGCCGCCTTGTTCGTGCCCTCCCGCGCCCAGCCCTCGACGGCATCAGCCGCGGCGTCGAGCAGCTCGTCGAGCCGCTGGCGCTCGTCGGGCTCGAACTTGGTCAGCACGTGATCGATGAACCGGTCATTCGGCGCCCCGATGCCGACGCGAAGCCGGCTGAACGCCTCCGACTCCATCTCGCCGATGATCGAGCGCAGCCCGTTGTGCCCGCCCGGGCCGCCGCCCTCGCGGAAGCGCAGCTTGCCGAAGGGCAGCGCGAAGTCGTCGACGACCACGAGCATCTCGGTGAGCGGCGCGCGTTCCCGCGCGAGCACCTTGCGCACGGCGATGCCCGACTCGTTCATGTATGTCTGCGGCTTCACGAGCAGAAGGTCAAGCCCGCGGAATCGCCCGCCGACCACGGACGACGCGTCCTTGCTTCGACCCTTGCCATCCCAGCCAGCCCGATCCGCCAGGCGATCCAGGACCATCCAGCCCACGTTGTGCCGGGTCTGGCGGTACTGCTCGCCCGGATTGCCGAGCCCGACCACGATCTTGTTGATCTCGGTTACCTCATCACGGGACACGCCGAACGGCCCCGGGACCGCGTCCGGGGGCTCGCGTCAATGGTATCCCGACGGCCTTGGGCCTAGGGAAACCCGAAGCCGCTGATGTTGCCGTCCGCGTCGTCAATGATGAAGAAGCCAGTCGGGACTGGCGGCACGATTCGGGGTCCGCGGCCGCGATTCGTGTAGAAGGTGCCTTCACCGCGCACCAGCCACACCACGCGATCGGCGAGGCCGTTTCCGCCTTGTCCGATCGCTGCCCAGGCCGCCGGCTCGCGCATCGCGCCAACGCTGACGATGCGGGCTGGGCGAAGGGCCACGCCGACCGCAACCTGCATATCCTCGATTTGGCGCAGCGCAATCAACGCCACCGCGCCCGGCGCCATCCGCGGGGTGAGGCCCGGGTCGATCGAAACCATCATGTCTGCGGGATTCGCGCTTGATTCCGAGGGGGCACAGCTCGCGATCGCCGCGATGGCGATGAGGAGCCCGACGACGCGCGCAGGACCGACCTTAGTCATTGGCTAGCAGGCTCCGTTCGAGCGTCCGCATTGCTGCCTCTTCGATCGGCTCCGCGTGGTCCCAGCCACATAGGTGCAGCGTCCCGTGGGTGACGAGGAGGCGAACCTCGTCTGCCGGCGACCAGCGCACGTCGCCGGTGTGCCCTCCCCGACCCTCGACGGCCTGCGCTGCAGCTCGCTCGACCGAGATCGCGACGTCGCCGATGTGGATCCGACGCTTGGCGGCTGGCACTCGACTCGGAAACGCGGACGGCTCGAGCATCGGGAACGAGAGGACATCGGTGGGGCCTTCGTGGCCCATGTGCTCCTGATTCAGGTCCGCGAGCTCCTCGTCGTCGCTGAGGACGACCGTGACCGAGCCTGGCGTCGGAGCCATGGCAGCTTCGAGGGCGGCGACAACGGTCCGAGCAATGTCGCTCGCGGGCAGCAGCGTGCGGACGCCCTCCCGCGTGGCGATGTC